>QCSJ01000005.1 GCA_003211535.1 Synechococcus sp. AG-670-A05 | reverse complement strand
GTTCTGGCTGGGTTGAATCCCCGTGGCGTCAAACGATGTCCCGCTCCCCATCTCCATCGTCGAGGCCATTTAACTGTTGTTTGGGTGCATTATGTCCCTGAAGGCTTCAGCCGTCTGCAGATCGGAACCAAACGCGGTGGCTGTCTATTACTCATCCTTTGCCGCAGTGGCGGGCTTCACGGGCAACTGAATCTCAGGGCGCTCCGGGTTGCTCAGGTCGATGACCACGCCGATCCCTTGAAGCAGATGCGGTGGCATGGATTGGTCCAGTTCAACGATCGCGTCCATCTGTTGCGATAACCGTTGGTTGTCATCGCCAAGGTCGATGCGTCCAAGGGTTTGATGGCGAAGGCTGACGGCGCCGTCGGGATGCAGGCTGATGGTTTGAATTCGGCCGTTGAAGCGGTTCTGCTGCTCAAGCAAGGAGGCAATCAGCGCCCGGCGCTCCGGGGTCCAACCTCGGATTGAGATGGCTGTGCTGGGGCTAGCTGATGGTGCTGCTGGATTGATCTGAATCCACTGCCCTTCGCGATCAACAAAGCCCGCCTCAAGACCACCAGCTTGCTGGCGAAATGCCCGCGCCACCGGCGTCTGATCCACCAGGGTCACCTCCAAACGTGTCGGCAGCAGACGTCGACTCACCTGGACTGACTGAACAGGGAGGTTGTCGAGCAGCGTTCGTTCCAGCATGGTGGGGTTGATCGCCAGAAGCGGTTGCGGAAAACGGAGTTGGCTCACATCGCACAGCAGCTCCGGGCTTATGGCTGTGTCTCCGCGGACCACCACCTGATGGGCCCCGTTTAGCGACCAGCCATAGCGCAGCAGCAACCAGCCAAGAACGGTGCTCAGGCTCAGCAGAGCCACGGTGCGCCAGGTATGGATCAGAAGTTGTTGGCGTTTCTGGAGGCGCAGCGCCCGTCGGCGTTCCAGCTGGGGGGGGACTGACTTCAAAGATCGCAGCGGGCACGTGCCATCAATTGGTCACCCCAACGGCGGGCTTGATCAGCATCGGAGAAGGGAACATCCATCTGCAGATCAGTTCCCACCAGCCGCAATCGGCAGGGACCTTGAGATTCCACTGTCAGCGGAGCATCCCCGGACGCCAATGCCATTAGTTCCACAAGCTCCAGTCGGCAGACATCAAAGTCCCCTTGATCCTGAAACCGGCCTGCTTCGAAGCGACACCACATCAGTCGACCGTCCTTGAGCTGCGCTCCACCGCAGCTATCAAGCTTTACCAGTTCGGCCCCCTCGGCCCAGGTTCGGAACAGGGTCTGGCGACGACGTTCGAGCCAGCCCAGTGCCGCTAAGAGCACAAAAACCATCAGTAGTGGAAACCAGAGCAGACCGTGGCCCATCGCTCACTCCTGATCGGCAGGGTTCGTTCTCTCATTGTCCTGCGCTTTCGAGCAGTTCGTGCACGAGCTGCTCGAGTGTTACGCCAGAGGCCTCCCAGAGCATGGGGTACATGCTCTGATTGGTGAAGCCGGGAAGGGTATTGATCTCGTTGAGCCAAACCCTGCCGCTGCTGTCGTCATAGAAGAAATCCACCCTGGCCATCCCCGTGACGCCCACGGCAGCGCAGGCCTGGATCGACTGGCTACGGATCGTTTCAACTACGGCCTCGGGCAATGGGGCTGGGATCAGTGTGGTGCTGCGCCCTTCTGTGTATTTGGTGTCGTAGTCGTACCAATCCGCATCGAAACGGACTTCTCCCACCACAGAGGCCCGAAGGGCTGTCCCACCAAGAACGGCACACTCCAGCTCGCGGGCTTGCACCCCCTGTTCCACCACAAGGCGTGAATCGAGGCTTGCGGCCAGGCTCAACCCCTGCAGCAGCTCGTCCCGGTTCTGGACTTTGCTGATGCCCACCGAAGAACCGAGGTTGGCCGGTTTGACGAAGCAGGGGTAGCTTAGTTCGGCTTCAATTCTGTTTAGAAGCGCTTCCCTATGGGCAGCCACGCTGAGCTCCTCGGCCTGTGTGCAGACGTAGGGCACTAGAGCCAGTCCTGCTCCAGCCAGGGCCGCCTTCATGGCCTGTTTGTCCATGCTCACGGCGGAACCGAGGACGCCGGCTCCGACGTAGGGCTGCTGCATCAATTCGAACAGCCCCTGAATCGTGCCGTCCTCACCATTCGGTCCATGCAGAACCGGATACCAGATGGACACGGAGTCGGCGCCGGCGGGCAGGCCGCGGAAACCAGGGCCAGGAAGGGGTTGGGGGAGATCGGAGCCGGTTGGTGGGTAGCCGTTGGTGAGAACTTTTTCGGCGATGTCGTGTCCCCACCAACGGCCATCGCGATCGATGTAGATCAGGACGAGCTGGTAGCGCTGACGGTTGGCGCCAAGGTTCAGGCCATGAACAACCGTTTGTGCGGAGCGGATCGAGACAGCGTGCTCACCGGAGCAGCCGCCGAAGACAACACCGACATTGGTTGGGCTGGATGCCATCGCCTTCAACAACCCCGCATCGAGTCGCCAAACGTATCAGCGTTGTTCGGCGAGGGGCAGGGGGGTTCCGCTCAATGAAAAGGAGCGGACCGCATCTATGCGCACATTCACCAGATCGCCTGGCTGATGTTGATGGCCATCGGGGCCTGCTGCATGGAAAAAGGTCAGTCGGTTGGTGCGGGTGCGTCCCATCAGCTGACTGGAATCCTTGGGATTGATCCCCTCCGCCAGAACTTCCTCCGTGCGGCCGGCGTATCGGGCATTGCGCTTACGAGCGGAGCGCTCCACCAGGGCATTGATCTGCTGGAGACGCGTCACCTTGACCCCCTCCGGCAATTGGTTGTCCCAATTCGCTGCAGGCGTGTTGGGTCTCGGTGAATAGGCCGCGGTGTTCACCTGGTCGAAGCCGATCTCCTCGATCAGATCAAGGGTGCGCTGGTACTGGGCTTCGGTTTCGCCAGGGAAGGCCACGATCACGTCTGCACTAAGGGAGGCATCGGGCATGCGCTCGCGGATGCGGTCGATGATCCGTTTGTAACGCTCCACGGTGTAGCCGCGGGCCATGGCCCGCAGAAGGTCGTTGTCGCCGCTCTGGAATGGAATATGAAAGTGCTCGCAGAGCTTGGGGAGATCCGCGCAGGCATCGATCAATCGCTCTGTGAAGTAGCGCGGATGGCTCGTGGCAAAACGGATGCGCTCAATTCCGTCCACGTCATGAACCTGATGCAGCAGGTCCGTCAGGGTGTGCTGCCGACGTCCCTCCGGCGTGATTCCCGGCAGATCGCGTCCGTAGGCATCGATGTTCTGGCCCAACAGGGTGATTTCCTTGTACCCCTGGGCGGCCAGTCCTTCCATTTCCAAGCGAATGGCTTCCGGTAGCCGTGATTGCTCCTCGCCACGCACAGAGGGCACCACGCAGTACGTGCAGCGCTCGTTGCAGCCATAAATCACATTGACCCAACCGCAGATGTTGCTGTCCCGTCGTGCTGTGGTGATGTCCTCAAGGATGTGATGGTCTTCCGTTGCCACTATCTGTTGACCGCTCTCCACCTGATTGAGCAGCACCTCCAGCCGATTCGCATGTTGCGGCCCCATCACAAGGTCGAGTTCAGGCACGCGCCGCAACAGTGATTCCCCCTCCTGCTGGGCAACGCAGCCCGCTACCACTAAAGTGAGGTTTGGATAAATTCTTTTGCGCTGAGCCTGTCTACCTAAATAGCTATAAACTTTTTGTTCGGCGTTGTCGCGGATTGTGCAGGTGTTGTATAGAACTAAATCCGCCTCAAGCTCGGCGTTCGCTGCCTCGTAGCCCATTGCCTCGAGGATGCCTGCCATCCTTTCAGAATCGGCCTTGTTCATCTGGCAGCCGAAGGTGGTGATCCAATAGCTGCCGCGGCTGCGAGCGTTCGCAGCCGCGGCAAAGGTTGAAGCGGAAGCGGTCAAATTCAAGTCATAGCCGTTTCCAGTGTGTTCCACCGTCGACTCAAGCATGGGGGTGAGGGCGAGCGAGGGGATTCGAACCCCCGAATAGCGGCGCCACAAGCCGCTGCCTTAACCACTTGGCGACGCCCGCCGCGTCAGGGAGAATCTACCAATTCGTGTCTCGGTTGACCGGATTGCCGCGTACCATCCACCAGCGACAAGCTCCCATCGCAGCGGCACTAGCCGTAGTTACCGCGGTCGGGGTTGCGTTGGGTCTAGTGGTGACCAACCCCTCTTTGAAGGATTACGAAGTGCATTCCGGCGAACAGTTGGTCGCGTATTTGCCCGCCGAGTTTTGCCAGGGGGAAGGCCTCTCAATGGTGCTGCAGTTATGGATCAGTGACTGTCCTGGCTTGGTGGCATCACAGCAGGCGGCTCTTGCGGCTTTGGCTGCTCGTTTCACGTCACGCCGCAATCTGGGTGTCGCCAGCCTTTACACCACCTCAATAGGTGGGCAGCCGTTGCTCCCCGGGTTGACCTTGCCGGAGGTTGAGGTGCTGACCCTCGGAGTTGCAGGGCAATTTGTGCTGCTGCGCACCGAGACCGACCCCGGCAGCCTCGAGTGAGCGAAACGTCTCAGCTGGAGGCCTGGTTGCCACGTGGCCTCCTCCGCCTCCGGAGTGGATCGGTCATTCCATCCGTCACGGCAGAGGGGCTGACTCCCGTCAGGTTGTCCTGGTCTGATGGGCGCCTGCAGGAGCCCGAGCTGATCAACACGCCAGCTGATCATCTGAACGCCCTGGTGTTGCCGCGATTGGTGGACCCCCATGTGCACCTCGACAAGGCCTTCACCTGGTCGGCCCATCCCAACCTCAGCGGCACCTATGAGGGTGCTCTCGAGGCCAACATGAATGAGCACCGCGTCCGAGATCTGGAGGAGGTGCTGTCCAGGGGTGACCAGGCTATGGCCAGGGCTTGCCAAAACGGGCTGCGGGCTTTGCGCAGCCATATCGACAGTCTAGGGCCCGGCGCGGATACCAGCTGGGAGGCGCTTCAGGTGTTGAAGAAGCAATGGCGTGACCAGTTTGAGCTTCAACTGGTGGCTTTGGTGCCGATCGCCCACTGGGCCACAACCGATGGCAAAAAGCTGGCCCAGCGCGTGGCGGCTGTTGGTGGGTTGCTGGGGGGTGTTGTGGTTCCCCCCTGCCGCGGGGCCTCCGTACGCCGGGGCCTTAGGGCTCTGCTGCTGCTGGCGGAGGAGCTCGGCTGCGGTATAGACCTGCACATTGACGAGGCGAACCATGGGCCCGCTGAAGGGCTGGTGCAACTCCTGCGAGCGCTCGAGCAGGTTCCCTGCATGCAGCCGATCACCTGCAGCCACACCAGCAGCCTGGCGTTGTTGTCGGCCAAGCGCCTGCAGCGCCTGGCCGAGCAGATGGCGGCGCATCGGTTGCAGGTGGTGGCGCTGCCGTTGACCAATGGCTGGTTGCTGGGCCAGTCGCCGGAGACGACTCCATTGCGCAAGCCGCTCGCCCCGATCCGGCAACTGCAGAGGGCAGGCGTTCGGGTGGCGGTGGGTGGCGACAACGTCGCTGACCCGTGGTTCCCAGCGGGAGATTTCGACCCCCTGGCCCTTATGGCCAGTTGCATCCCCCTGGCCCAGTTGGCCCCCTGGCAACGCTTGGGCCTGTCGCCCTTCACTACTGCAGCCGCCGCTGTGATGGGACTGGACTGGGATGGACGGATCGGTGCTGATGCACCAGCCGACCTGATCGTTCTGGAGGCGAACACCTGGTCGGAGGCGCTGCGCCGTCCGCCGGAGCGACGGGTGTTGATCGATGGTCTTTGGTGGCAGCCCGGAAGGCGCTAGACCGCACCTTGTTGGTGCACTGTGGTTGATGGCGTCTTCGCAATCCCTGGCAGCCCTGGTGGCGGAGCTCGCCACCGCCCACGACCTGGAGCTCCTGCAGGGTGCTGCCGACCTGCACCGCTATTCAAGGGATTCCTACGATTATTCCCCAATCCTTCAACCGAGGCTCGCCCCCTGCAGGGCGGATCTTGTGGTCCGGCCCCTGACCTTTTCCGGGGTGGAACGGTTGGCAGCAGCCTGCGGACGCCATGGCGTCCCACTGACCCTGCGTGGTTCTGGAACCGGCAACTACGGCCAGTCCGTTCCCCTGGAAGGGGGGGTCGTGATGCTGTGCGGAGCTCTGCGGGAGGTGGAGCACCTGGACCCATCCAGTGGGGTGGTGACGGTGCAGCCGGGCTGCCTGATGCGCGATCTCGATCAGCACCTGCGAGCCCATGGCCGCCAGTTGCGGTTGCTGCCCAGCACCTGGCGCAGTGCATCTATCGGCGGTTTTGTGGCCGGTGGCTCCGGCGGCATCGGGTCCATCCGTTGGGGCTTCCTGCGCGATCCAGGCCATCTGCTGGGTGCCGAGGTCGTCACAGTGGAACAGGAGCCTCGACGTCTTCAGCTGGATGCTCCAGAGGCGGAGGCGTTAAACCATGCCTATGGCACCAATGGCATCCTCACCCGATTGCAGTTGGCCACTGCACCAGCGGTGGACTGGCATCAGATCAGCATCGATGTGGACACCTGGGGCGCAGCCGTGGCCCTGCTTCAGCGCTGCTGCCGTGCTGCTGTGGCACTGCACCTGGCAACGCTACTGGAGCGGTCCGTTCTGGAATGTCTTCCACCCTGGAGTGGTCCCGAATCTGACCGTCACCGGCTGCTGTTTCTGGTGGCTCCGGATGGTGTGAGCACATTGGCCCGATTGGCGGCGGCATCTGGTGCCGCGCTGCATGACCTTGGTCCTGAGGATCTGGATGGTGGAAAGGGCCTGCGCGAGTTGAGCTGGAACCACACCACCCTGCACATGCGGTCCGCAGATGTCGGCTGGACTTATCTGCAGATGATGCTGCCGGAACCGGAGCTGCCCGCCATGGAGCAACTGAAGCAGCGTTGGGGGAAAGCCTTGCTGTGGCATCTGGAAGGAGTCCGTCAGCAAGGGGTAGCGCGTCTAGCGGCCCTGCCTCTGGTCCGCTGGACCGGCGCCGAGCCATTGCACGCGTTGATGACGGACTGTCGTGAGCTGGGAGCGGTTCTGTTCAATCCCCACGTAATCACAGTTGAAGATGGTGGCCTAGGAGTGGTCGATGGTGATCAGGTGGCCGCCAAGCAGCGTTTCGACCCCGATGGTCTGCTCAACCCTGGCAAGTTACGGGGGTGGCTGGAGTCGATCAGCAGCCCAGGCTGTCCAGGGTTGCCACACCCGTCACGGGATTGACTCCGTCGGCGTCGCGACAGAGGCGCCGTTGGTCATCTCGATCCAGCAGGGCATCGCTGAAGTCAGCACCCTCGATCAGGGCATCGCTGAAGCTGCTGCCCGAAGCGATGATTCCTGTCAGTACGGCGTTGCGCAGATCTGTTCCCACGAAGTCGGCTCGGTCCATCAGTGCATCCGACAGGTCGGCACCGCTGAAATTCGCCTCAGCAAATGCCCCTTGGGTGAAAATTGCACCGTGCAGGTCAGCGCCGCTGAAATCCGCGCCTCGGCCGACGGCACCGGCAAACGAGGTGTTGGCCAGATGTTGACCGTGAAAGTCACCACCGCTCTGGTTGGTCAGGGTGTAGTCCACGGTTTCCTGAAACAACGCACGGTCCTGCAGGCCCACCCCGGCCGATGTGTCGAGGGCGTCAGCGGGAAGCACCAGGACCAGCAGAGGCAACAGCAGCGACAGCAGCAAGGTCGACATCGATCCGGCGCAGGGGGATTCACTCTGCCTGCACCAGCCCCTGCTCGAGCAGATCTCCAATTAGATAAAGGGATCCTGCAAGCACTGGCATCGTTTGAGGCCAGCCACTGGTCTCCTTGATCCGCTTCAGCGCATCCTCAGCGCTGGTGGCATCCCTGAGCTGATCTCCCCAGTGCGGTTCAACTTGCACCAGAGCGTCACAAGTCCAGCTGCGGTGATCGGCCACGGGTACGATCCAGGCCTGATCCCGGGGCTGCAACAACAGCTGCAGCATCTCCACCGCCTGTTTGTGGGCCTGGATTCCAAGGATCCAGACAACGCCGTTCTCCTGGCCCTGCCAGTTCTGTCGTTCCAGGGCCAGTTGATGCGCGGCAGGCGGGTTGTGGGCTCCGTCGAGGAGGAGCGGGTGGCCTTGCCAGGTCACGGTCTGCAGGCGCCCTTTCCACCGGGCCTTGGCCAATCCAGCCCTGATGGTGGTGTCATAAAGACGCCATCCCAGAGGAAGCAGAGCCTGCAACGCGCCATAGGCCACGGCGGCATTGCGGCGCTGCCAATCCCCCGCCAGCCCCAAGCACCAGTCGCTGGGTAAGGGATCAACCCACCGCAGAAAGGCGTTGTTGGCGCTGCAGGTCTTCTCCAGCACCACCTTCACCGGCGCCGGTTGCTCGGCGCTGATCACTTGCGCGCCGGGGGTGATCACGGCGGCCTTCTCCTCAGCGATGGCAGTCAGGGTGGATCCCAGATGCTCACAGTGGTCGAGGCCGATGCTGGCCATGGCGATCACCGGTCGACAGGGGTGGGCGGTTGTGGCATCCAGCCGACCCCCGAGTCCCACCTCCAGCACCAGCAGCTCCACAGCTTCGGTGTGGAAGTGCGCCAGGGCTGCGGCGAGCAGTTGCTCAAAGGGGGTGAGCTGATGCTTGGCGCAGAGCTGCTGCTGGGCCAGTAACAGCTGGCGGAGATGCCCCTCGCTGATGGGGATTCCATCAATCGCGATCCGTTCACACCAGCTCACCAGATGGGGGGATGTGGTGACACCGCTGCGGATGCCGGCTTGCTGGAGTGCTGCGCTCAGGAAGCTGGCAATCGAGCCTTTGCCGTTGGTGCCTGCCACTTGAATCGCGGGAATCTCTCCACACGGAGATCCGAGTTCCTGGAGGGCATGGCGCATCCGCTCGAGTTGCAGATCCATGCCCCGCAGATCAAATCGCGGGATCAGTTCCGACAGTTGCTGGTCCGCCATCGCGGCGATCAGGCCAGTCCAGCGAGGGTCGCGTCCAGTCGTCTGAGCAATTGGCGCACTTCATTGGCTGAGATCACCAGGGGCGGCACCATCCTCAGCACCATCGCACCTGCGGCCACCACCAGAAGGCGCTGCTCAAGAGCGGCCTTCGCCAGCTGTGGAGCTGTGACACCACAGTCCTGATCAAGCACTAGGCCCTGCAGCAGGCCCCAGCCGCGCACTCCCGTCAGAACCTTGGGGTAGCGCGCGACGAGCTCCTGGAGTCCCTGCTGCAGCTGCTGGCCACGCTCCTCCACATGACGCAGCAGGCCTCTGCGCTCGATCTCTCGGGCCACGGTCAGTCCAGCGGTGCAGGCAAAGGGGTTGCCGCCGAAGGTACTGGCGTGATCTCCGGGCTCAAACACATCCGCCCTGGCGTTCACCAACAGGGCGCCGATTGCATGGCCGCCTCCCAGTCCCTTGGCCAGAGTGAAGGCGTCCGGCTCAATGCCGAGGCGTTCAAAGCCCCAGAGCTGACCGCTGCGGCCCATACCCACCTGCACTTCATCCAGGATCAGGAGGATGTTGCGTTCGCTGCAGATGGACCGCAGACGTTGGAAAAATCCGGCATCCCCCGGGTGAACACCGCCTTCACCCTGAAGGGGTTCAAGCAATACGGCTGCCACCGCCGGTCCGTTGGCTTCATGTCGTACGAGCAGCGATTCGAAGGCATGAATGTCGTTGTAAGGGAAGTAGTCGAAGCCCTCTACGATCGGTTCAAAGCTCTGGTGGTAGCGCGGCTGCCCGGTGGCACTCACGGCCGCAAGTGTGCGGCCATGGAAGCTGGCTGAAGCGGTGAGGATCCGTGGCCTGTCGATGCTGCGCTTCAGGTGACCGTGCTTCCGGGCGAGCTTGATGGCCGCTTCATTGGCTTCGGCTCCGGAGTTGCAGAAAAAAACGCTGTCGGCGCAGCTGTGCTGCACCAACCAGGTAGCCAGGGCTTCCTGTTCAGGAATCCGGTACAGATTAGAAACGTGCTGTAGACGTCTGAGTTGTCGGCTGAGGCTGCGCCGAAGGGCACGGTCGCTGTGGCCAAGGGTGTCGGTGGCGATGCCGGCAACGGCATCGAGATAGCGATGACCATGGTCATCCCATACCCAGCAACCTTGACCCCTCATCAGCGTGAGAGGGAAACGGTTGTAGGTGTTCATCACCGCCTCTGGATGGGAGCCGGGGGACTTGAACCCCCAAGACCAGTGGCCGGCTGATTTTGAGTCAGCTGCGTCTACCAATTCCGCCAGGCTCCCGCAAAAGGGATTGTATGGAGTGATGCCCCCGACTTCAGCTTTGCTGTCGTTTTAAGTTGGCGCCGACTGCATTTAGCTTGGCCTCGACATTGTCGTAGCCACGGTCCAGATGCTCGAGACCGGACACCTTGGTAGTGCCATTTGCCGCAAGGCCCGCAAGCACCATCGCCGCTGCCGCTCTCAGATCACTGCCGATAACAGGGGCGGCGCTGAGCTCGATAACCCCTTCAATAATAGCGGTGCTGCTTTCAACGCGGATGGATGCTCCCATGCGCTGGAGCTCAGCGACATGCTGAAGTCGGTTCTCATAAATTTTTTCGCTGATCACGCTGGTTCCCTTGGCCGTTGTCATCAATGCCATGAACGGAGCCTGAAGGTCGGTAGGAAAGCCGGGGAATGGTTGGGTGGTGATGTCGACAGCCTGAATTTCACCGGGAGTGATGGAGATTCCCGTCTGATCGATGTCCAGTTTGCAGCCGCAGTCCCTGAGCTTTTGCAGCACTGCGCTGAGGTGCTCGGGAATGACCGGTTCCACCCGCATTGGTGATCGGGTGATCGCCGCAGCCAGCAGAAAGGTGCCCGCTTCGATTCGATCGGGGATCACCGGATAGTTGCGGACGCCATGGAGACGCTCGACACCCCGAATCGTGATCACCGGTCCCCCGGCGCCGCTGATCTCCGCACCCATCTGGATTAGAAGGTTGGACAGATCCTGAACCTCAGGCTCCTGGGCAGCGTTCTCAATCATGGTGGTTCCATCGGCCAGCACTGCTGCCATCAGCAGTGTTTCGGTGGCCCCGACACTTGGACAATCCAGAACGATGGACGCACCCGTTAGTCGCTTGTTGCTGCCTTTGACCGAAGCCGTCACGATGCCGTGTTCAACGCTGACGTGCGCCCCCAACGCCTTAAGACCGCGGATGTGTTCGACAACGGGACGAGCTCCGATGCGGCAACCGCCCGGCAGGGGCACTCTGGCGTGCCCTGAACGGCCCAGCAGTGAACCGATGCAGAAGAAGCTGGCGCGAAGGCTGTTGACTAGTTCGTACGGAGGTTCGTGACTGCTGAGGGTTGCTGCGTTTAGAGCAATACTGTTATCCGAGTGATCAACATGAACTCCCAGGGCAGACAGGATCCGGCCCATGCTGTCGATATCGGTGAGGTTGGGAACGTTGGTGAGTTCCACGACCTCATCGGTGAGCAGGCCGGCGGTCATCAACACCAGGGCTGAATTCTTGGCTCCACTGACCTTCAGCACCCCCTGTAGACGACATCGACCCTCTATCGAGAGACACGGATTGAGAATCTCCTGGTACACCGCGGACGCCGCTGCCATTTCCCGCCCTGCTTCCAGATTTCACGCAGTTTGACAATCAGATGTAAGACCGTCTAGACGGCCGGCACGGAAACTGGTTTCAACGGACACCATTTCGTCGATCGGGGCCGGGGTGACGATGCCGTATGTTCTCTTTGTCGCTTGGGCGACACGCCAGCGGATGTGGCGGAATTGGTAGACGCGCTAGTTTCAGGTACTAGTGGTGGCAACATCGTGGGAGTTCAAGTCTCCCCATCCGCACTACCGTTGAAGGGAGATTGATTCTCCTTCCAATATGATCGTCCTGAAGATTTCCAATGCGTCGGAAGTCGTCGCTGCCAAGGTCGGTCGCTTCCTTGAACGCCTGACCCCTGATTCCATCGATCAGGCTGCCGTTGAGGATCAAGTGATCAACAAAATGATCGAAAATCTCGCAGCTGAGGGATTGAAAGGAGAAATCGCAGCGATTAATGGACTTGATCTGGACGGTTCGGATTTGTCACTTCGCAAAGAACTGAAGGTTCGTAAGCACACGAGCTTCTAAATCTCACCCTGTCGAGTGTGTCGGATTCGTTGATCAGCAGTCGCAGAAACCCACTGGTCAAGCGGTTACGGTCGTTGTCTAGCCGTCAAGGTCGAGAAGACGAAGGGCTCTTGCTGCTTGAGGGCACCCATCTTCTGCAGGAGCTTATTCATTGCAATCGCAAGCCGGTCGAATTGGTTGCCACGGAGCGATGGTGTCTGCACCATCAACGGCTCCTCAATGACCTAGAGGCATCCGCGCCGATTCGTCTCGTCACCGAAGAGGTGCTGAAGGCGGCCCTCAGCACCATCACACCGGATGGTGTCGCGTGCCTGTGTCCGTTGGACGTCTTGCCGAATCCGCCAACGGACGTGAACTTCCTGCTAGTGCTGGATCGGATTCAGGATCCAGGCAACCTCGGAACTTTGTTGCGGACGGCGTTGGCGGCTGATGTCCAGAGCGTCTGGTTGGGATCAGGGGTTGACCCGCTTGGCAGCAAAAGCCTTCGCGCTTCAGCTGGAGCACTGCTGCAACTTCCATACCAACGCTTCGGACCCGATGAGGGAACGGCGGTCAGCCAATTGACAGAGCAACTCAAGCGACTGGCCGCTGCGGGGATCCAAGTGGTGGCCACCCTCGTGCGGGATTCAGCCGCTCCGATTCGACCGGTGCCCTACTGGGATCTGGACTGGCGGCTGCCGACGGCACTCGTGCTGGGTACTGAGGGGGCGGGACTTCATCCGGAGCTACTTGCTTGCTGTACCCATGCCGTGACCCTGCCCCACAGTCCTCGGGTGGAGTCGCTGAATGTGGCCGTCGCCGCGGTGCCTCTCCTGCTGGAGCGTCGACGGGCCACAATGACGGCCACATCGCAGCAGCACGGGTGAGCGACGCCAGCTTCGACTTCGACGTCATCGTCATCGGTGCCGGCTATGGCGGGTTCGATGCGGCCAAACATGCCGCAGAGCATGGCCTCAAAACCGCCATTGTCGAATCGCGGGACATGGGGGGTACCTGCGTCAACCGCGGCTGTGTCCCTTCCAAGGCGCTCCTGGCCGCCAGCGGCAAGGTGAGGCAACTAGCGGATGATCAGCACCTGGCCAGTTTCGGAATCCACGCGGCTCCTGTGCGGTTCGAGCGCCAGAAGATCGCAGATCACGCCAACAATCTGGTGCAGACGATCCGCACCAACCTCACCAAAACCCTCGAACGGGCCGATGTAACGATCCTTCGCGGCCATGGTCGTCTGGAGGGATCACAGCGGGTCGGACTGCGGGAACTAAGCGGTGTCGACCGACTGATCACAGCTAAGGACGTGATCCTGGCCACAGGTTCCGATCCGTTTGTCCCTCCCGGCATTAAGACCGATGGACGCACGGTCTTCACCAGCGATGAAGCCATCAACCTCGAGTGGCTGCCCCGTTGGATTGCCATCATCGGCAGCGGTTACATCGGCCTTGAGTTCGCTGATGTATATACCGCTCTCGGTTGTGAAGTGACGATGATCGAAGCGATGGACAAGGTGATGCCCACCTTTGATCCAGACATCGCCAAGATCGCCGGCCGTCATCTCATCGACAGCCGCGACATCGATGCGCGCTCCGGTCTTCTAGCCCGCAAGGTCACGCCTGGCTGCCCGGTGCAGATCGAGCTGGCTGATTTCAACAGCCGTGCGCTGGTGGAGACCCTCGAGGTAGATGCAGTGCTTGTGGCCACGGGCCGGGTTCCTAGCAGCAAGGGCCTCAATCTCGAGACTATGAACGTGGAAACCAACCGTGGTTTCGTGCCCATCGACGACCAGATGCGTGTGCTGGTCAACGATCAGCCCGTTCCTCACCTCTGGGCTGTCGGTGACCTGACGGGCAAATTGATGCTGGCGCACACCGCAGCAGCCCAAGGTTCGGTAGCGATTGATAACATCCTGGGCAACAGCCGCGAGATCGACTACCGGAGCATCCCAGCAGCCACCTTCACCCATCCCGAAATCAGCTCGGTGGGCCTGAGCGAAGCCGATGCCAGGGAACTCGCCGCCCAGGAGGGCTTCGATCTGGGTTCAGTTCGCAGCTATTTCAAGGCCAATTCCAAGGCACTGGCTGAACTGGAGAGCGACGGCCTGATGAAGCTGCTGTTCAACAAAACCAGCGGAGAAGTGCTTGGGGCCCACATCTACGGACTTCACGCCGCTGATTTGATTCAGGAAGTGGCCAATGCCGTGGCCCGTCGTCAGAGCGTGCGGCAGTTGTCAACCGAGGTGCATACGCACCCAACGCTCAGTGAAGTCGTGGAAGTGTCCTACAAGCAGGCTGCCTCGCAGCTCGTGGCCTGATCCAACGCTAGTTCACCTTTCAACGCCACCAACCTCCCCCCGTTTCATGGAGATCCGTCGTCGTCCCCCCAACCCCAAGGTGCGTGTGGCGCATCTGGAGTACGCCGTTCCCCACGATGAGGAGGAACCCAGAAACATTCTTGAAAAGATCGTCTGGGCCAAGGACCGTGAGGTGGATGCAGCCCGCGAACGGGTGCCGTTACAGACCCTCAAGCGTCAGATCGAGGATCTGCCTCCCACACGGGACTTTCTGGCAGCTCTGCGAGAGCCTCCGGTGCAGCCTGCAGTCATCGCTGAAGTGAAGAAGGCAAGCCCCAGCAAAGGGGTGATCCGCGAGGACTTTGACCCGGTGGCCATCGCGAGGGCCTATGCCGCCGGCGGTGCACGCTGCCTGTCTGTGCTCACCGACAAGACCTTTTTCCAGGGGGGATTCGAGGTTCTGGTCGAGGTGCGGCAGGCGGTGGAGCTGCCCTTGCTGTGCAAGGAGTTCGTCCTCAGCCCCTATCAGTTGTTTCAGGCTCGAGCGGCTGGTGCCGATGCCGTGTTGCTGATCGCAGCGATCCTGACGGATCAGGACCTGCGGTATCTGCAGAAGGCGGCGGCGGCTCTGGGACTTGATGTACTTGTTGAAGTCCACGATGCCGCCGAGATGGAGCGGGTGCTCAACCTTGGGGGGTTCCCCTTGATCGGCATCAACAACCGTGACCTAACCAGCTTTGAAATCGATCTGGCCACCACCGAGCAGCTCATGCAGCGCTTCGGCGACCGCCTTCGGGATCAGCAAGCGTTGCTGGTGAGTGAATCAGGCCTGTTCGAGCGGTCTGACTTGGACCGCGTGCAGGTCGCTGGTGCCGATGCCGTGCTGGTCGGAGAGGCGCTGATGCGTCAGGAGGACGTTCAGTCGACTTTGACCAAATTGATTCAGGGTTAGCCAACTGGTCCTGCAGAATGATTTTTTTAAAAGCAGTGCTTTGTTGATCAGCATCCTGACCGGTTTTGCAGCCGGTGCCGTTCACGTCGTCGGCGGCGCTGATCATCTGGTGGCCATGGCCCCGTTCTCGTTGCGCAAACCATTGCCGGCGTTGCGGGCAGGTCTGGCCTGGGGAGCCGGTCATTCGGCCGGAGTGGTGCTCCTGGCTTTGATTTCGATCGGGCTCAAGGATCTGGTCCACGTCGACACGATGTCCAACTGGGCGGAATTTTTGGTGGGTGTCGCTCTGTTGGTGGTGGGTGCTCTGGCGGTGAGAACGGCTTTCGGGCTGGAGCTGCACAGCCATGAACACCATCACGATGGTGATCAACCCCACCAGCATTTGCATCTGCATGTGCGAGGTCAAAGCAACCACCGGCGCCATGCCCATGCCGCCTCTGGACTGGGGCTGCTGCATGGCCTGGCCGGTGCCAGCCATCTGCTGGCGGTGATTCCCGCATTGGCGCTGCCTCCCGTCGCTGCGTTTGGCTACCTGGTGGCCTACCTCTGCGGTTCCGTAGCAGCGATGGTTCTGGTGGTCGCTGTAGTGTCATTCCTAACGTTGCGCGGCGGTACACGGTTGCTGCCCTTTCTGGTGGGTGGCACCGGGATTCTTTCGATAGTCACCGGTGCGATCTGGTTGCATAAGACTTCGTTGGAATTTTTCTGATATACGAAACAGCCACACCAATCAGCAACGCGTTGGGGATGGCCCCCAGCTGGCGACTGTCGGTGCTATCGGATGGGTTGTCACCCAGCAGCTGCATGCCGTTGGCATCAAGACAGTGCAGCCGCTTGATAAGACGAACTCCTGGCTTGTGTGGATGCCATGCCACCACTACATCACCGCGTTTTGGACGGCTTCGCTGGTTGATAAGGATCCGATCCTCGGGCTTCAGGTGAGGAAGCATGGAATCTCCCTGAACCTTAAGCAGCCGCCGATGACCAAAAAAAAACAGCAGCAAGTCCATGAGGCCTGCTGCTTCCAGAGGAGGGAACAAGTTGTTCCGATTCAGGAGGCTGTGACCCAGGCGTCGCTGCGGCCCTTCGACTGCCAGAACATGCCGTGGATCTTCTCGACGGCGGCCATGAGCTCCTCTGCTTTGGCCTGATCGATGTTGACCTTGCAGGCGCTGCAGAGCTTGGCGGCTTTCCAGAGGGTGTCGTGCAGGTCGGGGAAGGTGGCCAGATGCTCAGCCTTGAAGTAGTCCGTCCAAAGGATTAGCAATTCCTTTTTGGTCTTCTGCGCTTCCTCTTCCTTTATGGCCACGTAGCGACCGAAGGTGTTGTTGTACGCAGCCAGTGCTGCAGCATCATCTGCAGCGGGAGCTTCCATGGCCTTGAGCTTCTTGGTCATGGAGAGCACGGCTTCCGCAGCGACGCGGGCCGAAGCTGGGTCATAAACGCCGCAAGGGCCGTCGCAGTGGGCTTCTGCCACAGGGGCGGGAAGAGCGCGGAAGAGTGTGGTGAGGGCCGAGCGCAGCATCGGTTAGGAACGAAATTTCTTGTGTGAGCCTAACTGCGGCCCATCACTTCACGTCGAGCAACTCCACCTCGAAAACTAGGGTGGCGTTGGGGGGGATCACGCCGCCGGCGCCCCGGCTGCCGTAGGCAAGGTCCGGTGGAATTATCAGCTTGCGCTTGCCGCCGACCTTCATGCCAACCACCCCTTCATCCCAGCCTTTAATCACCCGCCCGGCTCCGAGAGGGAAGGTGAAGGGGGTACCTCGGTCGTAGCTGGCGTCGAACTGTTTGCCGTTTTCAAGCGTTCCCCGGTAGTGCACCTGAACGGTCTGGCCGGAAGCGGCTTCGGCTCCTTCACCGACATTCAATTCGGTGATCTTCAACCCACTGGCAGTGATCTGGGTGTCGGGGGCATCGAGGGGGCCGCCGAGGGCGGAGGCATCGGCCTGGTTGGTGTCGGGAGCCATGGCAAATAACTTTGGGTTGGGGTCATCCGGGTCCAGCTCGAAGTTGGGCCGTGCCGCTGCGGTGGAGGATTTGCTTACAACACTGGGGGTTGCAGCAGAGCTGTTGGCTGCGGCGGCGACGGTGGTGGGAGCTACCAGCTGGCTGACCAGGGCCAACAGCAGACAGAGCACGCAAACGGTGGAACTGATCAGGATGTCGCGCATGGCTGCCGCATCGGATTGCGTTGATTCTGGCCCCAGGACGGTCAGCTCAGTCGCCTCGGTTGAGCTGACGCAGCTGCTGCTCGATCCGGTCGATGCGTCCGCGCAGTTCATCAACTTCCTTCTGACTGGCGACGCCGATATCCTGCAAAAGGTTGTCGCGGTTGCGCTCGATATCCCGCTCCACCTTTTCTTCCAGTTCCGGGGTTTCTCCCCGAAGAGCCTTCATCACATCGTCCACTAGGGCGGAGGCCTGGTTGGGGTCCAGACGGCCGCTACTCACCCAGTCCTGCGTGACTCCGCGCAGACGATCAGCCACAAGGGTTGTGGTGCCAAGGCCGCGCACAAGAAGCTGTTGCAGGGGGTTGGCGGTTTCCATCCGTGGCGGTTGCGGCCTGGCGTCAGGATGACGCTGCTGCTCATCGCTGACCATGGGCGATCTCCGATCTCAGCCACTGCTGCGAAGTGTTCTGGGTGGAGTACTGGCCGGACTGGCCCCTGGGGTCGCGGGTCCGCTGGCGATGCTTCCTGCTTTAGCCCTGCTGTGGTCGCTGGGGGACAGACCGCGTGATGCGGCGTTCTGGGGGCTGTTTGCTGTTCTGATCAGCCACCGCTGGATTCTTGGCCTGCATCCACTCACCTGGATGGGTCTGCCGGCTTGGTCCAGCCTGCCGGTGGCTTTCTCGCTCTTGTTGGTCTGCGGCATTGCGGCAGCCCTGCTGCTGCTGCTCTGGTCGCTGTTGGCCCGTTGGTGCCGGTCGCGGGACGGGAGTTGGCGGATCGGACAGGTGCTGCTGCTGGCGATGGTCTGGGGGGGAGCGGAATTGCTTCTAGAGGGCTCTCCGCTGTTCTGGATCGGTGTCGGCGGGAGTGTGTTGCCCCTGGATCGGTCACTGGCTGGCCTGGCCCGCTGGCTGGGCAGCGGCGGGCTGGCCACGCTTCAGCTGATCTGGGGCTGGGGGCTCTGGCAGCTCTGGCTCCGTCGGGGGAGACGCAGAACCGGTTGGTTGCTCTCCCTGATGCTGGCGCATGCCCTGGGGGCACTCAGTCTGAGTCCGCCGCCCGCCCTCTCAGCCCTGCGACTTGGCGCCTGGCAGCCGGCGATTCCCACGCGTGAGAAGTTCAGCCCGGAGCGCCAGCGGCGCTTCAACGCAGCATTGTCATCGGCTTTGCAGCAGGCCCAGGCCATGAAGGTGGAGGCGTTGGTGGCCCCAGAGGGAGCCCTGCCCTCCCGCTGGCAACCCACTAATTTTGGGGGTGTGCCGTTGCCGTTGATCAGCGGGGGTTTTCGCTGGGTTCGAGGGCAGCTGCGCAGCAGTGTGGTGCTGGCAAGGCCTGATCATGCGGAGTTGGAGCCCCTCGTGGACAAACACCGTCTGGTGCCCCTCGGTGAGTGGTTGCCGCCGTTGCCGGCCGGCTTCACCCGTGGGCTGTCGGCGGTGGGGGGGCTTCAGCCCGGCGATGCTTCCCGGTTTGTGCAGGCCTGGCCATCACCCTCAGCCATCGCGATCTGCTACGAAATCAGCGATGGATGGGCCTTGGCCAAGGCAACGTCAGAGGGGGCTGAATGGTTGTTGACTATCGCCAATCTCGATCCTTATCCCCCGCTATTACAAAGGCAATTTCTGGCCCTGGCTCAGCTGCGGGCAATTGAAACCGGTCGCGATCTGCTCAGCGTGGCCAATACGGGCCCGACGGCGCTGGTGTCGGCGGATGGATTGGTGCAGCGGTTGATGGAGCCGGGCAGCGAGGCTGTTGCGGCGGCTGATCTTCAGCGGCGGAGAGGGATTTCGGGTTACTCTCGGATTGTTGGCGGCTGGTCCTGGTCGTCGCGCTGAATCAGACCTCCCCCCAGCACCGTTTCTCCGCTGTAAAAGACAGCGGCTTGTCCGGGAGTTATGGAGAATTGGTCATCACGGAAGTGCAGCCGGCAGCGATGCGGGCGCTGTCTCGCTTCATCCTCCGGTTCATGGGTGATGGGTGTAAGTTGCGCCGGTACAGGTTCACTGCGGTAGCGCACCTGAACCTCCACCTCCAGCGGCTGTCGGGGCGGGGAGATCGAGACCCAGTTGATGGCACCCACCACACCGCTGCGTCGCCCCGCCTCCGCACGGGGAGCTACCACGACGCGGTTCGTCGCGGGGTCCAGCCAAATCACATGCAGCGGTTCCCGCCAGGCCACACCGAGGCCCTTGCGTTGGCCGATGGTGAAGTGCTCGATTCCGTCATGTTCACCCACCACCGTGCCGTCTTTCAGCACGATTTCTCCTCGACGCGGAGGGAGATAGGCGTCGAGGAACGCCCTCATGGAGCCATGGTGATCCGCCAGGCAGAGGTCCTGGCTTTCCGGTTTTTCGGCCGTGCGCAGACCGTGCCGTGCCGCTTCCAGTCGGGTGACGGCTTTCGTGAGTTCGCCAAGCGGGAAAACGATCCTTCCCATCACCTCTTGGGGCAGGTCGTAGAGGAAATAGCTTTGGTCTTTGCGGCGGTCGAGTCCCCGCAGTAATTGATGCCGGCCCTGCTCACCGCCGTTGCGGATCCTGGCGTAATGGCCTGTGGCGATTCGGGGGAGCCCCCGTTCGTTGAAGGCCCACTCGAGCATCGGCCCGAATTTCACCGAACGGTTGCACTGGGAGCAGGGCAGTGGTGTGATGCCGTCGCGGTAGCCGTCCACCAGCCGCTGCACAATTTCCTGCTGGAAGGTGTCCCGCGTATCCACCACGTGATGGGGGATGCCGAGCTGCTCGCAGATTCCGGCTGCATCCACGAGGCCTTCGGCGCAGCAAGCGCCTTTGCCACTCATCAACCAAAGCGTGAGTCCCTCGACCTCCCAACCCGCCTCTACCAACAGCGCCGCGGTCAGGGAACTGTCCACTCCGCCGGACAGACCAACAGCCACACGGTGCTCCCCTGGCCAGGTCCGCAGCCGATTCAGCGCTGCGTTCCCAGCAGCTGATGGGAGTTGATCAGTTGAGCTGATGGCGCTGCTCATCGGATGTCTTGACCTTCCTCCAGTGTGTGGGGTCGTGGAGTGGGAGCGGTTGTGTTGGTACAAACCGTTCAGCCATCAGACAGTCCAACTTCAGCAATTGTCGTCAGGTATTCCGGACAATCCCTCCGAAATATTTTTGTATGGTGACGTTTTTAACAAGAAACTTTGTCTTAAGAGATGGCCCTTAACGACAATTCTCCATTAATCGCGACGGAACCATGAAGTGTTTCGATTTGCTCGCACAAATCTGAAAGGTTGCTGAAAACACATCTGTTTTTTCGATCTTCGTAAGAAGGTTTTGTGACCACGGCGAAGGACACGCAATGGTTTCATCAGCTCAGAAACCCATCGATTCCCAGCGCCGCCGCAGCAGTGACCCTGTCAGCTGGTATCTGGCCTCCATCGGCCGCATTCCACTTCTCACCCCTGCAGAAGAAATCGAATTGGGCAATCAGGTCCAGGCGATGATGACATTGACCGAAGACGGTTCCAAAACTTTTGAAGATCATGAGCTGACCGGTCAGCAGCGCCGGATGCTTCGCATTGGTCGACGGGCCAAGGAACGGATGATGAAAGCCAACCTCCGCCTAGTTGTGAGCGTTGCCAAGAAATATCAAGGGAAGGGCCTGGAATTGCTCGACCTCATCCAGGAAGGTTCGTTGGGGCTCGAGCGTGCAGTTGAGAAATTTGACCCCACTCGCGGTTACAAGTTCTCCACTTATGCCTTCTGGTGGATTCGCCAGAGCATGACCCGTGCCATTGCCTGTCAGTCCCGTACCATCAGGCTTCCTGTTCATCTGAGCGAGCGACTAACCACAATCCGCAAAGTGAGTCTTGATCTGGCTCATAAACTTGGAGCAATGCCAAGCCGCGTGGAAATCGCCGAGGCGATGGACATCCCCTTGGATGAGCTCGATTCACTCCTCAGGCAGGCCCTCACTACCAGCAGCCTCGATGCTCCTGTGAATGGGGAGGAGGGTCGCAGTTTCCTGGGAGATCTCATTGCCGACTCCTCGTTGGATGAACCCCTCGACATCGTTGAGCAACGCATTCATCACGAGCAGCTCGGGCGTTGGCTCAGTCACCTCAGCGAGCAGGAACAGCACGTGCTGAGGCTTCGCTTCGGGCTGGAAGGTAATGAGCGCCACACTCTGGCAGATATCGGTCGTCTGATGGACGTCTCCCGCGAGCGTGTCCGTCAGGTGGAGCTCAAAGCGTTGCGCAAGTTGCGCAACCTGACCCGGCGGTTGCCGAGCGGTATCTGAGATCCCAGAGAGACTCTGGGATCAATCTTCGGCCCAGATATATCGGGTCAGCTCCGCTGGATCGGGTTCGGGGGCTGCAAGGGCGAACTCCACACAGTCCTGAACAATGGCATCGATCTCTATCTCGATGCTGCGCAGCTCGTCACTGCTCACCAGGTTGGCGTTGCAGAGGTCGCGTTCGAGAGCCTTAAGTGGATCACGCTGAGCCCAGAACTGTTTCTCCTGTTCAGCGCGGAGTTCATCCGGGTCAGCAAGGGAATGACCGCGGAAGCGATAGGTTAAGCACTCAAGAAGTGTGGGGCCTTCCCCTGCACGTGCCCGATCCAGGGCTCGCTGGCTGGCAGCACGCACGGCAAGTACGTCCATGCCGTCGACTTCTTCGCCGGCCATGCCAAAGGACGCCGCTTTACGCCAGATCTCAGGGTCACTGGTGGCGCGGTCGTGGGCCATGCCGATGGCCCACTTGTTGTTTTCCACCACGAACAGGATCGGCAGCTTCCACAACTGCGCCATGTTCATGCACTCAAAGAACTGACCGTTATTGCAGGTGCCATCACCGAAAAAAGCTGCTGTCACAGCATTGCTTGAGGCATCACCGAGGGCATCGCGCTTGTAGCGGCTGGTGAAAGCTGAGCCCAGGGCGACGGGGATGCCTTCTGCGATGAAGGCGAAGCCTCCTAGCAGGTGGTGTTCCTTGGAGAAGAGGTGCATAGATCCTCCCCGTCCCTTGCTGCAACCTGTTTCCTTGCCGAACAGTTCACTCATCACCTCCCGGGCGGGAACGCCGGCGCTCAGGGCGTGTACGTGGTCGCGGTAGGTGCTGCAGAACCAATCGTGCTGGCGCTTCATGGCGCCTATCACCCCAGTGCTCACGGCCTCCTGGCCGTTGTAGAGGTGAACGAAGCCAAACATCTTGCCGCGGTAATACATCTCCGCGCACTTGTCCTCGAAGCGTCGGCCGAGGGTCATGTCCCGGAACAGCTCCAGGCCTGTCTCGCGATCCACCGTGGCCCGCTGGGCTGTAACCAGGTTGGACAGACGTTCCGCATGGGGACCGGCGGCCGCGCTGCCGATGGGAGCGGTGTCGACCGCAAGGTCCTGACCCATGACCGTCCTAATCAATGAAGTGACTGTAAGGGCCAGCCCGTGTGAGATGGGCAAAACCCCAGACACTGACTAAAGTTCGCCCTCAGGCAACCTGTGGACGTTGGATCTGCCCATCGATCATTTCCGGCTGCTGGGTGTCAGTCCTTCCGCCGATCCCGCTTCAATACTGCTGCGTCTCCAGGCCCGCAGCGACAGTCCACCGGAAGATGGCTTTACACATGAGGGTTTGCTGCAGCGTCAGGCGCTGTTGCGGCGATCCGCTGATCTGCTGACCGATTCGATTGCCAGGGCTAACTATGAGGCGGCGCTTCTGTCGTTGAGTTCTTCTCATCCCAATGAAACCGTCGGCCTGGATCTGGCTGCCAGCAGCGAAGTGGCCGGTCTGATCCTGCTCTGGGAGGCCGGAGCGGCCTACGAAGCGTTCCAGCTCGCCCGACAGGGTCTTCAGCCACCTCAGGCGCCAGCCCTCGGCAGTGGTCGAGAAGCGGATCTGACCTTGCTGGCGGCTCTCGCCTGCCGGGATGCGGCCCGGGATGAGCAGCAGCAGCGGCGTTACGAGTCCGCTGCACAGCTGCTGCGGGAAGGCATCGAACTGCAGCAGAGGATGGGCAAGTTGTCGGATCAGCAAGCCAGCCTTCAGCAGGAGCTGGATGATCTGCTTCCTTATCGCGTGTTGGATCTTCTGAGCCGGGATCTCTCTGATGCCGATGCTCGCCAGCGGGGAATCTCGCTGCTGGATGGTTTGGTACGCGATCGAGGAGGTCTAGATTCCGATGGTCTGTATGTCGATGCACCAGTTGCATCCATGGGGCAGGCCGACTTCGAATCGTTTTTCCAGCAGATTCGTCGCTTCCTGACGGTGCAGGAGCAGATCGATTTGTTCTGCGGCTGGTTGGCAGAGGGCTCGATCGAAGCGGGTTGTCTTGCAGTGTTCGCCATGGCAGCTGCTGGGTACTCCCGGCGCAAACCGGAGTTCCTTGAGCAGGCCCGCGATCAGCTGCAGCAACTGGGTGCATCCGATCTGGATCCGATGCCCCTGCTGGGCTGCCTTGACCTACTCCTGGGCAATGTTTCAGAGGCGTCTCTGCATTTCAGCGCCATCAGCGACCAAGAGCTCCTGCGTTGGCTGGCGGAGCACCCGGGCGATCACCTCGCGGCCCAGTGCGAGTACTGCCGAGCCTGGCTTGAACGGGATGTGCTTCCCGGCTACCGGGATGTTGATGCAGCCGGAGTTGATCTTGATGCCTGGTTTGCCGACCGGGATGTGCAGGCTTATGTCGATCGCATCGATCGTCAGTCGGCCCGTCAGAACTTGTCTACGACCGTGTCAGAGGCTGGATTGCGTTCTGTGCTGACGGCTGATGTCAGCTCGTTGCAACCCGTCGATCCTGACAAGGACCCATCAATATCGGACGAGTTGGATTCGCTCGATGTGGCATCCATTGGATCCTCCAGACGTCTCCGGTTGGTGGTGGCATCGGCGTTGGTGGGTTTGATGGCCGCCTTGGCAGCCGCTGTGATGCTGCGACCTCGGTCAACGGCTCCGCTGACTTTGCAACTCGAACTGGAACGTCAGGAATCCGGAGAACGCAAACCGTCGATCAAGGACCCAACAACCCTGAGGCCGGAAGCAACGCTTCAACCGGAGATCTCCCAGGTGAATCCCGAGCTGCAACCTCTTCGGAGCGATGTTCCTGATGAGTCTAAACTGCGAATGCTGGTTCAGGGCTGGCTTGACAACAAAGCTCTCACTCTCCAGGGGCAGCCTTCTCAACTGCCGGTAGTGGCGCGACAGCGGTTGATAGATCGCGTCGACCAGCAACGGGCGAAGGATGTCGCCGCTGGCAACACCACGGTTGTGAAGGCTGCAGTGACATCCCTCGACGTCGTCAGCCGTCAGCCGCGTCGCATTGAATTGAAGGCCCAGGTTGCTTATAGAGATACCACCACCGATCAATCCGGCATCGTGATGGATCGCACTGAACCAACCAGCCTCACGATCACTTACATCTTTGGTCGCGATGGAGACCAGTGGAAATTGCACGAATACCTCTCCAAGTGATGAGGTTTTGGTTGCTCCGCTTTTTACGATCAATGAACAGATTCAGCTGAGCCGACCCGATGTTCGATGAGCTTTCATCACGGTTTGAGGATGCAGTCAAGGGGCTGAGAGGCCAGGACACCATCAGCGAGACGAACGTCGAGGGTGCGCTGAAGGACGTCCGCCGCGCTCTGCTCGAAGCCGATGTGAGCCTTCCAGTGGTGAAGGACTTCGTTGCCGATGTGAGGCAGAAGGCCGTCGGTGCCGAAGTGGTGCGTGGTGTGAGTCCCGACCAGAAGTTCATCCAGGTGGTTCATGAGCAGCTGGTGGAGGTGATGGGAGGGGACAACGCTCCCCTCACCAAGGCTGCCGAGGCTCCCACCGTGGTTCTGATGGCCGGTCTGCAGGGTGCTGGTAAGACCACCGCAACCGCCAAGTTGGGCCTCCACCTCAAGGATCAGGGCCGCAGAGCTCTGATGGTGGGTGCCGACGTCTATCGCCCTGCTGCCATCGAGCAGCTGAAGACCCTTGGTGCTCAGATCGATGTGGAGGTGTTCAGCCTTGGGGCTGAGGCCAGGCCGGAGGACATCGCAGCCGCTGGCCTGGCGAAGGCGAAAGCAGAAGGGTTCGACACGCTCCTGGTCGACACCGCCGGTCGCCTCCAGATCGACACCGAGATGATGGAGGAGATGGTGCGGATCCGCACCGCTGTGCAGCCCGATGAGGTGCTGTTGGTGGTGGATTCGATGATCGGTCAGGAAGCGGCGGAGCTCACCCGTGCCTTCCATGAGCAGGTGGGCATCACCGGTGCCGTGCTGACTAAGCTAGATGGTGATTCTCGGGGTGGCGCGGCGCTTTCCATCCGCAAGGTGAGCGGCCAGCCGATCAAGTTCATCGGCACCGGCGAGAAGGTGGAGGCGCTGCAGCCCTTCCATCCGGAGCGTATGGCCAGCCGCGTCCTCGGCATGGGTGACGTGTTGACGCTGGTGGAAAAGGCCCAGAAGGAGGTCGAGCTCGCCGACGTCGAGAAGATGCAGAAGAAGCTGCAGGAGGCGACGTTCGATTTCTCGGACTTCGTCAAGCAGATGCGCCTGATCAAGAGCATGGGCTCGCTTGGAGGCCTGATGAAAATGATCCCGGGCATGAACAAGCTGGACGACGGCATGCTCAAGCAGGGAGAGCAGCAGCTCAAGCGCATCGAGGCGATGATCGGTTCGATGACCCAGCAGGAGCGGGAGAACCCCGACCTTCTGGCCGGTCAGCCCTCCCGTCGTCGTCGCATCGCTGCTGGCAGCGGCCATCAATCGGCGGATGTGGACAAGGTGTTGGCGGACTTTCAGAAGATGCGTGGCTTCATGCAGCAGATGAGTCAGGGAGGTATGCCGGGGATGCCAGGGATGGGAGGTTTTCCTGGCATGGGTGGTCCCGGGGGAATGGGAATGCCTGGTATGCCAGGGGGAATGCCTGGTATGGGTGGCATGCCTGGCCAGGCGGCAGCGTGGCGCGGCAAGGGTGGCGGCCCGAAACGCACCAAGCCGGTCAAGAAGAGACGGGGATTCGGGGACCTCTGAAGGTCAGACGGTATATTGATTGTCTGGTAGATGCTGGGGCACTGCCTGAATCACCTTTCAACCTTCACACCAAGGCAACGATGATCAAGCTCCGCCTGAAGCGGTTCGGTAAGAAGCGGGAAGCGAGCTTCCGCCTCGTGGCCTGCAACAGCACCTCTCGCCGGGACGGCCGTCCGCTCCAGGAGCTCGGTTTCTACAACCCCCGCACCAAGGAGACCCGTCTGGACACCGAGGCCCTTCGAGAACGTCTCGGCCAGGGTGCTCAGCCCACCGATGTAGTGCGCACACTGCTGGAGCGCGGTGGCTTGATCGAGAAGACTATCCGACCTGCGGAAACCGTCGGTAAAGCCAAGCAGGCTGTCAAGCGCGAGGAAGAGGCCAAGCAGGCTGCTGAGGCAAAGGCAGCTGTCGAAGCGGAAGCCGCAGCTGCTGCTGAGGCCGCAAAAGCTGAAGACGCCCTTCAAAGAGAGGCCGAATCCAGCGATAGCTGATCACCCCGGTGTCTGAGGTCGGCGCTCGAAGCCGCTTCATTTTCGATCTCCCGGATCCTGAGGCGGCCCTGGCTCTGGCTGGACCTGCCGAATCGACCTTACATCACCTAGCGGCTCTGACAGGAGCTTCTTTGGTTTTGCGAGGTCTTCAGTTGATAATCACCGGGCGACCGACTCAGATTGAGCGTGCAGCTGCCGCTGTGGAACTTGTGCGGCCGATCTGGCAGGACAGGCAAGCGGTTGCAAGCGTTGACCTTCAAGCAGCGCTTGGCGCACTGAGCAACGGCCAGGGGGAGGACCACGCTGCGATGGGGGAGCAGGTGCTGGCCCGCAGTCAGACCGGAAACCTGCTGCGACCTCGCACGCTGCGTCAGAAAAAGTACGTCGATGCCATGGAGCGGCACGACCTCATCTTCGCCCTTGGCCCCGCGGGAACTGGCAAGACCTTATTGGCCACGGTTCTGGCGGTGCGAATGCTCACTGAACGAAAGGTGGAACGGCTGGTCCTGACCCGCCCAGCCGTTGAGGCGGGGGAACGACTGGGGTTTCTGCCAGGAGATCTGCAGCAGAAGGTGGACCCTTACCTACGCCCGCTTTACGACGCACTTCATTCCCTGCTGGGACCTGAAAAGACAGCGGTGTTGCTGGAGAAGGGGGTGATCGAGGTCGCTCCCTTGGCTTATATGCGTGGCCGCACCCTCAGCGACGCCTTCGTGATTCTCGATGAGGCGCAGAACACTACACCGGCTCAAATGCGCATGGTGCTGACCCGTATGGGGGATCGCTCGCGAATGGTGGTAACGGGTGATGTCACCCAGGTGGATCTGCCCCACGGCATTCCCAGCGGCCTGGTGGAAGCCTTGGATGTGCTGGATGGCGTGGAAGGCATCGCCGTGTGTCGGTTGACGTCGGCTGATGTAGTGCGACATCCGCTTGTGCAGCGGGTTGTGGAGGCCTATGCCCGCCTCGACGACCAGCGTTCGTCACGACCTGTGCGTCGATAGGGAGATCCGAACCCCAGACCTTTGTCAACGCTGGCAGGATGTCTGAAGTGATTGTGGTCTGGTCGACATGCCAGCAAGCAGCAATTTCCAACAAGCTATCCGCGAGGCGCAATCCAGCGCCTTAGTTGGCCCCAACGTGGTCAACAAAGCCCTGCCTTACGTCGGCGGTGGCATGGTGCTCACCTCCGTTGGTGTGATCGGCGGGTTGTCGATTATGGCAACGCCGATGTTCATGCCCCTGTTCTGGGTGGCGCTGATCGGCAACTTGGTTCTATTCTTCGTGGCCCAGAACGTGGCGATCAAGGGCAACAATGCCACGGCATTGCCACTGCTGGCTGTTTATAGCCTGCTCACCGGATTCACCCTCAGTGGCCTGGTGGCTCTTGCCGGTGCGGTCGCCGGTGTCGGGGCTGTCGGCACAGCAGCCCTGGCCACCGGCATCACATTTGTGATCGCCTCGGTTGTGGGGCGTCGTATGAGCGACAGCGTCGGCCAGGCCCTGTCCGGAGTGGTGGGTTTGGGTTTGATTGGTCTGATCCTGGCCATGGTGGTCCAGTTCGTTGGAGGATTTTTCGCTCCGGCGATGTTCCACGGCACCAGCTTCGAGCTGATGATCGCTGGATTTGGCACGGTTCTGTTCGTGGGAGCCGCCTTCGTCGACTTCTACACGATGCCCCGTTCCTATCGGGATGAACAGTACCTGGCAGGTGCCCTCAGCATGTACCTCACCTACATCAACCTTTTCATCTTCATCCTGAGGCTCATCATCGTTCTGAATGGTGGTGGCCGCCGCGACTGAGCATTTTTGACACTGATTGGATGTCTCCAATACTCTTCCAGCCCTGGTTCATCCTGGGCTTTTTTGTTGTTGTAGTAAGCACTTAGTTCTCGGCGACGGCATAGACGCTCTGGCTGATGGCAACACGTTGCTCTGCGTCGTAGCCCCATTTCTCCAGAAAGGCGACATCGGCACCGGTGCTGTCGACGGCAGCCTCCAGCAGTTGCTCCAGCCGCTCCTTGACCAGGGCCGGCTCCAGTTGCCGCAGCAATTCCAGGCAGCGGCTGCTCACCCGTTGAGACCCTGCTAGCTGGGTGCTGTCACCGGATCGGCCGTGGGCAACTGCCATGGCCGTGCTCATGGCCAGGTTGCGCACGCTCAGGTCCACCACGCCTGCGCCAGCGGCGCGCAACTGCCCAACCACGGCATCCGGTAAGCGATCCATCAGGGCGCTGTCGCCTGCAAGGCTCACCACGAAAAATCCCCGGGCGCCGTCGCGGCTGGAGACCATTTCACCGATTCGGTCCGCCAGCACCTCATCGCTGATTTCCTCGTTCTCCCACTGCTGCAACCAGGCAGCGGTGATCTCCATCGCCTGTTGGAAGGTGGGTTGCTGCTCCGCCATAGCTTTGATCTGCCCTCAGGGCCAGGCTATGGCCGGGACGGATCGACGAAACGGGCGCCGTGACGTCGCAGACTTGCGTCATGCTTTCAACCCCTTCGTCGGACAATCACCGCTCCGGCTTTATCGCTTTGATCGGCAGGCCCAACGTGGGCAAATCCACCCTAGTGAACCAGCTGGTGGGGGAGAAGGTGGCCATCACATCGCCCGTGGCTCAGACCACCCGCAACCGGCTGCGGGCCATCCTCACCACCGAGGACGCCCAGATGGTTCTCGTGGATACGCCAGGCATTCACAAGCCTCACCATCTGCTGGGGGAGCGGCTGGTGCAGAGCGCCTGTAGTGCCATCGGCGAAGTGGACCTGGTGGTGCTGTTGCTGGAAGGCTGTGAACGACCGGGACGTGGCGATGCCTTCATCGTCAACCTGCTGCGGCAGCAACCGCTGCCGGTGCTCGTGGCGTTGAATAAATGGGACAAGGTGCCAGAGGACCGCCAGGCGCAGGCGGAGTCGGCTTACATCGAGCTACTCAGTGAAACGTCTTGGCCGGTTCATCGCTGCAGTGCTCTGTCCGGAGAAGGCTGCAGCACCCTCAGCTGCGTGATGGCGGCGCAGTTGCCCCTGGGTCCACAGCTGTATCCCCCAGAGATGGTCTCTGACCAACCGGAGCGGGTGCTGTTGGGGGAGCTGATCCGCGAGCAGGTGCTGCTGCACACCCGTGAGGAGGTACCCCACAGCGTTGCGGTGACCATCGATCGCGTGGAGGAGTTGCCGGCTGGCGGCAAGGGTGGCGGGCGCACCGCCGTGCTGGCTACGGTGATGGTGGAGCGCAAAAGCCAGAAGGGCATCCTGATCGGCAAAGGCGGGGCGATGCTCAAGATCATCGGCCAGGGTGCTCGGCTGCAGATGCAGACCCTGATCGACGGGCCGGTCTATCTCGAACTGTTTGTAAAAGTGGTTCCCGACTGGCGCAGCAAACCGGCCCGGCTTGCGGAGCTAGGGTATGGGGTGGAGTGCTGATGCTGTCGCTGCTGGGCCGCACCAAGAGTTTCCGTGACCCCTGGGTGGGACAACCGGCGCTCAATCACCGCTGGCAGTTGCATTGTCGTCGCCTGCAGCTGGCGGAATCGCTCTGCCGCTTGCGGCGCTGGTTGAGACCGGTCCAGGAGCGCCGACTGGAGCGGGATGGCTTTCTGGTAGTGCCTGACGTTTTGCCCGAGCCGACATTCAGGGCCTTGCGGGATGAGGTGGAGGCGTATCTGGCCACCGCTAACGCTCAGCATCCGATGGCTGCCAACGAGCGGACAGGGTTCCAGCCCAAGCAGCCGTTCCCTGGGGGCTTCGATCGCTACGACGGCGGCACTCTGAATCGCTTTCTGCACATCGATCCGGAATCGTTGCCTCATGCGGCGGCGTTGAGCCGCGATCCCCGCTTCAGCCGCTGGTCCCGCCAGGTGATCGGAATGTCGATGGATCCGCGCAAGCTGGACATTTATCTCACTGTGCATGGCGAAGAGAGCCGCACGCCGGATCTGCAGAAGGATCTGCACCGGGACACGTTCTTCCGGGCGCTCAAGTTCTGGCTGTTCCTGAGGCCGGTCACAGCCAACGATGGTCCCTTTGAAATCGTGCCGGGCAGCCATCGGCTGACCCCCGAGCGGCTGCGCTGGGAACAGACCACCGCCAATGCTGCGATCCAACTGCAGCAGCAGCCGGATGTTTCCGGCTCGTTTCGTATCCAGGAGAACGAGCTTGAGGCCCTGGGGCTGCCGGCGCCGGTGTCCTTGCCCTGCCAGGCCAACACCCTGGTGCTGGCGGATGTGTTTGCCTTCCATCGCCGCGGTGCGGCCCTGCCTGGACGTCAGCGTCTGGCCCTCTACGGCTGGAACCGTCCCTACCCGTTTCTGCCCTTCACCTGGTAAGCCGACTGAGAGGATGGGGTGATGAGCGACCAACCCTTCCCTCCGGCCAATGCCGCAGCGTTTCTCGGTCTCTGTGCCGGCGAGTGGATGAGCCTTCGCAGCAGCTTTGAGCTCTCCAGCGGCGGCGACGATGACTGGCACAGCAGTGAGCGTGGAGAGTTGGTGGTGCGATCCGGTGAACCGGCCGACGCGTCGGTGGGAGAGCTGGTGGTGACTGCACCGGGGGGAGCCACCACCTGCCTGCGGTTTCAAAACGGTGGTGCCTTGGCAATTGATGGCGCATTGGCCGGGCAGTGGCGCTTCTGGCCAGACGGCAGCATGGAGTTGAACCTGTCGCGCCCGGATGGGATGACGGTGCAGGAGCGCATCTGGTTCACCCGCGCCAATCTGCGGCTGCGCAGCACCACGGCCACCGACCAGGAAGGAACGCCGCTTCAGGGCAGTTTCTGCACGGACATCCGCCGGGTGTCCAAAGCCGCCTGATTTCTGATGGCGCCCTATCGCCTCGATGTGGTGAGTCTGGCGCCGCAGGCCTTTGCACCCTTGCTCGAGCTGGGGGTGATCGGTCGTGCTTTCGGCAGCGGCATCGCCGAGTTGCATCTCCACAACCCTCGAGATTTCGCCACTGACCGCTACCGCAAGGTGGACGATGAGCCCTACGGCGGTGGCGCCGGCATGGTGCTGAAGCCTGAACCGGTGTTTGCAGCGGTGGAGTCGATCCCACGGCGCAGCGGTGCCCGGGTGTTGCTGATGTCACCTCAGGGTCGTCAGCTGCAGCAGGCGGACCTGCAGCGCTGGGCTAGGGAGCACGATCAACTGGTGCTGCTCTGCGGCCACTACGAAGGCTTTGATGAACGCATCCGCAGCCTTGCTGATGAGGAGGTGTCTGCCGGCGATTTTGTGCTCACCGGTGGTGAGCTGCCGGCGATGACCGTGATCAATGGGGTGGTGCGGCTGATTCCGGGCACGGTGGGGACAGCCCAGTCGCTAGTGGAGGAAAGCCACAGCACGCTGTTGTTGGAGCATCCCCACTACACCCGACCGGCGGAGTTTCAGGGCATGGCGGTGCCGGAGGTGCTGCGGGGCGGAAATCATGCTGCCATCGAGGCCTGGCGGCAGCAGCAGCGGGAACAACGCACGCGGGACCGTCGACCGGATCTCTATGCGCGCTGGAGAATGGCGAGCGATGACGCAGGAGCATTCATGCAGATGCGGATCGGCAACGGCTACGACATCCACCGGTTGGTGCAGGGCCGACCGCTGATCATTGGTGGGGTGATCCTGAACCATCCCGATGGCCTGGGTCTCGATGGCCACAGCGACGCCGATGTGCTCGTGCATGCGGTGATGGATGCCCTGCTCGGTGCGCTGTCGCTCGGGGACATCGGTAAGTACTTCCCGCCAACAGATCCGCAGTGGAAAGGAGCTGACAGCCTCCAGCTGCTTGAGCAGGTGGTGGCGTTGGTGAGCCAACGGGGCTGGCAGGTGGTGAACGTCGATGCGGTGGTAATCGCCGAGCGGCCCAAGCTGAAGCTCCACATTGAGACCATGCGCAGCAACATCGCATCCCGCATCGGCATCGCCGCTGAAAGCGTTGGAGTGAAAGCCACCACCAACGAACGGCTGGGACCGGAGGGTCGGGAGGAAGGCATCAGCTGTCAGGCCGTTGTGCTGCTGGGCAAGCCGTGAGTCGCGCCATCGCGTTGCTTCTCGCCATGCTGCTGAGCGTTGCAGCACCGGTCATGGCGGAGCATGGGGTGATTGAACAGTTGCGACTGGCGGTGCCGGCATCCCATCGCGAGCTCTGGCTGCAGGCCGAGGCCAGCAGCTGGCAGCCTTGGCTGGAGCAGCAGTCCGGATTCGAGGGGCGTGAACTGTTCTGGGATCCAGAGCGAGAAGAGGGCCTGCTGCTGATCCGTTGGAGCAGCCGAGCGCAGTGGAAGGCGATCCCCTCCGAGGAGGTGCAGCGGGTGAAGGAGGTCTTTGAGGCTCGGGTGAATCAGGCCTTGAACCGGGATCCAGCCGCAGCACCGTTATTCCCCTTGCTGGCCGAAGGCGAACTCCGCTCCCAGGCGCTGCCGTCTCGATGATCGACGCTCGCCTGGACCTGAAGCGACGGGAGCGGCTCGGCATGGTCGAGGCCGTCTGGGGCGAGCACAAGACCGCTGAGCAGATCATCAGCATCCTGGAGCGGTTTGCCGCGGTTGATGAGTTGGGGTTGGTGACACGCGTTTCGCCTGACAAGGCCGATGCAGTTCAGGACGCTCTACCCGCTGTGGTGGTTCATGCCGATGCCCGCTGTCTGAGCCTTGGAGAACTGCCGTCCCTGCCGCCGGGTCCAGCACCGGTGGCAGTGCTCAGTGGTGGCAGCAGCGACCGCAGCGTGGTGGCTGAGGTTACCCTTGCTCTGCGTTGCCATGGGATTGCCGTGGATCCGCTGATGGATGTGGGGGTCGCGGGGCTGCACCGTCTGCTGGACCAACTCCCCAGACTGGAGTCTGCTGCTGTTCTGATCGCCTGCGCTGGCATGGAAGGTGCGCTGCCGACGGTGCTGGCTGGCCTTGTGCCTCAGCCAATTATAGGTGTGCCTGTGTCGGTGGGGTACGGCATCAGCGCGGGAGGGAGAACCGCCCTCGAGGGAATGCTGGCCAGTTGTGCACCGGGGTTGACAGTGGTAAACATCGACAACGGTTACGGAGCCGCGATGGCGGCGTTGCGGATCCTGCGGGGGCGTTAGGGATTAGCCGGCCGACTGAGCGTGGCCTCTCCCAGACGCTTCAATTCGGCTGAGTTGTGATCGGTTTCCCCCTGCTGCAGGGTGCTCAATAGTGCATTCAAATCAGAACGAGACAGCTCCCCATCCGGTTGGCATTCGTTCGCGCGTGGATCAGGAGCCAACGAATTTGATCAAACACTTCAACCAACACTAGGTCTTGTCCCTGAGAAAAAGTGCTTATCTTGCGTCTGATCTGCAGCAGAAAAACTTCAGATCCTCAGAGGTGCTGAAGGTTCGGGTAAGCGGTGAGAAGTTCCTCGGCGCTGAGTACGTCGCCACGACCTTCCGGTTGCCAGATCACCTCCAGTGCCAACAGTTCAGTGGAGGCCGTTGAGCCGAGGATTCGAAGCGTCTGGCGCAGGTCTTCACCAGTACTGGCGCTTTTGAGGCTGGCCGTTGCGGTGGAGGCCACCAGCAGAGTGACCACGATGAATTCATTGGTGGCGTCCGCTTCACCCACGCTAGCGGAGGCGCTGCTGATGCTCTGACCCCCGACGTTGCTGGTGAGCTCCGCATCCAATTTGCTGCGCTCGTTCATCGACAGGCGATTAAATGTGGATTCCGCACTGGTGAAGGGCACACTGCCGATTTCGGCGTTGGCGTAGACCCAAAGGTCAGGCTGGCGCAGCAGGGCAAGGGTTGATTCCTGCAGCAGCCTTTGCAGGCCGCTGGAACTTGAGGTGTCGGAGGAGGCTGCCAGCCGGCGCAGATCTTCCTGCAGCGACTTGGCGCTGGCCAGCATTCCCACCTGCACCTGAATCATGTTCACTTTGCTGGGAACCGCAGGTATCGGCGAGCCGCCGCCGATGGCAGGGGCACCACCTCCACCGCGGAAGGCATTAACCAGAACACCCGCCACGGCCATCAGGATCAGCAGACCAAATAGGCCTCCACCGCCGAAGCCGAAGATCGGGATGATGAAAGGAAATCCGAAGCCACCACCGCGATAGCCGCCGCCGTATCCACCACTGCGATAACCGCCGCCGAAGCCACCACCGCTGTAGCTGCGACTTCGAGGCATCGATGGGGCCCGGAAACTGCCGCCGCCTATTCGGCCACCGCGAGCTGCATCTGCAGGTTCCGGAGTGATCAGACCGAGGATAATGACCACCAGCGGCACGAGCACAGCTGCAAGAAGCCTTCGAGTCCAGCGTTGGTTCCAAACGGCCACAACTACGACAACAAGCTCGTCGAACTCTAGGAACCACCCCCAACGATGGTGACGATCTCCAGGTTGTCGCCTTCATCCACTGTTGTGCTGGCCCACTGACTTCGCGGGGCGATCGCATCGTTGTGCTCAGCCACCACCAGCTGGAGGTTATGGCCCAGGGCAGAGATCACCGCTTCGAGGGTTGGAGGGATCGGCTCAGGGTCCAGGCAGCGGACTTCGCCATTAACGGTGAGCTTAAGGGCCATGGATTAAGGGGTCGGGCGCAACAGACTGCTCAGCAGGTTCTGACTGGCCTTTTCGGGATTGTCGGACCCCATGATCGCCCCGATCACCGCCACGCGCCGGCATCCCGTGGCTGTGAGTTGGGACAGATTGGTCTGGGTGATGCCACCGATGGCGAACACTGGTTTCTGTGCGATGGCCAGCGCTTCACCCACCAAGGCAGCGCCGATAGCCGGACGCTCTGGCTTAACCGCGGTGTTGTTGACGGGACCAAGACCCATGTAGTCACAGTCCTCTCTGTTCGCTTGCACCACCTGGTCCAGAGAATGGGTGCTGCGTCCGAGAAGACGGTCGGGTCCGATTAGACCACGGGCCACCTCGGTGGGCAGGTCGTCCTGCCCTAGATGCACGCCATCGGCATCCACGGCCAGGGCCAAATCAATACGGTCGTTGATGATGAACAAGGCACTATGGTCCTTGCAGAGGGCAGCCAGAGTCCTGGCTTCAGACAGTCGTGCCAAGTCGCTTCCGGATTTGCAGCGGTGCTGAACCATGGCTACGCCACTGCGCAGGGCTGCCGTCACGCGATCGATCAGATCGGGGCATGGCTTGGTGATCATGCAGAGCAGGCAATCCTGCAGCTGGTTCCGGCGGTTGTTGCCGCCCGTGGCCTTTAGGCAGGTGACCTCCAGGTCGTAGAGGCCGTAGCGGATGGCGGCGGCTTCTGATGCCAGCAGCGGGTCCAAACTGCGCCCGTACTCCTCCAGCACCCGCAGAGCTTCCTGCACCCGGCCGCAGTTGGTTTCCACAACCTGGCGCGGACTGTGACGGTCCAGCTGGGCTGGATGTTCCAGCCCAGCTCCCGGGTCGGTGAGGGTGGATCGGGCTTGCTTGTAGCGCTCCTGATGCAGCTTGCCGAGACGCTGGCGCCAGTCCTTGAGACAGATCACAAGATCATCCCGTTCCAGACCGAAACGGCACCAGTCCTCCACCACCCGCAGCCCTTCGCGAGCTCGGTCGAGGTTGGCATCAATCAGCCTTGCCACACGGGGATCCAAGGACGACTCGCAACCCATCAGATTCGTGGCACTCTTTGGAGAATCGCACTCCTTTGAGTCATGGAGAACGGTGGTTCCGACAGTCCTATGCACGTCCTTGTGTGGGGAATTGTGTTGCTCGGTGGGATCGGTGTTTTCATCGTCTGGGGGCTGGCCAACGCTTACCCAACTCCGGTCTGAACCGACAGTAATGACCGGGCCTGATCGGCATCCCGGCCGATCTGGGCACTGAGTTCCTCTAGGCCACTGAACCGCTGCTGACCCCGCAACCGCCGCACAGGTTCCACCATCATCAGTCGGCTCTCCAGTTCAATGCTGCGATTCAGCAGGTGCACCTCCACCGCTGAGGGTGAGGTGGGATCAACGGTCGGTTGCGGACCCAGATTCATCACAGCCGCCAGGGGCTGATCTGTGCCGTCTACCCAGGCCCAGGCGGCATAGACCCCCAGTGCCGGCAGGAACTTGCGGCCATCCACCTGCAGGTTTGCGGTGGGCCAGCCCAGCTCTCGTCCCAGGCCGCGGCCGCGCACTACCCGTCCCTGGAAGCGGTATGGGCGTCCCAGAAGGGTCTTGGCGGTGTCAAGATCTCCGCTCTCGAGGGCAGCGCGAATCCGGCTGCTGCTCATCCGTCCGTTGCTGTCTTCCACGATCTCCGTCACCAGAACCTCCACACCCCGGGCCGCGGCCACCCTTTGGAGCAGGTCAGCGTCACCGCTGCGATTCTTGCCGAAGCGGAAGTTGGCCCCCACCGCGATCCGTTGGGCCTGCAGCGTATCTAGCAGGACGGAGTTGACGAACGCTTCAGCACTCAGCTGAGCCAGTTCCCTGGTGAAGGGCACCAGCACCAGTTGCTCGATGCCAAGGGGCTGAAGCAGCTCCAACTTTTCGCTGGGTAGGTCGAGCCGCAGCCGGGCTTCACCGAACAGCACCTCTCTGGGGTGGGGCCAGAAGCTGACCACCGTGGGCACCGCTGCCTCAACATCGGTGGTCTGGCCGATCACACGGCGATGGCCGGCGTGCAGACCATCAAAACTGCCGAGGGCAAGAGCCGTCGGCCTGCGAGCGTCCTGTGGTGAACGGAGGGGGATCAACGCGGGATGCGTGCGATGCACATTGGTGGCAAGTTTGAACGACTGACTCCCCAGCTATGGCGGATCGCCTCGATTTCCAGCAGCTGTCCTTCGGTGTGCGTCGCATGGGCTGGATTCGTTTCTGGATTCAGGTGGTGCTCAGCATCGTGGTGGTGGGGGTGCTGCTGTTTAACAACGTCGGCAGCAGCCTGGCCAGAAATTCCGAACGTGCTGTGGGTCTTGGCCCCGGGCTGTCCCTGACCACGCTGGCGTTCCTGGTGCTGCTTTATAGCCTCTGGCAGGGCTGGCTGATCGTGCTCAGAGGTCGGGCCATCGACAGCAGCGCCCGCCCCAGTCGTGGAGAAGTGGCGCGCCTGATCAAACGCGGTCTGCTGGCGGATCTTCTGGGTCTCACCTTTGCGGCTATCGGTTATCAGGCCCTGGCCGGGAGCCTATTCGTTCAGGCCTCGATGCAGACCCCTGGAATCGCCATCGGTGGCCGCGGTATGGCAGACAACCTGGCAATCACTTCTCTGGAGATGCTGTCGGTGCTTAGCAACACTCAGGTGTTGTTTGCTCACCTGATCGGGTTGTTCTTTTCGCTCTGGCTGCTGCAGCGGATCTACCGCACCTGCTGATCCTTGAGCTTCAGCTTAGGCAAGCCGCTGAGGGAGCCGCGCCAGAACAGATCCGGCTGGATCGGGGTGAGAGAGGGGCAGTTGTCGTGAATCTGGGCCACGTCACTGGGCCACTCCCTGGGCCCTTCGCCAGCGGACTCCAGATCGTTGACGACTTCACCGGCGAGCCAGTAATAAGCCCGCCCGCGTGGATCGATTCGCGATGTGAACTGTTCGTCGTAGCGGCGGATCGATAGTCGTGTCCAGCGCAACGGGCCCATGACCGCGCGGTCGCAGGGGGGAATGTTGAGGTTGAGCAGCAGGTTGTCGGGCCATTGATCAGCCAGGGCTTTCTCTGCCACCTCCAGGGCCAGTTCGGCGCCGGCCTGGAACTGTCGCCACTGGAAGCAGGCGCTGCTGATCGCCATGGAAGGAATACCCTCCAGGGTCCCCTCCATCGCTGCGGCCACCGTGCCGGAGCAGAACACGTCTGTCCCCAGGTTGGGACCGTGGTTGATGCCGGAGAGGACCAGATCGGGTTTCTCCTTCACCAGTTCGAACAGGGCCAGCTTCATGCAATCCGCTGGTGTTCCGGAGCAGGCCCAGGCGGTCACGCCTGGCACGAAGAGCTCATCGCCCCGTTCCGCCCGGATAGGGGTCTGCAGGGTGAGGCCATGGCCGGTGGCGGAGCGCTCCTGATCCGGGCAGACGACAGTCACCGCGTGGCCGCGGGTTGCTGCTGCTGCGGCCAGGGTGCGGATGCCGTCGGCGAAGACACCGTCGTCATTGCTAATTAGGATCCGCATGGCAGGGCCTCATGGTGGGGGGAACCTAAGCGGCCTCACTGCTTACAGTCGGACGCCTCCCGCCCCTGATCTGTGAGCGCCCCAGTCAATCTGCAGCAGCTCACCGATCAGCTGGATGCTCTCGAGCAGCAGGCCACGGCCGAAATCGCAAAGGCCACTGATGCTGATGCGCTCGAGCAGCTGAGGGTGGGGCTGCTGGGCAAGAAGGGTCGCCTCTCCGGTGTTCTCGGCGCCATGGGCAAACTTCCTGGCGACGAGAGGCCGATGGTGGGACAGCGGGCCAACGTGCTCAAGACCCAGGTGCAGACGATGCTGGGGGAACGCCTCCAGGCGGTGAAGAAGACGGCGATGGCGGAGCGGATCGCACGGGAGAGCATCGATGTGACTGCTCCGGCCTCCGGCATTCCCATGGGCCACCGTCATCCGCTGATCACTACCACCGAGGAGATCGTCGATCTTTTCCTTGGCCTGGGTTACAGCGTCGCTGAAGGGCCGGAAGTGGAGAAGGATCACTACAACTTCACGGCCTTGAACATCCCGGAGAACCATCCGGCCCGGGATATGCAGGACACCTTTTACCTGCGGGGAGACCTGCTGCTGCGCACCCACACCTCACCGGTGCAGATCCGTCACCTGGAACTGAACCCGCCGCCGGTGCGCATCGTTGCTCCCGGGCGGGTGTATCGCCGCGATGCCGTTGATGCCACTCATTCCCCAGTCTTCCACCAGGTGGAGGTGCTGGCGATCGATGAGGGGCTCGATTTCAGTCATCTGCGCGGCACGGCGATGGCGTTTCTCAAGGCGTTCTTCGGGGATCTGCCGGTGCGCTTCCGGGCCAGTTACTTCCCCTTCACCGAGCCCTCAGCCGAGGTGGATGTGCAGTGGCGCGGCCGCTGGCTGGAGGTGATGGGCTGCGGCATGGTCGATCCGGCCGTGCTCGAGGGGCTGGGTCTCGATCCCGAGCGCTACAGCGGTTTCGCAGCAGGTCTGGGGGTGGAGCGCTTCTGCATGGTGCGCCACGGCATTGACGACATCCGCCGCCTTTACACAAGCGATCTGCGCTTCCTCGAGCAGTTCTGACTCCCATAAGCTGATCAAGCCTTCAGCAACAGCGGTCAGTGCCCCGGATCGGACTGATCGTGAACGACGGCAAGCCGCTGGCGGTCCAGACCGCGGACACGATTCAGCAGCGCCTTGAGTCGGCGGGACACGAGGTGGTTCGCGCCAGCAGCTCCGGCGGCATGGTGGGATTTGCCAATCCCGATCAGCATCTGCGTTTGCTCGGCTACAGCGCCTGCGTGCCGGAGGGATTTAACAGCAGCATGGTCCTGGCGATCGTGCTTGGGGGCGACGGAACTGTTCTCTCAGCGGCCCGCCAGACGGCCCCTGTGGGGGTCCCGATCCTCACTATCAACACCGGTCATCTCGGCTTTCTGGCGGAGGCCTATCTCGGTAATCTGGATCGAGCACTGGAGGTGGTGCTCACCGAGCAGTGGACGATCGAGGAGCGCAGCAACCTCGTGGTTAGCGTGATGCGGGGCGATCAGCGTCGCTGGGAGGCGCTTTCTCTTAACGAAATGGCACTGCACCGTGAGCCGCTCACCAGCATGTGCCATTTCGAGATCGCCATCGGCCGCCATGCCCCTGTGGACATCGCTGCTGATGGCGTGATCCTTTCCACTCCCACCGGATCCACGGCTTATGCCCTGAGTGCTGGTGGCCCTGTGATCAGCCCGGACTGTCCGGTTCTGCAGCTCACCCCGATTGCACCCCACTCCCTGGCCTCCCGGGCCCTGGTTTTCAGCGACCGTGAGCCGGTCACTGTGTTTCCGGCCACGCCGGAGCGGCTGATGATGGTGGTGGACGGCAGTGCCGGTTGCTATGTCTGGCCTGAAGACCGCGTGCTGATCCGTCGCAGTGAACACCCCGTGCGATTCGTACGGTTGGTGGATCATGAGTTCTTCCAGGTGTTACGCAACAAGCTGGGATGGGGCTTGCCGCACATCGCCAAGCCGGACAAGGGATGAGCGCTGAGCTTCTTCTACTGTTGGTGGGAGGTTCAGCGGTGGCTTTGGCTCCACGGCTGGCGGCATCGGGCTACAGCACGGTGGATTTGCTCAGTGCCGGTCTGACCTCCAGCCGCGTGCAGCTGGGTGAAGAGCCTTTGGGGGCGGTTCTCGCTGCTGATCAAGCCGCCAGGGTGCAGGATTTGCTTCAAAGCTTCGGCGTGATGCCGATCCTTCTGGATTTAGAGCACGATAATGTTGACTCTCGAGCAACCTGCATCTGTGCCGGGGCGGATGATTTCTGGCTGTCCTCCGTTGGCCCCATTGAACTGCTGCAGCGCTTGCGGTTCCACCACACCGTGCAGGCCCGGCTGGGTCAACGGCCGACGTTGCTGGAACTGGGGGATCTCAGTCTTGATCCCGCCACCCGCCAGGTGCGACGAGCCAACCGCACCGTGCCCCTCACGGCCCGAGAGTTCGCCCTGCTGCTGGTGTTGATGCGATCACCGGGACAGGTTTTCAGCCGTGACCAATTGCTGCAGGAGGTCTGGAAGGACGAGTGGGCCAGCAGCAATGTTGTGGAGGTGTATGTAAGGTATTTGCGTCAGAAGTTGGAAGCAGGCGGCGAATCACGTTTACTGATGACAATGCGCGGTAGTGGTTACAGCCTCGGTCCTGTTGTAGGAGTCTCTTGAGCGTGGATCTGCCGGCACCACAGCAGCTGCCCATCACAGCTCAATGGTGCCTCGAGGACCGTCGCTGCATCGCCCTTGAGGTGGCCAGTACGCCGCTGCAGCAGCAGATTGGTCTCATGCAGCGCCCGGCATTACCCCCGCTGCGGGGCATGTGGTTTCCCTTCGACCGTCCCAGGCTGCTGAGTTTCTGGATGTTCAATACCCTTGCGCCGTTGGACATGCTGTTTTTGCGGGACAACCAGGTGATTGCCATTGCGGCGGATGTTCCGGTTTGTCCGAAGCTGCCCTGCCCCAGTTACGGACCAGCGGACCCCAGTGATGGGGTGGTGGAACTGCGGGCAGGGGAGGCCGGACGCCTGGGGATTCGCCCGGGCCACCCGGTGCAATTTGAGACGATATCTAATCAATAACTGACTAATTTGTTCACGATTTCGTGCCCTTCAGGCTTAGGATCGGATTCATTGGTGTCAGGCGGGTGCCATCGCTGAGGGGTTGGCCTCGCCAGGCCTGCAGTTGATTGAGCTGCAGCGTCAGTCCCGCTTGGTGCAGGAGCGGTCGCAGTGTGGCCAGCGCCTCGAGGGTCGCCAGCGGAATCACCACGATTCCTGACGGACGCAACCTTTGCAGCACGGCCTTGAGTAGGGCGTAGCGATGGGGGCCTCCACCCCCCAGCAGCACCCGATCCGGATGTTCCAGCCCGTCGGGCAGATCGCCGGCCAGCAGCTGCAGAGCATCGTCTTCCACAACGGCGCTGGGCCTCACGTCGAGCCGCTCGGCGTTGGCTTGGATGAGGGCTGCTCCACCGGCCCGTCGTTCCACCGACAGCAGCTTGAGCTGGGGCCGCAGCCGAAGCGCCTCCAGACCGATGCTGCCGGTACCGGCTCCGAGATCCCACAGCACCCCCTGATCCGGGAGCTCCAGATCCGCCAGCAACTGGATGCGTGCCTCCCGCTTGGTCATCAGTCCGGGGTGATCCGGGTGCTGGAGGTACAACCCGTCCTCGAGGCCGAACAAAGGCAGCGCTCGACCGCTTGGCATGGACGGTTCTTCTGCGATCAACAGCACCACCAGCAAGGGCTGTAGTGGCTCTGGCAGCGGGACATCCGCCGGGATCCGCAGCACCCGTTCATCGGCATGGCCGAGGTTCTCACCCAGCCAGAATTGATAGGTGGCCTCCAGACCGCTGCTGCGCAGGCAGCGGCGCACGGCGTCGGCGCCGCCGCGCCCGGGATCGGTGAGCACTGCCAGGGCCTGGGGTCGCCTCTGCAGCTCCTGGGCCAGCGGTTCCGGATCGCGTCCATGCAGACTCAGCCAACGGGCGTCCTGCCAGGGACGACCGATGCGGGCAAAGGCCAGTTGCATGCAGGTTGGGGCGGGATGAAAGCGCAGCCGCTCCGCCCCGAGACGGTCCGCCAGGATGCGACCGATGCCAAACCAGAGCGGGTCTCCGCTGGCCAGCACCACCACCTTGATCGGCTCGGAAAGAGCGTTTAGAACCTTCGCCAGACTGCGGGGATCATCGCTGTCAATCAACGGAACCGTGCGGTTCAGCCAGGTTTTGAGAGCTGGTTGAAGGCGTCGCGGTGCGGCGATCTGCTCGGCAGCTCGGATCAGGGCCTGCTGCGCTGCAGGCAGTGAGGCCGGTGCGCCTGCGTCGGTGCCGATCACATCGATCATTCAGGCATTCTGGTGGCCTGAGCTCTTGAAGCCATGGCATGGGCTGAGCTGGTGGTTGATCGGTTGGTGGCGACGGGGTTCATCTGGACCGCGGTGCTGTGTCGCGGCCTGCAGCGATGCCGTCGGTCTCTCTCCCGTCGGGGGGCAGTGTTCTGATCAGCCTCAGCGGACTGATGGTAGAGCCGCTGGCCTGGTTCCAGTCGCTGTTGTTTGACCAGCACCTGCGGCGGGTTCAGCTGCCGGATGATCCGTTCGTGGTGATTGCCACTGGCGCAATGCCACAATTTATCTGCGTCAGTTGCTGGCCTGGGATCCCACCGTGGCGATAGCACGCAACATGCTTAAGGTGGTCCTAAGAGGCATTGGTGCTCAAGCCCTGGTTAGCTCCATTGCTGAAGGCCCGGATGACCGGGGTCTGGCCGATCGATGCGGTCCCCGGGGGCCCGGATGACCATCAGGCGGAAGAACTCGGCCTGGCGCGGCATACCTTTGACCACAATATTGGTGGCGTTGCCTTATGGGATTACCTAGCGAACTTTCGCCGCCATGTGTTGGTGACCAACACGGCCTATGAACGGCAGTGGTTGACGTTCTGCTGGCTCACCTGGCTGCATGACGGTGCTAAGAAATTTCAGTGGTTGATAAATAATTTTGTCTACACCGCCCGGGAGAGGCTGGTGCTGAAGCATTTCCTCCGGGCACGGTTCGTGTTGCTGCGCCAGTCTCCGGTCGATTCGATTCGCTTCTTGGTGCAGGTGAAGCAACGGTTGGGAACGTTGGTGGGGCTGCAGCTCGTTCCCAATCCATGCACCCAGGCGGAGGAAAAGGTGATGGCCCATCGTGAGCTGCTGGAGGAGTTTGAGGGCTGCCGTGCTCTGATTTCAGCGGATCAGTTACTGGAGCTCGACTACGACGACCTCATCCGTCAACCGTTGAAGGCCTCTGAGGGCACCTACACCCACTTCGGGCTGACCAGTTGGTCAGATGCCTGGGGGCCCATTAAGGTCCGCATCGATCAGGCCCATGCCTACGTTGCTGATCCGGTGCGCCTGCCACTGCACGCGGAGCGTCGGCTGCCGACGTTGATGGAGTCTTCATGAACTCCTCCAGTCAGCGTCGGCAACGCTTGCATGATCTGCTGCTCGCCCTGATCGCCCGGGAGGAGGACTTGCCGCTGTTGGACAGTGAGCATCCGCATGTGGAGGGAGGCATGGCCCCGGGCCGCTGGCTGGATCAGAATCGCCGAACGCTGCAGCGTTACCAGGCGTTGGTGAGAACGGCAGTCACCCTGGATGCCCTGTTGGATGCCGAAGACAGTCCGCCTGATTTCAGCGCTGGCTGAGCAGGTGAAACCTGGCAATCTGGGGCGTCTGCCCATCCTGCATGGCCCGCTTCGGACTCTCCGCTCTGCGTTCGCTGCTGGGGCGTGCCGGGAACAGAAGAACGCCATGGCAACCGCCGGAGGCCAGCTGGAGCCGAAGTTTCGGCCTGGGCTGGGAATCGCCGTACACGGTGCGCTACGCCAGCAACCTCGACGATGGCCCCGACCACGGCATGCCCCTTGGTGGCTTCGGGGCTGGCTGCTTTGGCCGCTCCCCCAGCGGGGCCTTCAACCTCTGGAATCTGGATGGTGGGGAGCACTGGTTCGGATCGATCCCCGATTGTCAGTTCGCCCTATGGGAGCGGCAGGGCGAGAGCGTCCATGCCCATGCCCTGGCCACAGCGCCGGAGAGTGATGACACTGATCCAAACCGCGGCACGCCCCTGAGCGCCTGGAAGTGGTATCCCGCCAGCACGCAGTGCCGCAGCACCGGCACCTACGCAGCCCGTTATCCCCTCAGCTGGACCCATTTCGAGGACGTTTACCGGGCCGACGTCCTGTGCGAGGCCTTCAGTCCCATCCTCCCTGGGGATTACCAGCGCACCAGCTATCCGGTGGCGGTGTTCCGCTGGCAACTCAGCAACCCCACTGATCAGCCGCTGGAGCTGTCCCTGCTACTGACCTGGCGCAACACGGTGGGTTGGTTCACCAACACCGATGCCGCCGCCGAGGTGCATTTCCGTGATGACGGCAGCCCGGAGCACAACTACGCCCCGGCAATCGGCCGCGGCGAGGGGCAGCGCAACCGCCAGGTTGATCAGCCTGGACTGTGCGGGGTGCTGTTGGAGGGCCAGTGCTCGCAGCCGCTGGCGGAGGGCGAGGGGCAGTGGTGCCTGTCTTTGCCGGATGACTTGGACGGCGTGCATGTGATGCGCTGCAGCCGCTGGGATCCCAGCGGTGACGGCAGTGAGCTGTGGACGTCCTTCGCGGCTGACGGACGGATTCCCGACAGCGATAACGACCGCGCCAGCCGACCAGGTGAGCAGGCCAGTGCCGCCATCGCAGTTACCTTCATCCTGGCTCCCGGTGCCAGCCGTGAGATTCCCCTGGTGATCAGCTGGGACCTGCCGGTCACGGCTTTTGCCAGCGGCAGCAGCGCACTCAGGCGTTACACCGATTTCTTTGGATCGACGGGCAGCAACGCGGCTGCCATCGCTGCGGAAGCTCTGCGCGACTGGCGTCAGTGGCGCGAGCAGATCAATGCCTGGCAGCAGCCTGTGCTGGCCCGAACCCAGCTGCCCGAGCCGCTTCGGATGGCGCTGTTCAACGAGCTGTACGACCTCTGCAGCGGTGGCAGCCTCTGGACGGCGGCGTCCCCGGCGAATCCCCGCGGTCGCTTCGGCGTTCTGGAGTGCCTTGACTACGCCTGGTACGAAAGTTTGGATGTGCGTCTCTATGGCTCATTGGCCCTGTTGCAGCTCTGGCCGGAGCTTGACAAGGCGGTACTGCGCAGTTTTGCCCGTGCCATTCCTGCAGCAGATGCCAGCCAACGGCCCATCGGTTGGTACTTCACTCAGGGGCGTGGTCGGGTGGAAGCCGATCGCAAGGTGGCGGGGGCCACCCCTCACGACCTGGGAGCTCCCAACGAACGCCCTTTTGATGCCACCAATTACACCGCATATCAGGACTGCAACCTCTGGAAGGATCTTGCCAGTGATTTCGTGCTGCAGGTGTGGCGCACCTTTCGACTCGCCCCCACCGGTGAGGACCTCAGCTTCCTGGCTGAGTGCTGGCCAGCGGCGGTTCATGCCCTTGATTACCTCAAGCGCTTCGACGTCAACAACGACGGCCTCCCAGACAATGGTGGCGCCCCGGATCAGACCTTTGACGACTGGCCTTTGCATGGTGTGAGTGCCTACTGCGGCGCCCTCTGGATCGCTGCTCTGGAGGCGGTGCTGGCGATGGCTCAGCGGCTGCAGCTCGATCTCGGCCTGGATACCGCGGAGGAACAACGGCGTTTCGGAGCGTGGCTGGAGCAATCCCGTGCCAACTTCGACGATCTGCTCTGGAACGGCGATTACTACCGGATCGATGCAAAGAGCGGAACGCCGGTTGTGATGGCTGATCAGCTCTGCGGTGACTTTTATGCCCGTCTGCTGGGGCTTCCACCGGTGGTTAGTGAATCCAGGGCGCTCAGCACGCTGAAGGCGGTGAAGGAGGCCTGCTTCGAGCGATTTGAGTCCGGACGTCTCGGCGTGGCGAATGGTTTGCGTCGCGATGGCAGTCCTCTGGATCCCAACGGCACGCACCCCCTAGAGGTGTGGACCGGAATCAATTTCGGACTGGCCAGTTACTACCGGCTGATGGGAGAGACCAAGACGGCACTGGCCATCTGCTCGACGGTTGTTGGTCAGGTTTATTCAGGCGGTATGCAGTTCCGCACTCCGGAAGCGATCACTGCTGTGAACACCTTCCGCGCCTGCCACTACCTGCGGGCCATGGCTATCTGGGGTTTATGGGCGACCGACACCGGCTGGGAGCGGATCCCCGGTGCGGTGCAGCGCTGAAGCGTTGCGCTCGGGGCTTCACCGAAAAGCTGGCGGTAATCGCGGGCGAAATGATGTCGACTGCTGAAGCCGAAATGGTTCGCCACGGCCTGGACGGTGGAAAATCCTATGGCTTCAGGGCGCTGAGGAATCATCAGCAATGCCTGCACCTGCTCGAGACGGATCTGCTTCAACAGGGCCGTCGGCCCTAACCCGAGCGTGGAGCGGCAGCTGTGCACGATCGCGGAGCGCGACGCGAAGATCGTCGTGGTGAGATCTTCCAGGCTGATGACCTTTGTGGGAATGCTCTGTCACTAGGCGATCAGGTACTTCAACAGCCCATTGCGGTGGCTCAGTTCGCCACCGTTCAGCTGTTGCAGGCACTGGCTGCTAATCACTTACAGCAGCTCGGCTTCGTAAGCTCCACCTGAATCTGATCCTGGTGTTAGAGCCCTGTGACCACAGCAACTTTATGAAACTGTTCCTAGGTGCTGGCAGCTGAATTAACGCTGTTGATCCGATCCAGGGCCCGCTGTTCGTTGGTCGAGAGAGAGCCAGTTGTTGCAACCGCAGTTTGTAAACCAGGGCCACCTGGATCTCACAACCCGGGTGGAGCAGGAAATATGAATCATTCAGGCTGCTTTGAAAGACGTGAATGCAGAGGTGCGATATCGCCCTTACCTGACCATGAAGTGTTAGGGGCGATCGTTAATCGAAAACGGAAGAGCTCCTGGCCTGCGATCGCCCTGACATACCAGCATTTGGTTCGTTGTGATCAACAGCAGCAGCAGGACAGCACTGCCGGCCAAGCAAAACCTGCCTTGGAGAGGACCCGCACTCAGCTGGCGTCCTGTAACCCGATACCGAGGGATCTAAGGATCCCAGTCAATTTCGCGGCTGATATAGATATGCAGATCCATGGTCGAATTGACAGGGGGATTCCACGGGCCTCCAAGCTGGGTTGTGAGAATTCACTGATCGACCAACCCACGATGCGCCGATTACTCTGCTGTCTGATCGCCATCCTTGTGCTGTTCATTACGGCTCCCCAGGGATTGGCCCAGGTACACGAGCACGAATCCGAAAACGGCACGCGGATGGTTCGCAGCCTTGAGAGCCTCCGCGATCTGGATTATGACAGCTGGCAGGCAGTGGCGTACCGCGAGGGGGAGCCCGGAGAGCCTGTGGTGCTTCGCATTGTTGGTTATCCCGGGAAACTCCGCATGGACCATCCAGTGACCCTTCAAGTGGAGGCCGGTCGCAGAAACTGGGCTCTGGACGACATCACCCTGGCCAATCCGGCCTTGGCCACCGACGGCCGCGAGGCTGCTGCGGAATTTGCCCTCGATCCCCTCCTGGACGATCTCAGCAACAACCGTCCACTGCGTCTGGTGCTGCCGGGGGTGTTCACCGAGCTGCCTGTGCCTCCCTACGTGGTTGGTGAGTGGCGCTCGCTGCAGGACCTGCCCCTGAGCTGATGTGGGACCTCTGGATGCGCCGGGCCTTGGCGCTTGCTGTGCTGGCTGAAGGACGCACCAGTCCCAATCCCCTGGTGGGGGCTGTGGTCCTGAGCCGGGAGGGCCTACTGGTGGGCGAGGGTTTCCATGCCTGCGCCGGCGAGCCCCATGCCGAGGTACGGGCCTTAGCCCAGGCGGGTGATGCGGCCCTTGGTGGAACCCTTGTTGTCACCCTTGAACCCTGCTGCCATCACGGCCTCACCCCCCCCCTGCAGTGAAGCGGTGCTGCGGGCCGGTATTGCCCGGGTGGTGGTGGCACTCGAGGATCCGGATCCCCGTGTGGCCGGTGGTGGGATTGCTCAACTGCGGCAGGCCGGCATTGAGGTGATCACCGGTGTGCTGCGGCAGAAGGCTGCGGAGCAGAACCGGGCTTTTCTGCATCGCGTTCGCACCGGCCACCCCTTCGGAATCCTGAAATGGGCCATGGGGCTCGATGGCAGAACAGCGTTGACCAATGGCGCCAGCCAATGGATCAGCGGCTCACCCGCCCGCAATTGGGTGCATAAGTTGCGGGCGGGATGCGATGCGGTGATCGTCGGCGGTGGAACCGTTTGCGCCGATGACCCCCTGCTCACCAGCCCTGATCGCCAGGCGACTGATGCTGCGGCACAACGCCATCGAGGCCTGGCAGACCATGCTCAAAACTGGATGGACAAAATGTCATCCACCCTGACGTTGATCAGCGTTGGTGCTGTTAACGCAATGCGGCCGTCTTGTCGACACTTGAGCCAATGTTCTCGACGTCAAAGCTTTCCAGACCATTGTCTTTTGCCTGTAAAGATAACCATTCACCCAGGCGGTTTCGCGATTATTGGCTTCATGGCCGAAGTCCACAAAGCCCTGGATCTGGTGAAACTCACGGAGAAGGATGTCAAGCACATCGCTAGGAATCAGCCGTTCAGGATCGATGTACGGAAACGCTTCCTTCACATCCATGAAGGAAATCGAGAGAGACTCGCCCGAATCGACTGGCACCTTCCCACTCTAAAAAAAAGTCTCAATATAATCCTATAGTCCATTAATTGCTTCAACCTTACAATTCGATCAGCCATGGAATCAGAAGATCTTGATAGGATCATTGAAATGGCCTGGGAAGACCCTACAAGCTTTGAGGCGATTGCTTACCAGTTCAATCTAAGTGAACAGGACGTGATCTCTTTAATGAGAAAAAATATGAAATCATCGTCATTCAAAATGTGGAGGGAACGAGTTAGAGGCAGAAAAATAAAGCACTTAAATCGCTCTCCCGAAACCAAAAGCAGATTTAAATCCAAAAATCACCATTGGATCAAGCGCAAATCAGACTTAAATTCATCCAATCAAGACTATCTCGACCCTAAAAGGTCGTTGTCGATGAGTAGAAACACGGATTGCCTGCTGGATATAATTAGCGAACAAAGCGTATTTGTTTCAAATGCAAACACTACTTGAAAAACTGTCTGCTCAGCTTGATTTAGTTAGAGCATCATGCCCTGGGCGGATACCCCAAAAATCTCAGCCAACCCATCGTCCTCAAAGCAGAGCATTGAACGATGATTTGAAAGTCTATATTGGACCGAAGGGTGGTCGCTATCGCATCAACAAGAATGGGCGAAAGGTTTACATCCATCTTTAGAATTATCTTGCTGCAGCAATGAACATTGCGACTTGTTGTCAATAGCAAAGCAAGAGCTAGCCGTACTTAGACAAGAACGAAAGTCCCCCTGATGGCAACGATCAACATAATCGCAGATGTCTTTCATCAACATTAAAATCAACGAGAGGTTCAAAGACCACCCATTACTGCTGCGAGCAATGCTTGCTGAGCATGTAGACGATTTTCAGCCTGATCAAAGATGCGGCTGGCGGAACCTTCCATCACCCCGGGGCTGATTTCCTCGCCGCGATGAGCAGGCAAACAATGCAGAACGATAGCGTTCGAGGACGCTTGACGTATCAAAGCCTCGTCGACGCAGAACCCAGCGAAGGCCTGCTCCCGCTGGACCTGTTCTGCTTCCTGGCCCATGGAGGCCCATACGTCGGTGTATACCGCCTGAGCACCCTGAACGGCCTCACGAGGATCGGTCACCACATCGATGGAAGCACCATGCTGCGCCAAAGATCGGGCCTGCTCCAGCACCCCAGGCAGGGGTTCGAAACCCTCCGGGCAACCGATGCGCACGTTCACCCCCAGCAGAGCCCCGCAGAGCATCAGCGAATGGGCAACGTTGTTGCCATCGCCCACATAGGCCAGGGTCTGGCCGGGCAGATCACCATGGGCCTCCTGCATTGTTAGAAAATCGGCCAGGGCCTGACAGGGGTGTTCCAGATCAGTGAGGGCATTGATCACAGGCACCGAGGCCCAGTGGGCGTAGTCCATCAGCTCCTGCTGGGCGAAGGTGCGAACGGCCAGCACGTCGCAGTAGCGACTGAGAACCCGTGCGGTGTCCTCCAGGGGCTCGCCGCGGCCTAACTGCGTCACCTGGGGATTTAGGTCCACCGTCTGGCCACCCAGTCGGGCCATGGCCACTTGAAAGCTCACGCGAGTCCGGGTGGAGGCTTTGGTGAAGATCAGCCCGAGAACACGGTTGCCGAGATCAATGCGGCGATCACCATGCTTCAGTTGCCCCGCTAGTTCCAGTAGAGCGGATGTTTCTGTCGCTGAGCAATCGGTGGAGGACAGATAGTCACAGCCGCTGAGGGGGGAAAGAGCGGCAGCAACACCCGCAGCGGCGGTAGCCATCGTGACGATTCAAAGGACTGTTATCGGGGATGGGAGTGGTTGGCGTCAAGCACTGACGGTCTCGGGTAGGACGCTGGCCTCAAGCATTTGCTTGAGGTCGTCGCCTTCTATTACTTCCTTCTCAAGGATCTTCTGGGCGATGGTCTCCAACAGAGCCATGTTTTGGCGCAGAATCGCCAAAGCGTCGTCGTGGGCCTTGTCAACCAGGCCGCGCACTTCCTTGTCGATGGCCTGGGCCGTAACATCACTTACGGAACGGCGTGGGTTGTTGCCGCCGCCGAGGAAGCGCCCGCCCCCCTGCTTGTCGTAGGCCAGCGGTCCGAGGGTATCGCTCATGCCGTAGGTGCCCACCATTTGCTCCGCCAGGTCGGTGGCCCGCTGCAGGTCATTAGCAGCACCGGTGGTGATCTTTCCGAAAACGATCTCCTCGGCCGAACGCCCCCCAAGCAACGTAGCGATCTGACCCTGCAGTTCCTCCTTGGAGTTGAGGAAGCGTTCCTCAGTGGGCAGCTGCAGGGTGTAGCCAAGGGCGCTCATGCCCCGGGGCACGATCGAGATCTTGGCCACCTTGCTGCCTCCTGGCATCAGGTGGCCGACGATCGCATGTCCCACTTCGTGATAAGCCACCACTTTCTTCTCATCTTTCTGTAAGACGCGGCTCTTCTTCTCAAGGCCCGCCACAACCCGTTCGATGGCTTCACCAAGATCCTGTTGCTCCACCTGGGTGCGATGGGCTCGGGCGGCGAGCAAGGCCGCTTCGTTCACCAGGTTGGCCAAATCGGCACCGGCGAAGCCGCTAGTTGCCTGAGCAACGCTGTCAAGATCCACAGCAACAGCGAGCTTCACTTTTTTAGCGTAGATCTCGAGAATGGTCTTGCGACCGGAAAGATCCGGGCGATCCACCAACACCTGACGGTCGAAACGACCCGGGCGCAGCAGCGCGGCATCCAACACCTCAGGCTGGTTGGTGGCCGCCAACACGATCACCGGCTTGTCCTGGGCTGTGAAGCCATCCATCTCCGTGAGTAGCTGATTGAGGGTCTGTTCTCGCTCGTCGTTGCCACCAACTACTCCCATGGAGCCGGAACGGCTCTTGCCGATGGCATCAAGCTCATCGATGAAAATGATGCAGGGGGCTTTTTTCTTGGCTTCCTCGAACAGGTCCCGGACCCGGGCCGCACCGGCACCGACGAACAACTCAACAAATTCCGAGCCAGAGATGATGAAGAAGGGAACTCCGGCCTCGCCTGCGACAGCTTTCGAGAGGAGGGTCTTACCGGTGCCCGGAGGGCCGACTAGCAGGACACCTTTGGGGATGCGCGCACCGATTTCGGCATAGCGCTCAGGGGTTTTGAGGAAATCGACGATCTCGGTGAGTTCCTGCTTGGCCTCATCAACACCGGCCACATCAGCGAAGGTGACGCGGGATTCCTCATCCGGCACGTAAACCTTTGCCTTGCTCTTGGTAAAGCTCAAAGCTCCCTGCGCTCCACCTCCCATCGAACGGCGGGCGAAGAATTGAAGCACCAAAATAAAAATTAGCGGCGGAACCACCCAGCTGAGGATGGTGGTGAAGATGTTGGGCTTCTTCGGCGGGGCAGCTGCGAACTCAACGCCCTTGGTCTCGAGGCGTTGGGGCAGATCCATGTCGAAGATAGGTGTTGTAGCAAGCACCGGTGGCGTGCCCTCTTCCGGGTTGCTGAGCTCGTAGCGGATCTGTTCCTGGGTTATGTAGGCCCGTTTCACAGCGCCATCGTTCACCTGATCAAGGAACAACGAATAGGGCACCTTTGGCACCTGCTGCATCGCGTTGCTCGGGACGAAGCTGCTCAACAAAAGCAGCACCCCAAAGCCGATCAACACCAGGTTGATGATCCCGAAGCGACGGTTCGGTCGGTTGTCGTCCTGTCGAATCGGCATGGCACCTGCCCGAGATCAGGCCACGCTACGAGGGATGAACCGTTGCATACGGGTGGGAGAACCGAACGCCTTCTAACGTCACGTCCATGTGCGGTCGCTACAGCCTCGACAAGTCGTTGCAGGCGCTTGAGGCCCTGCTCCAACCCTGGTTACGGGACGTTGATACCGGCTGGTTGAACCACTACGCACCACGCCGGCTAATCCGGCCAGGAGAACCGGTGCTGGCCCTCAGGCGCGAACATGGCCTGAGTGTGACCAGCCACATGCTCTGGGGCCTACTGCCGGCTTGGGTCAAGGATCCACTAACCGGACCGCGGCCGATCAATGCCCGCGCCGAGACGTTGGAGGAGAAAGCCTCCTTCCGTGGTCCCTGGCGTCACCAGCGCTGCCTGCTGCCTGCGGATGGGTTCCTGGAGCAAGGGGAGCAGATTCAGCGGCAAGACCAGCAGCTGTTCTGGCTTGCCGGGCTCTGGGATCGCTGGATCGGCCCTGACGGGAGCGACCTGGAAACCTGCTGCGTGATAACTACCAAACCAAACGCTTTGCTGGAGAGCCTGCACGACCGCATGCCGGTGGTCATTCCCCGAGGGCTCGAGGAGATCTGGCTCGACCCGGGGGATGGGGCCCACCGCCGGGCCCTCGAGCCGATACTGGAACCATGGCCGAGTGACGGCTGGAGCCGCGGCGGCAGCTCTCAGCTCAGCTTGTTCTGATGGCTCGGCCGCCAAACCACGCCGACAAGGACGATCTCAGGGCGATGGCGCGACGACAGAAAGGATTGCACCTGCGGCTGCTGCTGCTGTTCATATTCTTGGTGCTGGTGGGATTCGCCTTTCCCAGAGTGATCTTGGCCACCCATCTTGACTAAAGCCTGATCGCTCTGCTGCTAATCCAGGTGATGGTGCACGACAGCCAGTCGCCCCAATGGAGTGATTGCTCCAATCGCGGCCTGGGGCTGTTTGCGTAGCTGACGATGTGGCTTTGGCTGCTCACACCACTGGAGCTGACCTACATCGGGGTGCCTCTGGCGCTCAGTAGGAGTCTCTTGGTGGGCTTGAGCGTGATCCGACTGGTCAAACGCTTCGCCGAAGAGCACATGGTCACCAAATCACTGCTGATGGGGGCGACCGCCGGCTATCTACACATCGGCCTCAGTGCCGGACTGATGATATGTGCTTCGGGAACCATCCAACCCGGCAACTTCGAGCCGCTGAGCGTTACCCAAACCGGAGTCAACAGCATGCTGGCAGCAGCTCTTGCCTTCTCCGCGATCAACTATCACGCCTTCGTCTTCCTCAACAAAGTCGGCTTCGGCGACATCAATCCGTTGCTCACGCTGTCGAGAGTGATAAGTGTGGTCACCAGCATCACCGGACCGCGCTACCTGGCGGCGGTAATGGGCGTTTTAATCGGACGCTTTGCCAGCAGACTTGAACACCAAAATGAGATCGCAGGCTGAACAAACCCAACTTCTTGACAAATGACTGAGACCATCATTGATGGTTAGGATGAGTAAGATAATCGTAGGCTGCACTACGGAACATGGCAGTTTGACCTTGCCGATAAAAATATAGGCAAACAAAAACGAACAAAACTTACAGGTATTTGATCATTCATCGCTGGACATCTCAGGTGCCCATCAAAAAGACAAATTAAGTTGCTTGTCAAAAATAATTTGCTCATTAGTTACTTATTCGCCATGCACTTCGTACCACTCAACAAGCAGATCAAGCCATTTCTGTTGATACTCAAGAAGCAAGTTGCCCTGTGTAGATACAACAGTGACGGGCTTGCCACCCTCAGGGTAGGCAAATAATAAACTTGTTTTTGTTACTGGGGAAGGAAGCTGATCTTCGTAGAGATGATTGATCGCAAGTGAGTAGGCAGCTAGCTGCAGACGTTGTTGCTCACAGAACCTAGGGAATACGTTTTTCCCATAACGCTTGGCCTTGTAGTCGATAAGGACAACATCATCACTAACAAGCATTACCCCATCACAGCTCCCGGCATACGCGCCAACACCATTGATCGAATAAAGCAGAGGAACTTCAACAGCCAGTGTTTTCGAAGCTCGTGAAACAAGGCTTTGTAGCGGGATGATCCACTGCGAATGCTCTTCTACGGGAGTGTGGTCTTTATTCTGCAACCACTTCTCCATCGCCAAGTGGACTGCCTTTCCACGCTTGGCAGATTCTCTGGTGACGGCATCATGGTCGATGTCGGGTTCTTACTTTTTCCACTTCGCCTTATCGAACGGAAATTTCCAAGAGAGAATCGAGGTGACGTTCGGAGCGACACGTCCACCACACTCATACAGACAGAATCCCCGTCCTTTCGGGAACCAACGCTCACTCACCTTGATAGGAGTGATTGGTTCATTGACGGGAGGATTCATAACTCCAGAAGTCTTGATGTGATGCGTCAGGCTCATTGTGACTGAATTACTGACGAAAGGCATTGACTGCCTAC
>QCSJ01000004.1 GCA_003211535.1 Synechococcus sp. AG-670-A05 | reverse complement strand
CAATCAGAGGGGTTAGATGTCACCCCGGTTGAAACCACCGGATGTGACACGATCGCAGCCTTGCCGACATCCCGTCGACCGTGAACAGCCGTTACTCGCCTGCGGATCTTGAACAGCGCTGGCAAACGACCTGGCGATCAGAGGGGTTTGATATCACCCCGGAGCCGAGGGAAGGAAAGGGGTTCTATGCCCTTTCGATGTTTCCTTACCCCTCGGGAACGCTGCATATGGGTCATGTGCGTAATTACGTCATCACCGATGTGATCGCCCGGATGCAACGCATGCGCGGCCGCGCTGTGCTGCATCCGATGGGATGGGACGCCTTTGGTTTGCCCGCCGAAAATGCCGCGATTGAACGCAATGTTGATCCAGGTGATTGGACCGATCGCAACATTGATCAGATGCGTTCCCAGTTGGATCGTCTCGGGTTGTCGATCGACTGGGACCGCGAACAGGCCACCTGCCACGGCGATTACTACCGCTGGACCCAGTGGTTGTTTCTGGAACTGTTCGATGGCGGTCTGGCTTACAGGAAGAACGCAACGGTCAACTGGGATCCAGTGGATCAGACCGTTCTGGCCAATGAGCAGGTAGATGCCGACGGACGTTCATGGCGATCCGGTGCGTTGGTGGAGCAAAGACAGCTGAATCAATGGTTTCTGCGGATCACGCAGTACGCCGAGGCCCTGCTAGGAGACCTAGATCAACTCAGTGGCTGGCCGGAACGCGTTCGCACCATGCAGGCCAACTGGATCGGTCGCTCAGAGGGTGCCCTGATCCGGTTTCAGCTTTCCTCCGGGTCCGGCACAATAATCACTGCGTTCACCACAAGGCCGGACACCCTGGCCGGCGCCAGTTACGTGGTTCTCGCTCCGGACCATCCGATGGTGGAGAACCTGACGACAGAGGATCGACAAGAATCGATCCAGGCCTTTCAGGCAGAGGTGGCTCGGCTCAGTGCTCAAGAGCGCACCAGCGACGATGGCCCAAAGCGCGGGGTCTTCACCGGCGCCACCGCTCTCAACCCTATCAACGGCAAGCTTTTGCCGATTTGGATCGCTGACTACGTGTTGGCTGATTACGGCACTGGAGCCGTGATGGGTGTCCCTGCCCATGACCAGCGAGATCGTCGCTTTGCACAGAGCTACGGGTTACCCGTCCAACAGGTGATTGATGCAGAAGGGGCTGCCGCTTCGATCGCGGAGGGAGAGGCATGGACGGAAAGCGGTGTGCTGATCCATTCCGGTGAGTTTGATGGTTTGAATTCCATCGAAGCCAAGGAGCGAATCACGCGCCGTGGAGAGCAACAGGGATGGGCAGAGGCGAAGGTCACCTATCGGCTCCGCGACTGGTTGATCTCACGACAGCGCTACTGGGGCTGTCCGATTCCGATCATTCACTGCCCCAGCTGCGGTTCCGTGCCAGTCCCGCGCGATGAACTACCGGTGGAACTTCCCCGCGGAATTGACCTCTCCGGCAAGGGCGGATCGCCCCTTGATCAACAAGAGGATTGGGTCAACGTCCCCTGTCCCACTTGTGGCGAACCGGCTAAGCGCGAAACCGACACGATGGACACCTTCATGTGCTCGTCCTGGTATTTCCTCCGTTTCGCCGATCCCCACAACACGGAATTGCCCTTCAGCCGTGAGGCCGTCAACCGCTGGTTGCCCGTCCAGCAGTATGTCGGTGGGATTGAACACGCCATCCTACATCTCCTTTATGCCCGCTTTTTTACCAAGGCATTAAGGGATCGGGGCTTGATTGATGTGGCTGAACCCTTTGACCGTCTCCTAACCCAGGGGATGGTTCAGGGCACCACCTACCGCAATCCAAGCACCGGAAAATACGTTGCTCCGGCAGATGTTGGCGATCCTGAGTCTCCGGCAGATCCCACCAGTGGAGAACCACTAGAGGTGCTCTTCGAAAAGATGTCGAAGTCGAAGTACAACGGCGTTGATCCCTCGGCTGTAATCGATCGCTACGGCGCCGACACCGCTCGCATGTTTATTTTGTTCAAAGCGCCGCCCGAGAAGGATCTCGAGTGGGATGACGCTGATGTGGAGGGTCAGTTCCGTTTCCTTCAGCGGATCTGGCGACTGGTGGAATCAGCCAGCACGCGTATCGAAAGCCTTAAACCGGAGGAGCGCCCTGAGCCACTGCCCGAGAGCGACACCACGGTCCGACGGGCTACCCACCTGGCCATCGAAGCGGTGAGTGAGGACCTTGAAGACGAGATTCAGTTGAACACGGCTATCGCGGAGCTAATGAAGCTCACCAATGCGATCACGTCCGTAGGTGTTGCTGAACTAAGCACCTCGGTGCTGAAGGAAGCCCTTTCAACACTGCTGAGACTTCTGGCTCCCTTCGCGCCTCATCTTGCCGAAGAGCTTTGGCATCAGCTCGGTGGCACGACCAGCGTGCACCGCGTCGGTTGGCCAGAGCTGGATCCCAGCGCGCTGATTCAGGACTCGGTAGACCTTGTGATTCAGATCAAAGGCAAGGTCAGGGGAACGATTCAGGTTCCCGCTGACGCTGACAAAGCACAGCTGGAGGCCTTGGCATTGGCCAGTGATGTTGCAGCGAAATGGCTGGAGGGACAAACACCCCGACGCGTGATCGTTGTGCCGGGGAAGTTGGTTAATTTTGTGCCTTGATCAGCTGCGGCTGAACCGCATGCTGACCGGATTAGCCCAGTCTCCTTCGGCCCGGTAGCCACGATCGTTACCAGTCAGGTGACGCATAATCCAGAAAATGGATTCATCGTTTCCATCATCGACGGCCTGACGGATTTCGCTGATCGAGCGTGACGCACCATCCTGAAGAACGTCCTCGACCCTGCTTTGGAGATCGAGGATTGCCGCTGCAGCTTTCTTGCCCGCTTCAACACCAGGCTGGTGATAAGCGTTGATATTTACCAGATCCCCGTAGAAGCTCACAGCACGCTCGAACAGGGCAATCAGGGCACCAAGACGACGGGCATCAAAGCGACGCATACTGATGCTCAAGCTTTGGCGCCCTCCTTCCGTAAGGGCTGACCGTGTTCCCTGCAGGAAACCATCGAGAAAATCACCAGGACATTCGTCCTTGATCACCGGGACATCGGCAACATCCTCAAGGACCTCGATGAATGTGGCGAAGAAGTTGTCAACGCCGTCCCGGAGTTGCTGCACATACGCATGCTGGTCTGTGGAGCCCTTGTTGCCGTAAACGGCTATACCCTGATTCACCTGGTTCCCGTCACGGTCAAGACGCTTTCCGAGGGATTCCATCACCAACTGCTGCAGGTAGCGGCTAAAAACCTCGAGACGATCGCGGTACGGGAGCACTACCATGTCTCGGAGACCCTTACCTTCTCCAGCGACAAACCATGAGGCCGACATGAGGGCGGCTGGATTACGTCGCAGATCTGCCAGACGGGTCGCATCGTCCATCTGTGCAGCCCCGGCCAGGAAATCGCGGATGTCAGCACCGATGAGAGAACCGGGCAACAGGCCCACAGCGCTAGTGATGCTGGTTCGGCCTCCTACCCAATCGAACATGTCGAAGCGTTTGAGCCAACCGTCCTGTATCGCTTCTCGATCGAGCTTGCTGTCGAGCATGGTGATGGCAACGGCCTGAGCGGCCCAGCGGCCACCACGGGCTTCAAGGCGATAACGCGCCTGCTCCATTCCTAAGTGCGGCTCGGGGGTGCCGCCGGACTTGCTCACAGTGACGACCAGAGTGGTGTCCAGGCGATCGTCAAGAGCCGCCAAAACAGCACTCATGCCGTTGGGATCAACGTTGTCAAAGAAGTGAAACGGCAGCCCAGCGCCATGATTCTGGAGGGCTTTGATCATCAACAGGGGGCCTAGACCGCTCCCACCGATGCCGATCCAGAGAACGTCGGAGAACGGTTGCCCACCGGGCGACTTGATGACGCCACTGAGCACATCCCGACCGAACTTTTCGATCCGATCGATTTCCGCAGCGATGTGATCACGCACCGTTTCACTGGGTGCAAGTTGCGGGGAACGCAGCCAGTAGTGCCCCACCTGGCGCTGCTCATCAGGATTGGCGATCGCACCGGCTTCGAGTTCTGCCATGGCCGAAAAAGCCTTGTCGAATCCCGTTTGCAGCTTCTCGAGGTGAGCTGGATTGACATGCATACGGCTGATGTCCAACCAGATGCCGAGATCCTCGTGATACCAGAGGAGGTCACAGAATCGCTGCCATTGAATCTGAGCGTCACTGGCGCTGAAATCCGGGAAGCTCATCGGGCCCTGATGGTTCACACCGCCCGAAGGTATCCAGGATCGTCTCGGCATGCCCATCTCTTGGGACACCCCGGTTAGTTTCGGTGCTGATCTAAACAGAATCTTGGGTCTAATCCATGCGTGAACTCCTGAAGCGCAGTGGAGTCCTGGTCTTGGTACTGGCCCTTGTTTTCCCTCCATCGGCATCCAAGCCGCCGATTGAGAAGCGGATGGTGATGGACCAGCTGAGTGAGATGGATGAACGGTCTGATCCATCAGTCTTCTCGCCCAAGGAACTGCAGCTGCTGCAGCAACGGTTCGGGGTCCATGGCCCTCAGACGACGCTGGCGCAACTGTTTACCCGAGGTATTGACCAGCTCCAGCCCCTTCGCGACCTGACCCTAGATCAACTCAGACAGCTCAAACCGGTGATCGTGAGAGCGTCTCACCAGCATCGGATCAATCCGATGCTGGTGACAGCCATCCTGTTTGACGAAATTCAACACTCCAAGCCAGGGGAAAGTCTTCCGTTCATCGCTCATTCCGGACTAGTAAAGACCCATGGACCGGCGCAACTGGCCATCACCGAACTGATTCACCAGGGGCTTCTGCCGGCTAATCCCAACGCCAATGAGATCGCCTGGGCCAGGAATCAGCTGTTGGATCCGCAGGTGAGTGTTCTGTTGCTCGTGGGAAAGATGAGTCGTCTGAAGCAGGAGCTGGGAATTTCCACGGATCGACGACTTGATGCCAGCAGCTCTTACAGCGATGCCAAAGCAATCGCCACTTTGGCCTATCTCCACAACGGAAAGTTGGATTACCCCAGCCGCATCATGAGCTACATGCAGGACCCTGAGCTCCATGGACTGATCTACAGCTCAAATCGCAGCGAGCCCTTTCTTCTACTCTGAGCCTCAGAAGTGGACGCCAAGCTCGACATTCAACCAATAGTGATGGGGCGTCACCACAATTCGGCGGTGCACTCGGAGATGACAGGTCGGTACGGAGGTGGAACTACTCGAATCAAGGGCGTGCCAGCGAAGCGTACGATGTGTTTGTAACCCTTGCGATAACCCTTGTTCTAGGCCTCTATTTTTTTACTGATTAATGTTAGTGATGATGGCTATGTCAGTGGTGGTGGACGTTGTGGGCGTGAGCAACAGCATTGGAACTTAGAACTGCCAGGGCTACAGCGGCAAGGCCAGCCGAGAGCAGAGCATTCGATGCCATGGGCGTCAAATCAACTAACCAAACCGTACTGAGAGTTCGTTCACATAACGTGTCTGGAGCGGATTGGATTGATGTGTGAATGTGATTGCTCTGGCTTGCACGTCAGTACGCACAAAGGTCAACGAAAGCAGTTAACCGGTACTGCAGCGATGCCCAGTTGAAGCTGCGAAGGGCTTACCGTTCAACGCCGAGATCGATATGACGATGGGGAGGTCGTCGTACTTACGCGAGGTGTACCCGTGTGCTGGGACGCATCACTAGCACCGCTCTCGGAAGTTTCCAGGCTGACGTGCAGAGCAAAATCGTTAAAAGAGCCCAACGGGCGGGGGTTGGAGACAGCCCATTCCCCAAGCAACGCAGAATTGCTTGCGGCAAAGGCCCGTTTGAAAGGGTCAACGGTGTCAACAAACTGACCATCCAGTCCGATCAGAGTGTGATAACTCGCTTGGTCTTCATCCATCGGATGAGGTGTCTGGAACGTGTTAATCGCTGATGTCAATGAATAGACGGTTTCGTGCATCACCACCACCCGCGGTGATGGGTCCAAGGGAGCACCTTTTGAATCCTTAGAGATGCGCGCGCCGTAATTGGTCGGGTGAATGGGCACCGTGGTTCGCCAGGAACCACTGGTGCGCTTCAGGTTGTCCAGCCGTGCGCGCAAATCCTGATTTATCCCATTGCACTGCCGCGCCAGGGGCGAAGTCCAAGACAATGTGCCTGGTGCCCGTTGTGATTTAAAACCGGCGTTGGCATGGCATCCTCGTCGGACTCAAACTACTTAAGGAGCTACATCAACGAGGGTCGATCACCGGAGTGAGATTGCTTGCACCGGTCCATAGCTCCCCTAGTCAACAGCACGACAGCAAGGGACTCTGTGGTAAGCGCACCAACAGCGGCTCAAGGGTGCTGAAGGATCAGATTGGCAGCACGCTGAAGTTTCTGGATCAGAGAAACCGGAACCACCGATCTCTCAGAAACAGCTGCTCTGACGATGCCGCAGGTTCCCAACTGAGACACCAGCGTTCAACTCCATCAACAGGACAGAGCTGCGTTGTGCCAAGGCAGCTGCGACGTGCGTAGGTGATCAGTGATGGCACATCCACTCTCAGGAGCGAGGCAAAATCAGCCGACGCTCTTACACGCCTCCCATCGACAGCTATGACTTCATCGCCAGGAATCAGAGCTGCAGCGAGGCCGGGACCGTTAACAGCAACACGCTTCACAACAACACAACCGTTGACCTCCGCCAGGGTCAGTCCGTGGTCGGGTCCACTGAGGGGTACAGGTTCTACCTTAGCTCCAATCAGGGCTGCTGTTTCTTGAAGCGGCAGCGCGTCAGGAATGTCCAGCCAGCGATCGAGATCATCAGCGAGAACAGGGTCGATGGCCTTCAGCAGCATCTTCAGATCCGCCCGACCAAAGCCCCGACCCACCTGTCCGTGCGTCGCCCACAGAGCGCGAAGCTGATGCGCAAGGGAGTTGCCCAGCTGCCGCAGGCGCACATCAAGACAGAAAGCGGTTGCTGCTCCGAGGCGGTAGTAACTGATTTGGCTATCGACGGAGACCGCTGTGGACTTATATAGTTTCACCCAAGCTTCTTCGGCGCTGGCCGCCAGAGACTGCACCCGCCGCCCCGGAGCCATCAGCACTCTGGAGATTTCATCGCCCAGATCGCGCAACAGGGTGGAGCGATTGCTGCAGCCAGCGAGCAGGGGCAACACAAGATCGAAGTAGCTGGTGATCCCTTCGGCGAACCAGAGCCCTTCACTGACAACTGGTTGGCCGTAGTCGTAAGGGCGGAACTCCTGGGGGCGTAGCCGGCGCACATTCCACTGGTGGAGGTATTCATGGCCAACCAGCTGCAACAGCTGCCGATAGCCATCAGGTTTTGCCAGGGCTGACCAGTTGAACTGCAACACGGCACTGTGGTCATGCTCTAGGCCGCCATAGCCGCTGTCGAGCATCTGGATCACAAGCTGATAGCGATCCCCTGCCGGTGGCGGCGTGCCCATCAACCGGGAGGTAGCTTCACAGACCCGTTCCACATCGGCTTTCAGCGTGCTGGGCCAACCCCCTGGTGGATCTCCCATCAGCAGCAAGTTGTGCCGATGGTCGAGCACCTGAAAGGGCTGGCAGCAGAACGGTCCGACCTGGACAGGACTGTCCAGCAATTCATCGAAATCTACGGCGCGCCATTCATCGCCATCACGGGTGAGAGGACAATGCACCTGCCAGTTCTCAGAGCAGCTCACGGCAAGTAGATGCGGACTCCACCGGCATCCATCCAGTTCCATCACCACAGCAGCGAGGCTGAACGATGCGAATTCAGGGTCGACAAAGGCCGTGCGAACTGTCAGGTCTCTGGCTTCCACCACATAGGTGAGGCAGAGCGGGCCTGGATTGACATGATCCACCAACCAATGATGGGGGGCCAGTCGACGCAATGGAACTAAGCCTGAGGCCGCCGACAGCTGCAGGCTGTGAAGATGCTGGACGGGATCCCGAATGGTGTAGGAGCCAGGAGTCCACTGGGGGAATTTCAGGATCTGGCGGGAGGTGACCGCAGTCCACTCCATCGTCACCCGGATGCGTTGCTCTTCTGGACGAACAAGATCCAGATGAACGTGAACGTCGCCGTTCACGTCAGACCGAATCGATGGTCATCTTGGCGGAAGAGCCGAAGGAATCGATCGACTCAAGCGCGGAAAGCAGCGCGTACTGACGGGCAACCCGCTGAAGCCTGGCGTCGAGACCCTGATGGCGGCCCAGACGCTGCAGATCAGCAACCATGGTCATCGCGCCATCGGATCCCTGGGTCCAACCAAGTGAAGGTGCGTCGTCAGCCAGGTGGGCCAGGAGATCCACCGGATGAGCCTTGCCATTGAACGGTGCCATCACTGCACTGTGAACAACATCAAATCCCTCGTGTCGCAGAGAGGATTCCAGAAGATCCAGCCGTGTGTAGGCGGTGGGCAGGATGGAGAGATGGGACATGAACGGAATGCCCGCTTTTGCAGACCCTAGCCAGCAGATGCCAACTGAACAGGCCCTGATTCATCCATCGTCAGGACCAACCTTCGATCTAGGTCCCCCAGTCAGAGTCGGGGTGATGGCATCCGGAAACGGAAGCAATTTCGAGGCTCTGGTTTCAGCGATCTGGAATCGGCGCATCCATGCCGAAATTGCTCTTCTAGTTGTGAACAATCCTGGCTGCGGCGCTCAGCAACGGGCTGATCGGCTTGGTATTCCATGGCAACTTCTCAATCATCGCGACTACGACAGCCGCACAGATCTTGACCGGGACCTGGTGGAACGATTCCGTGCTGCCGATGTCGAAGGGATCGTGATGGCGGGTTGGATGCGCATCGTCACCAGCGAGTTGATTCGTGCGTTTCCGGATCGGCTGATCAACATCCATCCATCGCTGCTGCCCAGCTTCCGGGGGCTTGATGGAGTGGGACAGGCCCTCAGGGCCGGCGTTCGCATCGCTGGTTGCACGATTCACCTGGTCACCGAGGACCTGGACGCCGGTCCGATCCTGATTCAGGCAGCTGTTCCAGTGCTGGAGACTGACGATCACAACAGCCTGTCCCAGCGCATTCATCAGCAGGAACATCACATTCTGCCAATTGCCCTGATGCTTGCGGCGCAGCGCTGGCGTTAGGGGTAGAAACAATGAAGGGGGAGACCTGTTTCGGGCGGAAGGCCATGCATCAGGTTGAGGCACTGAACCCCTTGACCAGCCTGACCTTTGATCAGGTTGTCAATAGCACTCATCAAGATCATCTGCCCTGTCCTCGTATCGACCTGGACAGACACCAAAGCGCGATTGGTATGACGCGTCCATTTGGTAGCCGGATAGGTTCCCACCGGCAGAACCGACACGCAGGGGTGGTGCCGGTACACCGCATCCAGAACCGTAGTGCAATCTTCAGCCGTCAATCCGGGGTCCCGCAGACGGGCGTACACCGTGGACAGCAGGCCTCGCACCATCGGCACCAGATGCGGAGTGAACTGAAGACGAACATCCTGCCCTGCAACCTCCTGGGCCATCTGTTCGATCTCGGAGGTGTGGCGATGTCCAATCACTCCGTAAGGGGCGATGGATTCGGATGCTTCCGCCAGTAACATCGCCTCCTTAGGAACACGACCCCCACCTGACGTGCCGGTCTTGGCGTCAATAATGATGCCGTCGGTTTCGATCAGCCCCTGCTTCAGGAACGGCAGCAAGGGCATCAAGCTGGCGGTGGGAAAGCAACCGGGTGCCGCCACCAACCTGGCGTCGGAAATAGCAGGCCCATGCCACTCCGGCAGGCCATACACCGCGCTGCGGCAAAGCTCGGAATCGTCCCGGGAGAGACAACTGGCCTCCTGGATGTAGACCTGACTCCACTGCGCCAGCGAGCGATAGCGAAAGTCCGCTGAGAGATCCACCACCCTCAGGCCACGCTGCAAGAGCTCTGGGGCAAGCTGACAGGCCAAACCGTTGGGGAGGCTCAGGACGACGTAATCGGCTGCCTCGGCGATGTGGTCCGCATCCGCAGACTGAACAACAGGGTCATCCGGCAAATGCAAAAAGGAGCAGATGGAACTCCAACGCTTTCCCGCACTGCGTTCTCCACCAAGAAAGGTGACCGTCAGAGACGGGTGCCCCTGCAGAAGTCGGATGGTCTGCAGTCCGCCGTAGCCGGAGGCGCCGATCACAGCAACCCGTCCGCCCTTCACCGTTGCCATCGCTTCAACCGCCGACATTGACTTGCCTGCCATTGAACCAACCAACCAACGAACGATCGTACAGAGATCGATAATGGAGAGATTGCAAAACGCCAGGCTCCTGAACCCCAGTTCCCTTGACCCCGCGAAAGCACCCATCGCGTTCGATACCATCAGCAACGCGCTTGTGGCGATCCGCAATGGGGAGTGCGTTGTCGTGGTGGACGACGAACAACGGGAAAATGAAGGTGATCTGATCTGCGCGGCCCAGTTCGCCACCCCGGAAGCAATCAACTTCATGGCGACCGAAGCACGGGGCTTGATCTGTCTCGCCATGGAGGGTCAGCGGCTGGACGAACTAGATCTGCCGCTGATGGTGGACCGCAACACCGATGCCAACGAAACGGCCTTCACCGTGAGCATCGATGCCGGCATCGAGCATGGAGTGACCACCGGCATCTCCGCCGAAGACCGCGCCGCCACGATTCAGGTGGCCCTCAATCCAGCCACACGACCAGCGGAACTGCGCCGCCCCGGTCACATCTTTCCTCTGCGCGCTCGCTCCGGGGGCGTACTCAAGCGGGCCGGTCACACCGAGGCGGCCGTGGATCTTGCCCAGCTGGCGGGCCTCAGTCCCTCCGGTGTGATCTGTGAAATCCAGAACAGCGATGGCTCTATGGCCCGCTTGCCGGAGCTGCGCAGCTACGCCGATCGCTGGGGGCTGAAGCTGATCAGCATTGCTGACCTGATCCGTTACCGGCTGGAGAACGAGCGCTTCGTCCGCCGGATGGCTCAGGCCAGGATGCCCAGCCGATTCGGCACCTTTCAGGCGGTGGGCTACCGCAACGAACTGGATGGATCCGAACACGTTGCCCTGATCAAAGGTGAACCCAATGCTCTGCAGGAACCCGTGCTGGTGCGCATGCATTCCGAATGTCTTACCGGGGATGCCTTTGGCTCACTGCGCTGCGACTGCCGGCCCCAGCTGGAGGCGGCCATGCGCCAGATCGAAGCGGAAAGCGAGGGGGTGGTCGTCTACCTGCGCCAGGAAGGGCGTGGGATTGGCCTGATCAACAAATTGAAGGCCTACAGCCTCCAGGAGGCAGGGCTTGACACTGTTGAAGCCAATGAACGGCTTGGCTTCCCGGCGGATCTACGCAACTACGGCGTAGGCGCACAGATCCTTTCCGACCTCGGCATCCACCGACTGCGGCTGCTCACCAACAACCCCCGCAAGATCGCCGGCCTCGGCGGCTACGGACTGCAGGTGGAGGAACGGGTGCCGCTGGTGATGGAGCCCGGCGCCTATAACGCTAATTATTTGGCGGCCAAGCGGGAGAAGCTCGGGCACCTGTTCGAAACCGAGAGTCCCTGTGTGGTGCTGGCCCTGGCGGTGAACGTAGGACCGGAAAGCTGGGCCACCATTCGCCAGGAAGTGGAAAGCATCTCCCAGCGCCATGGCTTCAGCCTCGAGGCTCTGCATGAACCTCGCTTGTTAGCGCTGTGGGATCGACCGCAATTCGTATGGAAACTGATTCCCGACGTTGCTGATGCGACCCCCCTGCTCAAGAGTCTGGCGGCCCTGGCGGCCACAGAACGGGTTGGACTGATGCGCGTCCCCAGCGAGCGGATGGCCCTGCACCCACCCCAGACCCTCGAACGAGTGGAACATCAACTCAACGAATTGATCAACCTGGGCAGTGACGGACTGCTCGACAACTGCCCGTCACTGCTGCACTGGACCCGGAGCTGATCAGCCTTCCTGGATCGTCACCTTGTTGATCTTGGATCCGTTCACCAGTTTCATCATCACGTCCATGTTGCCGGTGTGGCCAAACACGGTGTGCACTCCATCGAGGTGGGGCTGTGCCTCATGGCAGATATAGAACTGCGAGCCACCGGTGTTGCGGCCGGCATGGGCCATGGCCAGGGTGCCGGCCTGGTGCTTCTGCTGGTTGATCTCGCAATCGATCTGGTAGCCGGGGCCTCCGGTACCAGCCATGCCGCGAGCACCCTCACGGCTGTTAGGACATCCACCCTGGGCCATGAAGCCGGGGATCACGCGGTGAAAGGCCAGACCGTCGTAGAAGCCATCCTTGGCCAGCTTCACGAAGTTGGCGACGGTGTTCGGGGCATCTGCTTCGAACAGCTCGAGCTCGATCAGGCCTGCTTCAGTGTCCATTAAGGCCTTTGTCATGGTCGCGCGAGCAAAATTGGAGTGTAAAGAGACACCTCCCATGCCCGACCTCAGCAACGCTCGTGTTGGTGTGATCGGCGGCAGCGGTTTGTACACCATTCCAGGACTGGAACAGGTGGAGGAGCTGACAATCAACACCCCCTACGGAGAGACCTCTGATGTTCTGCGGCTGGGAGTCCTTCAGGGTATGGAGACCGTGTTTCTGGCACGCCATGGTCACTATCACCAGTTGTTGCCTAGCGAAGTTCCTTACCAAGCGAACATTTGGGCCATGCGTCAGCTCAATGTCCGCTGGCTGATCTCAGTGTCAGCCGTGGGTTCGCTGCAGGAGCATCTGCGCCCGCGGGACATGGTGGTGCCGGATCAGTTCATCGATCGAACCCAGCAACGTCCGCAATCATTCTTCGGTGATGGCTGCGTGGCCCATGTGAGTCTGGCGGATCCGTTCTGCCCCCGATTGAGCGAGCTTCTGGCGGAAGCGGCAGCGGCTGCGATGCCAGCAGGGCACCATCTACATCGCGGTGGCACGTACCTCTGCATGGAAGGCCCTGCGTTCTCAACCCGTTCCGAAAGCATGCTGTACCGGAGCTGGGACTGCTCCGTCATTGGCATGACCAACCACACCGAAGCGCGACTGGCCCGGGAGGCCGAGCTTGCATATGCATCACTGGCGATGGTGACCGACTTCGATTGCTGGCACAACTACCATGACGACGTCAGCGTTGAGATGGTTGTCGGCAACCTCAGGGCCAACGCTGTGGCCACCGAACCGATCCTCAATCGGCTGATGCAGAGCCTCAGTGAACAGCGGCCCAGCTCAGACGCCCACACAGCTCTGGCTGATGCCCTGATCACGGCCCCCGAGCATGTGCCGGATCAGACCCGCGAGCGACTGGATTTGTTCACCCGTCCCTACTGGGGATCCTTCCTTCAAGATTGAGCCAGGTTGAGACCCAGACGGTCTAACACTTCGCGGAGCTTACCATTGTGCTTCTGCAGAAGCTCCCTGGCCGCACCAGGCTGGAGGTCACCAGCGGCGATCAAAAGGGCCAGTTTCACGGATCCATCGGCCTCGTCCAGTAAGGCAAGGCCACGCTCGCGCTCAACAGCGGCAAGGTCCTGCAGGATGCGCAGTGAACGGTCCACTAATTTGCTGTTCCTGGCGGACACATCCACCATGCGATTGCCGAACACCTTGCCCAGCCGAACCATGACCGCGGTGGACATGATGTTCAAGGCCATTTTGGTGGCTGTTCCGGCTTTTAGGCGGGTGGAGCCGGTGAGCAGTTCCGGCCCTGTCAAGAGACGGATATCGATGTCGCAGGGCAGGGGTGCCTGATCACTCGGCACGCAGGCCATGGCAATGGCCAGAGCGCCGATGTCTCTGGCATGACGAAGGCCACCCCGCACGTATGGCGTGGTGCCACCAGCGGCGATACCCACAAGGCAATCGCCTGAGTTGAACCCACGCTGATCCAGGTCCTCAAGTCCGGCAGCCTCCAGATCTTCCAGGCCTTCGGAACTGCGCAGCAGCGCGGAAGCACCACCGGCGAGGACGCCCTGAACCATCTCGGGATCACTGCAGAAGGTGGGAGGACATTCAGCGGCATCCAACACGCCGAGCCGACCGGAGGTGCCAGCCCCCAGGTAGAACAATCTCCCGCCTGCCTTTAGTCGGGATGCAATCCCATCAACGGCGGCACTGATCGCATCTGAAGCGGCAGCTACAGCGTATTGAGGCTGACGATCCTCTTCAACAAACAGCTGCACAAGCTCAGCTGTATCGAGCAGATCCAGGGCGGTGCTCTTGGGATTCGGCTGTTCCGTCAGCAAATGCCCGCGATCAGCGGAAACTGCCTTGTCGTCCTGAAAATGAGTCATCGTCTACAACAAGCCTTCGAGACGTTTGCGCATGGCGTCGAGATCGCTTGATAGCTGGTCAGTCTCCGGCGACTCCTCCTCCTCCTCCTTCCAATGACTCACGTCACGGTTGGCTTCCGGAGGAGCCATGAACAACCTCTCTTCGTCCGATTCGGGAACGAAACCTGATGCCACGAAGCGAGCTTCATATCCGGCATCCCGACAGAACAACTCCACGTCCTCGCGGTCAAGGGATTCCACGGTGGGGACCGGAAAATCCTGAGCTTCGAGCAGACCGGCGTAACGCTCTGCGTCATCAGGGTTCTCGAACAGCAGCACTACCGTCCGACCAGCGATCTCAAGAGAGTGGATCCCCTCACTGTCACTGCCGGCATCAAACAGAAGCACGTGAACGCGCATCGCGATGAACACTCGATCCACAACAGAGCCGGAGTCTCTCATCGATCGCTTCAACCGTCTTCTGCCTCCAGGGCGAGTTCCTGCAGGCGTCGGTACAGAGCCCGCTCTGCATCGCCAAGGTCGGCTGGAAAGACCACCACAATCTCCACGAGCTGATCGCCGCGGCGATCGTCCAGTTCCAATCCACGACCGCGCAGCCGCAGCAATCTTCCACTGGAGGACCCTGGCGGCACCTGCAGTGTGACCGGTCCATCCAGCGTCGGGACCTCGACAGCACAGCCCAGAGCTGCATCCGGTGGATACAACAAAAGCTTGAAATGCACCCGCAGACCATCGATGCGCAGACCGTTGTCCGTGAGCACCCGCAGCTGCAGAAAATGGTCACGCCCTCCGCTGGCGACCCCCTCCAGCCGCAACCTCCAGCCATCTCCGGCCTGGGGAGGTGTGTCGAGTTCCACGACCGTTCCATCCTCCAGGTTCAACTCGACGGTGGTGCCGTGCAGCGCTTGTTCCGGTGTCAACTCAACGATCGACTCCAGGTCCTCCTCCGCCCGAACGGGAGGCGGCGGTGGCGGTGCCGCGACAGGAGATTCTCTCCATGAACCGGAATCATTGCCGGCGGGTGCGTTCACCTCGGACCGACGCGAAGGCTCACCGAGCACGACCTCGAGGAAGTTCTCGAAATCGGGGAACCCGTGTTCAAACGGGTCGTCCTGACGGCCCCTGTCTGGATCACCCTGCTCCCAGGCTCTGCGACGACGGGGATCGCTGAGAACGGCATAGGCCTCATTGACCAGCTTGAAGCGTTCCTCGGCAACTGGATCGTTGCCATTCAGGTCCGGATGCCAACGGCGGGCCTCTCTTCTGAAAGCCCGTTTCAGCTGATCGGCATCCGCCTCCGGACCCAAGCCAAGCAGCGACCAGTAATCAGGTTCAGCGGTAGTAGTCATCATCCCAGGGATCAACATCCCGGCGGTTCATGCTGCGTCCCCTGGGGGGACCGCCTGGGGCAGCCCAGGGATCGTCATCCCAGTCATCGGAGAACAACTCGTCCTTGAGGGAACCAAGAGTGTTGCGCAGGCCCTGCAGAGGACGTCCATCGGACTGGCGCTCCGCGGACAGGCGCCGGTTCAGGCCGAACAAGGCCTCCTCCAAGCCACTGACGCACAGATCCAGCTCCTGCAAATCGTCCTGGGCCAGACAATCCTGCAAATCGCGCATCGCCATCTCCACAGCGCGTTGCTGACGCTCCGCCCCGTAGGGGCCCAGTTCCAGCGCAGTATCACGCAGGCGACGTTCCGCCTGGGCTACCAGCGTCTGGGCGCGGTTGCGACGCTCGATCTGATTGCGTTTTCGACGGTCCTCATCCGCCCGGGCCTCCGCCTCGGCCAACAAAGCGGTGACTTCCTCCTCGTTGAGATTGGAGCCTCCCTGAATGGAAACGGACTGCTTCCTACCGGTGGTTCGATCCGTGGCACTGACCTGCAGGAGACCATTGGCATCGATGTCAAACGCCACCTGAACCTGGGGCACACCGCGAGGCGCCGGCGGAATACCTGAGAGACGGAAACGCCCCAACGATTTATTGTCTGAGGCCATCTGCCGTTCTCCCTGCCAGACGTGGATTTCAACGGAGGACTGGTTGGCCTCGGATGTGCTGAACACATCGGACTGACGGACCGGAATCGGGGTATTGCGCGGGATCAACACCTTCATCAGACCACCGACGGTCTCCAGCCCCAAGGAGAGGGGTGTGACGTCGTTGAGCAGGAGATCCCGGAGTTCCCCAGTCAGGATTCCTGCCTGGACGGCGGCACCGATGGCCACAACCTCATCGGGATTCACAGACTGGCATGGGTCAAGTGGCACCAGGGTGCGCACCAATTGCTGCACCATCGGCATGCGGGTGGCTCCTCCCACCAGCACCACATCATCGATGTCATCCGCGGCCCAGCCTGAGTCGCGCAACGCGGACTGAACTGGCAACAACAAACGGTCGAGCAGGTCGGGACAGAGGCCTTCAAAGATGCTGCGGTCGAGGTTGGTCTCCAAATGCAATGGCCCGTTCTCGCCGGTCGAGATGAACGGCAACGAGATCGGTGTCGTTAGAACACCGGATAGTTCCTGCTTTGCTTTCTCGGCCGCTTCGGTCAGGCGTTGAAGGGCCTGGCGGTCCCGCCGTAGATCCATTCCATGCTCAGCCTGGAAAGCATCAGCAATCCAATCCACGATGCGCTGATCGAAATCATTGCCGCCCAGTTGCGTGTCTCCGTTTGTGGCTTTGACATCGAAAACGCCGTTTGCAATCCGAAGCAGCGACACATCAAATGTGCCCCCACCGAGGTCAAAAACAAGCACACGACGAACGGCGCTGCGATCAAAGCCGTAGGCGAGGGCGGCAGCCGTGGGTTCGTTGAGGATCCGCTCCACGGAGATGCCCGCCAATCGGCCAGCGTCGCGGGTGGCTTGACGCTGAGCGTCATTGAAATAGGCCGGAACCGTGACCACAGCAGCTTCGACGGCTTCGCCCAGATAGGTGCTGGCGTCGTCCACCAGTTTGCGGATGATGCTGGCCACCAGCTCCTCCGGCGCGTATTCCCGTTCTGTCACCGGGCAGGGAACGCGCACCTGACCGCGTTCATTGGCACGAACGGTGTAAGGAACCGCAAGGCTGCTGTCCTCCAGTTCCTCCCAGTCACGTCCGACAAAGCGCTTAAGGTTGGAAAACGTGTTACGCGGGCTCAGCACCAGTTGTCGACGGGCCAGTTGTCCCACCAGCAGTTCCTGGTCCTTGCTGTATCCGACGACAGAGGGGGTGGTTCTGCCACCCTCAGCGTTAGCGATCACGTGAGGACGGCCTGCCTCGAGAACGGCAACAACCGAGTTCGTTGTCCCCAGATCGATCCCGACGATCCGTCCCATGCGTACAAAACATGTCCTTCCACGCTAACGGCCCCGACCAGCCCACTTGCCCAGATCCACGTCCAGCAGGGGCATGTGGTTAAGCCGTTCTTAGTGACTTAAATCAATCACGTCGATACGTTGGCGGGACGTTGATGCGTGCGCATGTCCAACGAAAAGGACAACCAATACCTACTGAGGAATCGCCCGCCATCAGAGAGGCTGGTGGACGTTGGCTTCAAGAACCTCGCTGTGATCCTGGCCTCTATGGTCGCAGTTGTGTTGTTCCTAATCCTCATTATTGTTTTCAGGGGGAGCCTCGAGTCGATGGGGCGCTACGGCTGGCAATTCCTGATCACCTCCGACTGGAATCCGGTTGACGATGAATATGGAGCCGGAGCCGCCATCTACGGAACATTGGTGACCTCCATGCTGTCATTGCTCATCGCCGTACCACTGGGCGTTGGCACAGCAATCTTCATCACTGAAAACATCATTCCGCGACAAATTCGCGTTTTGATTGGTGTGATGGTGGAATTGCTTGCCGCGATTCCTTCCGTTGTGCTCGGCCTCTGGGCCATCTTCGTGTTGGAGCCGATCATTCGTCCAGGACTTGAGCTGCTGTATGAGCTGTTCAACTGGATCCCCTTTTTCAGTACCCCACCCATGGGGCCCGGCACTATTCCCGCCGTGCTGATTCTGGTGGTGATGATTCTGCCGATCATCACGGCCATTTCCCGTGACTCCCTGAATCAGGTTCCGCAGAAACTGCGTCAAGCGGCCTACGGCATCGGCACAACCCGGTGGGGCGCCATTATGAATGTGATGTTGCCAGCGGCGGTTTCAGGAATTGTCGGCGGAGTGATGCTGGCTCTCGGCCGAGCCATGGGTGAAACGATGGCGGTGACCATGATCATCGGTAATTCCAATAATTTCAGTATTTCATTGCTGGCACCCGGCAACACGATTGCAGCAATGCTCGCCAATCAATTCGGAGAAGCTGATGGCTCTCAGGTCTCTTCACTGATGTATGCGGCGTTCATTCTGATAATCATGACTCTTACGGTGAACATTCTTGCCCAATGGCTTGTGAAGCGTCTCAGCCTTAAGTACTAATTATGGCTTCCCCTTATTCCAATCGTGCTTCCGATGGAATTCCTGACCTCTCCTACAAACCAGGTCTGGCCAGAAATGTCGGTAGCAGAATCCTGACCTTCATCGCTGGGATCTTCTCCGTTGTTGCAGTTCTGCCGTTGATCCTCGTTCTCGGCTACGTCATCGTCAGAGGTGGTAGCAACATCAGTCTTGTTCTCTTCACGGAGTTACCACCACCGCCTGGATTGGATGGAGGCGGAATCGCCAATGCCATCGTCGGCACCCTGGTGGTCACAGTAGTTGCAGCATTGATCGCGATTCCCGTAGGAGTCGGCGGAGGAATTTTTCTTGCTGAGTATTCGCGGAACGGTTGGTTTGCACAATTCATCCGCTTTGGAACCAATGTGCTTTCTGGTGTGCCCTCGATCATCGCCGGCGTGTTCATTTATGGAACGATCGTCACCAGTCGTGTGCTGTTCGGCAATGCCTACAGCGCTCTGGCAGGTGGCATGGCTCTGTCGATCCTGATGCTGCCCACTGTGATCAAAACCACCGATGAAGGTCTCAAGCTCGTCTCTAACGATCTGCGAAGGGGTGCCCTGGGAGTGGGTGCTTCCAGATTTGTCACCATTGTGCGCATCACCCTGCCGACGGCCTTCACTCCGATTGCCACTGGAGTGGTTCTGGCCATTGCCAGGGCTGCTGGTGAAACAGCTCCACTGATCTTTACAGCCTTGTTCTCGCCCTTCTGGTCTGATCTGCTGTCGACAGATGGAATCTTGGCACCAATCGCATCCTTGTCGGTCCTGATCTACAACTTCGCGATCATGCCCTATGAGTTCCACAACGAGTTGGCATGGTCTGCCTCATTTGTCCTCGTTGTGATGATTCTCGGCTTGAATCTGTTATCCCGTTGGCTGGCCCGATTTGCTGCCAAGTAATCCGACGAAGACCCTTCAATCCATCAACCCTCACAGATCTCTTTATACCCACTGCATCCCATCCGAGCCATGAACACCTCACAACACAATACTGAGCAACATCAGGTCTCGGACGAAACCGCGATCTCGATTCAGAACGTCACTATCAGCTACGGCAGCTGCGCAGCCGTCAAAAACGTCTATTGCGACGTACCACGGGGGAAAGTCACCGCCTTCATCGGCCCTTCCGGTTGCGGCAAGTCGACGGTGTTGCGTTCCCTCAACCGCATGAACGATCTGATCGAGGGATGCTCTCTCAAGGGACGTGTGCTTTTTGACGGGGTGGATTTATACGGTGCCAGTGTTGATCCCGTTGAAGTGCGTCGCCGTATCGGAATGGTTTTTCAGCAGCCCAACCCCTTCCCCAAGAGCATCTACGAGAACATCGCCTTCGGTGCGCGAATCAATGGTTTCACCGGCGATATGGATGAACTGGTGGAACGTTCTCTGCGGCAGGCCGCTGTCTGGGATGAATGCAAGGACAAACTCAATGAGAGTGGATACTCTCTCTCTGGTGGTCAGCAGCAGCGCCTGTGCATTGCACGCACCATTGCGATTCAGCCAGAGGTGATTCTTATGGATGAGCCTTGTTCTTCACTGGACCCGATCTCCACCCTGAAGATCGAGGAAACGATGCATGAACTCAAGAAGAGCTTCACCATCTTGATCGTGACCCACAATATGCAGCAGGCGGTTCGCGTCAGCGACATGACTGCATTCTATAACGCAGAAACTGTTGAAGGCGGAAGCGGAAAGGTGGGCTACCTGGTGGAATTCAACGAAACTGAGAAGATCTTCAATTCTCCTCAACAGCAGGCCACACAGGACTATGTCTCAGGACGTTTCGGTTGATCGCTGAGTCCAGTCCTGTTCACGAACGGGTGAAGGTTTTCACCCGTTCTTTTGATTTCGATTGACAGGCAAAAAAAAACGGTCCTTGTGGACCGGAGAAGCGGAGAGCGAGGGATTCGAACCCTCGATAGAGTTGCCCCTATACAGCATTTCCAGTGCTGCGCCTTCGACCACTCGGCCAGCTCTCCACCGGCTTTGACGTAGTCCAGATGCGAATGTAGCAGGGGCGTTTCCACTCAGGCGGAATGGGCACCAGCCATCGAATCAGCATTCACTGGCGGCAGGAGAATCGAACCATTACCCATGAGGTGCCCGAAGGCGAGTACATCCTCCACAGCTTCGAGCGACAGGGTGATCCCCTGCCATTTTCGTGCCGGAATGGCTGCTGCACCAGCTGTGCCGTACGTGTGCAAGGTGGCGTCCTTGATCAGCGAGAGGCAATGGGTCTCTCCCGCGAGCTCAGGGATCAGGGCTATGGCCTGCTGTGCGTGGCTCGTGCAGTTGGCCCCCTCGTCGCCGAAACCCAGGATGAAGACGAGGTCTACGACCTCCAGTTCGGTCGCCATTTCGGTCGCGGCAAGGTGAAGCCTGGTCTCCCCCTCGAAGAGGAATGAAGATGACCTCATCCCTCTGTGCAGCAGCGGCCCAAGCAGCTGGTCTCAGCGTCGACAGGCTGGGCACCTTGATATCTGTGGCGCGTCAGGCCGCAGACGCTGGTGGAACTGAGTTGATGCACCACTACGGCCGCTTGAGCTCCATCGAGAACAAAGGGCGCGTTGGTGATCTCGTCACCAACGCCGATCTGGCTGCCGAACGCGTTGTTCTAGAAGTGCTCAACAGTGAGACACCGGACATCGCCGTTCTAGCTGAAGAAAGCGGTGCCGCCGGCGAGCAGGACGGGCTGCGTTGGTGCGTTGACCCCCTGGACGGCACCACCAACTTCACCCACGGATACCCATTCTTTGCCACGTCGATCGGACTGACCTTTCGTCAACAGCCGATTCTCGGAGCGATCGCCGTCCCGTTCCTCGGCGAAACGTACTGGGGTGCTCCAGGTCATGGCGCCCATTGCAACAGCAGCAGCCTCCAGGTGAGCAGCTGCGACCGGCTGGAGGACGCACTGCTGGTGACCGGATTCGCCTACGACCGCCACACAAGACTCGATAACAATTACGCCCAGTTCTGTTGGTTCACCCATCGGACCCGTGGAGTCCGACGAGGTGGTGCCGCAGCAGTGGATCTGGCCTTCGTGGCCGCCGGTCGTCAGGACGGGTACTGGGAAAGGGGACTGGCTCCCTGGGACCTTGCGGCTGGCGTGGCGCTAGTGGAACTGGCAGGAGGTCGAATCAGCGGATACAAAGGGGAAAAGTTTGATCTCCGCAGCGGTCGTGTGGTGGCTGCTGGCCATGCTTTGCATCCGAGCATCGTTGACGTTCTGGCCCAGGTGAAACCACTGTCCGGTGATGCCTTCGGTGCACCTGAGGTCACGGCCATGGGATCCTGAGGAAACGCCGAGAATTCCGGAGATGGCGCTGCAACCTGCAGCTGGCGCGAAGGATCTGAATCCACGTCAGGTGGAATCCAACAGGAAGCTCAGCGAGCAGTTGGCTTCTGTGTACCGACGCTGGGGTTACGACGAGGTTTCCCCACCGCGCGTCGAACGCCTCGATACTTTGATGGCGGGGGGAGCCATCGCCAGCGAGGACGTGGTGCGACTGGTAGCCGATGAGCCCTTGGGCCTGCGCCCGGAGATGACCGCCTCCATTGCCAGGGCTGCCTGCACCCGACTTGCGTCCAGGCCCCGACCGCTTCGCCTATGGGCATCGGGGACGGTGTTCCAGTCGCGAGCGGCCGATGAAGGTGGGCAGTGCATTGAGGAAAATCTCCAGAGCGGCGTTGAGCTGTTCGGTGTTGCACCGATTGAAGCCGAGATGGAGTTGCTGAGCTTGTTGATGGCAGCGGTGGAACGTCTTGACTTACAGGCGCAACATCAGCCGCGTCTATTGATGGGGCACACCGGTCTGATGGATCTGTTGCTCAGTCCCGTCCCTTACAGCAAACGTGATGACGTTCGTACGTCTCTGATTCGATTTGACCGACTTGGCCTTGAAGCCATTTCGCTCGCTACCGACTTTAAGGCCACCCTATTGAGCCTCCTGGACTGCCGAGGCACCCCCAACGCGGTGCTGGATCGTTTGACATCCTGCTTCGGAGATCAGCCTCTGTTTTACGATCTGCATCGGCTCTGCCGCCAGCTGCATGGCCCTGCGGCAGCCCAGGGGCTGAGGATCCAATTGGATCCCACCTTCCAACCCAGATTTGAGCTCTACACCGGGCTGGTCTTCCAGCTGGTTTGCGACACGAACTCGGCGCCTGTGGTGGTGGCCCGTGGGGGTCGCTACGACGAACTGGTTCGCCGTTGCGGGGCGCGCCCGGGTGAAGACTTTGGTGCTGGTTTCAGCCTTGCCATCGATCCCATCCGGGAACTGCTGAATGAAATCGATCCACCAACACCGGCCTCGCCAACGTTGATGGTGGCGTTTTCTCAGCAGTCGACGCTGGAAGCAGCGCTGAAACGACAACGCTGGTGGCATCAACAGGGCCGTAGTGCTGTGATCGAACTGCATCCGTTCAACGACCGCAGCCAGGCTGAACAGCAAGCAAACGATCAGGGCGGATTCCTACTTGACTGGGTCGATCTTTAGGATCGAAGTTGAGGTTTTCTTTGGCTATGGCTCACACGATTGTCACCGATGTCTGCGAGGGCATTGCCGACTGTGTGGATGCCTGCCCAGTGGCCTGCATCGATCAGGGCAAGGGTAAAAACAAAAAAGGAACGGACTTTTACTGGATTAATTTTGACACCTGCATCGACTGCGGGATCTGCATGCAGGTGTGTCCCGTTGATGGAGCCATCCTCGCCGAGGAACGGCCCGACCTTCAGAAAGCAGGCTGAAGAGATCACGGGGTTCGGGGAACCACCACACCTTCCCTCTTGAGTCGTTACACCCCTTCTCTTTATCGTCGGTTTTTTCCTACAGCCCAATGCCGGTGATGGATGAACAGGGTCAGATTCAGATCCACACCGAGAACATCTTCCCGATCATCAAGAAGGCCGTTTACTCCGGCCATGAGGTGTTTCTCCGCGAATTGGTCAGCAACGGTGTCGACGCCATAAGCAAGCGCCGGATGGTCGCGATGGCGGGAGACTGCACCGAAGGTGAGGACGGCGTCATCCGCATCACAGTGGACCGGGAAGCCAAGACACTTACCATTGCGGACAACGGCATCGGCATGACCGCCGATGAGGTGAAGCGCTACATCAACCAAGTTGCTTTCTCCAGCGCCGAGGATTTTCTGGAGAAGTACAAGCAGGAGGGAGACGCGATCATCGGCCATTTCGGCCTGGGCTTCTACTCCAGCTTCATGGTGGCCGGGCAGGTCGAATTGGTGACGCGATCGGCACGGCCCGATAGCGAAGCGGTGCGCTGGAGCTGCGATGGATCCCCCAACTTCTGCCTAAGTTCCGTTGAGCGAGACCAGCCTGGGACCGATGTAATCCTCCACCTGATGGAGGAGGAACTGGAATACCTCGAGCCTGCTCGGATCCGCACGCTGATCAACACCTACTGCGATTTCATGGCAGTGCCGGTGCAACTGGAGGGCGAAACCGTCAACAAAATGGATGCCCCATGGCGCAAGAGCGCCCGGGAGCTCACCGACAAGGACTACATCGATCTCTACAACTACCTATATCCATTCCAGGGAGACCCACTCCTCTGGGTACACCTGAACACCGACTATCCATACAACCTGCAGGGAATTCTGTTCTTCCCCAAGCAGACCGGTCGTGCCGACTGGGAGAAAGGCGAAATCAAGCTCTACTGCAATCAGGTGTTCGTCAGTGATTCCATCAAGGAGGTGGTGCCGCGCTATCTGCTGCCACTTCGTGGCGTGCTCGATTCACCAGATATCCCGCTGAACGTTAGCCGCAGCGCACTGCAGACAGACCGCCGCGTTCGCTCCATCGGCAATTTCGTGGCCAAGAAGGTGGCAGACCGCCTGCGGAATCTCAAGAATGACGACCCTTCCACCTATGCGGAGGTCTGGGAGTCCCTGGCACCCTTCGTAAAGATCGGCGCCATGGAGGATGACAAGTTCGCCGACCAGGTGGCAGAGCTGATTCTGTTCGGAACCAGCGCCACTGCGACAGATGGCGATACCCCTGATCCCATCAGCGCTGGTGATCGGGCCTTCACTACCTTGGAGGGCTATCGGAGTCGTCTCGCGAGCGACAACAGCAAACGCATTCTGTACAGCACCGACGACGTGGCCCAGGCCGGCGCACTCAATCTCTGGACCTCCCAAGGGATGGAAGTGCTCAAGCTGGAGACGGTGATCGACACCCAGTTCATCCCATGGCTCGAGCAACGCCATGAGGATCTGACCTTTCAGCGTGTCGATGCCGAACTCGATGACAGCCTCAAGGACAACGACGCGGAAATCACCGACCAGGATGGAACCACGGAGTCGGATCGACTGCGGGACCTGATCAAGAGCGCACTGTCCAACGACAAGGTGACCGTGCAGGTGCAGGCTCTGAAGGCTGAGGGAGCACCACCGGCGATGATTCTGCTGCCGGAGCAGATGCGGCGCCTCAATGACATGGGGGCCCTGATGGAACAGCGGCTACCCGGCCTGCCGGACTATCACGTTCTCTTAGTGAACAAGCGTCATCCCCTTGTGGAGGGGATGCTGAAGCTGAAGGCCGGCAGCGTGCTCGTTGGCGACGCGCAGAGTTCACCGACTGAGGCTTTGACTCAAGATATTGCCCGCCACGTGTACGACATGGCTCGACTCGGCGTCGGCGGCCTTGAGCCGAATGAACTCAGCGGCTTTCAGACCCGCAGCGCTGAACTTATGGGAACGTTGATACAGAGGGGTATGTGAGCTCCGCCCTTTGATAAAGTAGTTACTTGGATCTGATTATTCAGATCTGACCAACCTCAAGCAGAAGGACGACGACATGTCTCGGGTGTGCCAGCTCACCGGTACTCGCGCCAATAACGGCATGGCTGTGAGCCATTCCCACATCCGAACCAAAAAACTGCAGCAGGCCAATCTGCAGAACCGTCGTCTTTGGTGGGCGGAGGGCAAACGTTGGGTAAACCTCCGCATCACCACCCGCGCTCTCAAGACAATCCAAAAGAAAGGTCTGGGCCCCTACGCCAAGTCTCTGGGCATTAACCTGGCGAAGCTTTGACTTAAACCGTGTGCGTCGGCGTGATCTGATTATTAAATCTGGCCTGCTGTTGACAGCACTTTCCATAACTCCATCGAAGGCATCGTCCCTCGGTGGACCTGTTTTGCAATCAGGCACTGAGGTGCCAGGTTTCGATCTTCCTGGCTCAAGCCGTCTCGAACCTGATCGTAACCGTTGGTCCAGCGACGATCTGCGCGGGAGCTGGTTAGCGGTGTACTTCTACCCCCGTGATTTCACTGGAGGTTGCACAATCGAGGCCCGTGGCTTTGAATCCCTGCACGATGAATTCCTGGCTGCAGGTGCAGAAGTGGTGGGGATCAGCGCCGACAGCGTCGATGATCATGCCTCCTTCTGTGAGAGCGAAGGTCTCAGTTTCCCATTGCTCTCTGATCCCGACGGAACGGTGAGCAAGGCCTATGGGTCCTGGATGGCGCCCTACTCACTCCGGCATACCTTTCTGATTGACCCGAATGGCATTCTTCGCCAGCGCTGGGTTGCGGTGAGGCCGAGCGGCCATGCCCAGGAGGTGCTGGACGTGATCGCGGATCTGCAAAACAACACCTCTGTTTGACAGAAACAGGGCAGTTGTGAAATGATAAAAAATAATAGTTTGGATTGTTATATGGGACAGAGTTCGTTTGTCATTCTTTATCACCGAACCCCTTTTGACGAGGGAAAAGACGCTGCCGGAAACCAGATCTGGGTGGACCAGAAGAGTCCCAATGGAATCATTCCGACACTTAGAAATCTTTTCCGAACGAGAGACGACGGCACCTGGATAGCCTGGCGTCGTGTCGATGAACCAGCGGAAATGGATCTTGAAAGGATTGAGATGAAAAATCCTTCTCCGTTCACATTGTGCAGGATCCCTTTGGCTGATGAACAGATATCAAGTTTTTATCACATCACTTCCAAAGAAAGCTTCTGGCCGATTCTCCATACATTCCCAACTCACTTCAATGTCAATAACGCTAACTGGAGCATTTTTGAAGAGGTTAATAGAAGATTCGCCGACGCAGCCTGTGCCGAGGCCGGTGAGGGTGCCACTGTTTGGGTACATGATTACAACCTCTGGCTTGCTCCTGGCTATATCCGACAACAGCGGCCAGATCTGAAAATCGCCTTCTTCCACCACACTCCTTTTCCAGGAAATGACGTTTTCGCCATCCTTCCCTGGAGAGAACAGATTCTGAAGAGTCTGCTGTGTTGTGACGTTGTCGGCTTCCATATCCCCCGTTACACCGAGAATTTTGCACGAGCTGCAAGCACCCTAGTTGGAGCCAAACGGGGACCCAAAGTCCCTGTTGATAAAAAATTCATCACTGTCGGCACCGCCCTTTCGGAAGGAACGGTGACAAGCCATCTCGATCACAACGGTCGACGCATTCAACTGCTGAGCTCTCCGGTTGGAACATCACCAGATGTGATTCAGGAATTGTCGTGGAGTGCTTCCGTTGAAAGTTATGGAGAAATGATTGTTCAAGACACTAAGAAAGGTCGTAAATTAATCCTTTCAGCAAGCAGAGTTGATTACACCAAGGGCAACGAAGAGTTACTTCTGGCTTTTGAGAGGCTGCTCGAGCGTCGCGAGAACCTGCATGGCGAAGTCGTCCTGATGCTGGCCTGCGTGGCTGCAGCCAGTGGCATGAAGATCTACGAGGAAACGCAGCGTTCCATCGAAGAGATGGCCGGTCGCATCAATGGACGCTTCAGTCAGGTGGATTGGATTCCTGTGCGCTTCTCCACCCGGCGCATTCCCTATGAAGAGATGGTGGCCTGGTTCTGCCATGCGGACGTCTGCTGGATCACGCCGCTGCGGGATGGATTGAACCTGGTGGCCAAGGAATACGCCGCAGCTCGCCGTCATCGCGGCGGGGTGCTGGTGCTTTCGGAATTCACCGGAGCATCCGTCGTTCTTGAGGGAGCCGTCTTGACCAATCCCTATTCCAATCGCCGCATGGATGAGGCCATCGAGGCCGCTCTTGAAATGCCTGAAGATGAGCAACGGCATCGGATGGAGACCATGTCTGCGGCAGTGGAGGCTTACACCGTGAGGGACTGGGCCCAAGAGCAACTGGCAGGGTTCCCTGAGGTTTCCATCGTCAACTGATGTTGTTTCGGCGCGGGTTGTTCGCCATCGGTCTCGGATTCCTCCTGCTGGTTGGTGTCGTCTGGGGACGTCCAGAGCAGGTCCAGTCGGTCACGATCCTGATGCCAGCGCCCTACGCCGATGCCACGGCGTCGTTGGTGAATCGGTTCAACGCTGATAACCGCGGGCGGATTCATCTCAACGTAAGCCGGGGCCCCTTGGAGACCGAATCCATTTCCGATCTGGCCATCAGCAGTCTGCTGCTGGGATCTCCGCCGTTTGATGCCCTTCTGGTGGATGTGACTTGGCTGCCGAAATATGTGGCCGCCGGATGGCTGGAACCTCTGGATCCGTGGTTTGACACCGCTGATGAGCAGGGTCTGGTTGAGGGGGCTCGGCTCGGCAACCGGGTGAACGGCGCCCTGTACCGCTGGCCCCTGGGTGCCGATGTCGGCCTGCTGTACTGGCGCACGGACCTGATGGCCGATCCACCAAGGACGCCGGATGAACTCACCGCTGTGGTGGGCAAACTTCAGCAGGAGGGTCAAGCACCCCAAGGGTTTGTCTGGCAGGCGCGTCAGTACGAAGGCCTCAGCTGCGATTTTGTGGAAATGATCCAGGCGTTCGGTGGGTCCTGGCTCAACCCGGTCAGTGGAGAACCGAGCCTCGACAGCCCGGCGGCTCGTCAGACCGCGACATGGATGAAAGGTCTGATCAGCGATGGAATCAGCCCGAGGGCCGTCACCAATTACGCCGAGTCGGAGTCCCTGCAGGCATTCAAGGCAGGTGATGCAGCGCTGATGCGCAACTGGCCCTACGCCTGGGCGGAACTGCAGGGAGATGACAGTGCCGTGAAGGGCCGCATCGGCGTCACTACCATGGTTGCCCTGCCAGGGCAGACCCCTGCCGCCACCCTCGGCAGCTGGGGATTGAGCATGTTGCGGGACACGCCCCATCCTTCAGCCACTGCGGAAGCGATCCGTTACCTCACCAGCCAGGACGCCCAGCGGGAACGCTTTCTGAACCAGGGCTACACACCCACAGCAAAAGCTCTCTTCCAGGATCCGGAGCTGGTGGAACGATCCGCGGTCTTGCCGCAGCTGGAGCAGGCCCTGGATCAGGCCGTTCCAAGACCTATGTCCCCTCTCTACGCCCAGATGAGCGATCTGCTGCAGCGCATGCTGAGCGCAATCCTCACGGAAGATCTTGATCCGGATGAAGGGATGGCTCAGGCCCAGGCCTCGACCCTCACCTTATTCCGTTCCGCTGGGGGCACCGCATGAATCTGCTGTTGCTGCTGCCGGCGTTGCTGATGATTGGCCTGGTCTTTGTCTGGCCGATGATCCGCTATGGCTGGCTGAGTTTTCACGCCAATTCAGTCCTGACCGGGCTCAACCCTGTGCCCAATGGCGGGGCTAACTGGATTCGCTTGCTGGATGATCAGCGCTTCTGGCAGGACGCGCTCCAGACCACCCGGTTCGCCGGCGTTTCCGTTGGCCTTGAACTGCTGCTAGCTCTTGCGATTGCCCTTTTGCTGGATCAACGCTGGCGTGGACGGGGGGTGGTGCGGGCCTTGGCCTTACTGCCCTGGGCATTACCCACCACAATGATGGCACTCGGCTGGCGATGGATCTTCAACACCCCCTACGGTCCCCTCGAACGTCTGAATGAATTTGTGGGGCTGGGACCTCTGAATCTCCTGTCCACCCCCATGTGGACATGGCTTGTCACTGTTGTGGCCGATGTCTGGAAGACAACGCCATTCATCGCACTTCTGTTGCTGGCTGGCTTGCAGACCATCCCGAAGGATCTTTACAGCGCCTTCCGTCTCGAAGGTGGACGGCCGATCCAGGCCCTGAGGTGCATCACCCTGCCGTTGTTAATGCCCTACGTCCTGATTGCTCTGTTGTTCCGTGGTGCCCAGGCCTTCGGCGTTTTTGATCTCATCCAGGTGCTCACGGGGGGAGGACCGGCCGGTAGCACCGAAAGCGTGGCGCTCTATGCCTACCTGAATGCCATGCGATTCCTTGATTTCGGATACAGCGCCACGGCGATGCTGGCAGGTTTTCTGCTGCTCACGTCGGCGATGCTGATCCTGGCCATGCTGCTGCGCCTAAGCGGTCTGATGAAACCGGTGCAACCATGAAGCGCCGGCTTGCACTCTGGATCTGCCTATTGCTGGTGTGGTCTTTGCTCCCAATGCTCTGGCAACTGATCAGCTCCTTTTCCACTGCGGAATCACTGGTGAACGGATCGATTCCATTCCTGCAGCGGTGGACCCTTGTTCACTACAAGGAGTTGCTGGCAAGCGACCCACCCTTCTGGCGCTATCTGCTTAACAGCGCAATCGTCAGCGCTCTTACCACCGTCATCACACTTGCTCTTGCCATCCCAGCTGCCTATGGCCTGGCCAGAGTTCCCCTGCAGCTGCGGCGCGTTCTGCGTTGGATCACCGTTGCAGCTGCACTTTTTCCCTACGTCTTGCTGTTTCTCGCATTGCTGGAACTTGCTCGTCGCTTTTCACTCGGCAACAGTCTCATCGCCCTGGCCATGCCCTATTCAGGACTCGCAATGCCCTTGGCCCTGCTGCTGCTGACCTCAGTCTTTGAATCACTCCCCAGGGAATTGGAGGATGCGGCCCGATTGGAGGGGCTGGGGCTGTGGCAACGCCTCCGGTGGGTGCTGGTACCCCTGCTGGCTCCAGCCACCGCAAGCACGGCGATCCTGGTGTTTCTGTTCGCCTGGAATGAGTATCCCATCGCACTGACCTGGCTCAGCCGGGACGAACTGCTGACCCTTCCAGTTGCCATGGCCCGCATTGCCGGATCGTCGATCTATTCCATTCCCTACGGCGCCTATGCCGCAGCGACGGTTCTGGGATCCATTCCTCTGCTGTTGCTGGTGCTGATCTGTCAGCGTCAGATCGTGTCCGGGCTGACCAACGGAGCGATCAAAGGCTGATGCTGCATCTGAACGGGCTGGGAAAACGCTTCGGGGAGCAGTGGATTCTGCGGGACCTCAATATGCAAGTTGATGAGGGCGAATGTGTCGCCTTACTGGGTACCAGCGGTTGTGGCAAAAGCACGGCACTGCGCTTGATCGCCGGATTGGATCGACAGGACGAGGGATCCATCGAACTCGACGGTGAGCCGCTTGACAGCATCCCCGCGGAACGCCGTCGCATCGCCATGGTGTTCCAGAGCTATGCACTGTTTCCTCACCTGAGCGTGCGGGAGAACCTCAACCTCGGTTTGAAGATCCGCGGTGTTTCCCCCGCTCAACGGCAACAACGGATCGAGACGGTATTGGACACGGTGAGATTGCGGGAGATGGCCGATCGACGTCCCCAGCAGCTTTCAGGCGGCCAGCGTCAACGGGTTGCCCTGGCCAGAGCTCTGCTCCGCGATCCAAGGGTGTACCTGTTGGATGAACCGATGAGCAACCTGGATGCACAGTTGCGCGATGACCTTCGTCCGGAACTGCGCCAGCTGATTCTGCAGGGAACCCAACCTGTGCTGTATGTCACTCACGACCAACAGGAGGCGATGGCTCTAGCCAACCGGATTGCCGTCCTCAAGGACGGACGTATCGAACAGATCGGAACACCTGAAGAGCTCTACAAAACGCCGGCCAGCCAATTTGTCGCCAGCTTCATCGGCCGTCCACAGATCAATCTGCTTCCCGTGGATAAACAGCTCACCATTGGCATCCGACCGGAGGACGTTGGCTTCGATCCAGAAGGCATGCCCTGCCGCCTGATCAGTCGTGAATGGCAGGGGGCTAGCCAGTTGTTATTGCTGGACAGCCCCCGTGGTGCTCTGAGGATGCTTTGTGCCGGTGATCTCTCCCTGAGCGAGCCGTTACACGTGAGCTGGCTGACCAGTGCGGAGCATCGCTTTGATGCCGGCAGTGGACACCGGCTGGCAGAGTAACGAAACCTTATGCCCACTCCACAGCACACCGCGCAAATTGGGGCACATTTCTCATATTCGATGGTGTCCCGTTTCACGCTCCGTTCGCTACATTGCTTGCAGGATTTAGCGCTGTAATTGGGTTAACCGGCACCTTCGCCAATGGAGCTGACACCATCCGCATTAGTGGCACCGGCGCCGTCTTCCCGATCACCAAAGCAGCCATTCAGGGATATCGAACAACAGTTCAGAGAAAGCCTGTTGACTTTGACATCAAGGAAACGGGCTCAACGGCAGGGTTACGCGAATTCTGTAGTGGCGACAATCCCCTGGCGAACGCTTCGCGACCCGTCTCCAGCAAGGAACTGAAACGTTGTGCACATGAGGTCATCAACTTCATTGAACTCCCCATCGCGTTCGATATCATCACCGTGGTGATAAACCCAGGCAATGACTGGGCGAGATCACTGACCTTAATGAACTCTCCAGACTCTGGAACAAAACCGCTCAAGGGAGGATCAAACCCTGGAATCAGGTCAACCTTGACTGTCCAGATGAGGCCATAAAGCTGTATGGACTGGGCTAGGAGTAAAGAACCTTTGACATCTTCAATAACACCATCAATTATTCCAAAACCAATTCAAGCTCGGATTAACTCGCCAGCGAGGATGATAATGACCTTGTAAAATATGTGGCAGATAATCGACAGACTCCGACGTACTTCGGCTATGCCTATTCCAAAAAAAATATTATCAAAACGAAAACCCTAAAGATTGCCAATCCCAAAGACAACTCCGTGATACTCTCCATCAAAAGTGGACACAACGAGCACTAGCGATATTTGTCACGCCCATTGATTCTTTATGTCAATGATCAATCCTAATAAACAACAAGCACTTCAGGCAATTCATCAGCTATTACCTGCGCAACATCAGCATATTGGCGACCAAGAGCAACTACATCTCTTTGCCGGATGCCACCTACCGGCTTAATAATTCAAAGAAATACCGCCATATCCATGGCACCAGTTTCGCCAGCAATCTGCCGGTGGATCTCACCAACGGGCAGGGCATCGATCGCAGTTTTGATCAACACAAACCCGAATATCACCGCTGAGGCAGGAAGCGCCTGAGTTGGCGGCCATGGAGGGCTGCTCGGGATCGGATGTGCTCCACCTGCTCGGGGTCGGCTGGGTTGTCCAAGGCAGTTCTCCATTGGCTCAGGAGCGCCTGTTCATCTGGCAGCGCATCGAGAGAGGTGCAGGGAACTCCCGCCATGGCTGCGGCGGCTTCCACCTTGGGGTCGTAACTCAAGGCTGCCATCGGACAGAGGGCGAGTCGGGCCAGGATCAGGGCATGGAGCCGCATCGGGATAACCAGGCGGGCCTTACGAACCGATGCAAAAACCGTTTCCAGCGACGAAGGAAGGACTGTTGTGATGCGTGAACGCAGCACAGAAGTAACGACCCCTTGATCAGCTAGCCATTCAAGCAGCTCTGCATCCTGATGGCGATGAAACGCTAACCAACGGACCGGTGCATCTAGATCCTCCGCCAGCGCCTGCAGAGCATTCAGCAACACAGTCCACTTTCGAAGGCACAGCAAGGGGGATGGACGCCAGCACACCACGATCGATTGACCTCCGGTCCAGGACTGGCTGGGCAGTCCCCAGACCGGATCCGGTGCGAGCTGCACAGGCAACTGAGGAGCCAAGCGCCTGGCTCGGTCCATGGACGTCTGATCCCGCCAGCTGGCACTGCGGCAGGCAGGAAGCAGCAGGCGCACCATTCCACGGCTGATGGGACGTTGAAGCGGACCGAGCCCCTGACCCCAGAGCAGCACAGGGCGGCCCCGCAAACTGGCCATGGCGATGATCACCAGGTAATAGATCAGGCTGCGAAAACTGGTGCTGTCCTGGAGCAGGCTGCCGCCACCGAACACCACGGCATCAACCCGTCCAATTGATCGCAGAACCGAACGCAGGGACCGACGGTTTACCACTTCGGCATTGGGAGCCAGTCCAGCGAGTGCATCCGAGTCGTGGGCGGTGACGAGCAGGCGACAGGGCTGCGGAATCTCCCTGAGCAGAACCGTCAGCAGGGCGTCATCCCCGAGGTTGTTCTCACCGTAGTAGCCACAGAGGAGGTAGGCCGGAATGGATCTGGCAGCCACGGGACTGACCTCTCTGAGTGGGGCAGATTATCGACCGACCCTCTGTTTAGGGTGATCATATGCATTCCCTCTCTCTCGGCACCTGGTGGATCCATGTCACCTCGGTGATCGAGTGGAGCCTGGCCATCGTCCTTATTCAACGCCGAGGACTTCCGTGGTTAGCCATGGCCATGGTGCCAGCTCTGATCAGTGCTATGGCTGCGTGCACCTGGCATCTGTTCGATAACAGCGAAGTCCTTCGCCCCCTGGTGACCCTACAGGCGGCCCTCACCCTCATCGGCAACATTGGGTTGGCGTGGGCGGCGTGGATCCTCCTGCAACGTCGGACAACGAGCTGAGCCATGGACTTTGATCCCGCACCTCTGTTCGCCCTGTCTCTGCTGCCCTATCTGCTGTTTCTCCGTTGGCTCAAACGAAGTGAGGCCCTGCCGGAACTCGCACTCTGGGGGTTCCGGCTGACGTTGTTGTTCGTGCTGATGACTATCGGCGCCGCCGTGCTGGCGCTGCGCTGCTGTAATGCGGAGCTGGTGGCGGTGGATGTCCTGCATGGCGGAGCGGAAGCCTTTCTCACCCTGGCCAATGCCGTTCTGGTGATCGGCTTGCTTCGTTCCGACACCAGCAGGATGAACAACTCTTAAGAGGTGCAGACAGAAGACTGCTGAGCGCGGAAGATGGATCGTCGCTCACTGGCTTGAATGCTGACCCCTCTCTTCGCCATCGCCCCTGCAACCGTGACCTGGTCTCCGAAGGTTGCCCTGGTGATGATTGTCTGCAATGTGATCGCCATTGCCGTGGGCAAGGCCACCATAAAGCACCCCAACGAAGGTGCCGCGCTGCCGAACGCAGCCTTCTTCGGTGGCATGGGTCATGCAGCACTGCTGGGAACAACCAGCCTCGGCCACATTATCGGCATCGGTGCCATCCAGGGTCTGGCAGCCCGCGGTGTTCTCTGAATAGCTGCCGCATTCAGACTAAGTAAGGCAGAAGACGCCAGCCGTAACGCTCAAATCGATACGCAAACAACAAACTGGACAGGTCCTCAGCCGAGGCCTGTCCAGAGAGTCCATTAATTAGTAGAGACATTCTCCGATCCGCATCGGCTGTGTTAAGGCCCCACCAGGTGCGCCGCGCCAGGCGATTGGATACGGTCCAGCGCCAGCCGAGTCGTTGTATAAGAGCAATTTGATAGTCCCGGTGGGATCCCCCCGTAAGCAGGCATTGGCTCAGAACTGATGCACTATCCATGGCATGGCGGATGCCTTCACCGCCCAGCAGATTGGCCGTGCTTGCTGCGTCTCCAACCGCCCAGAGCGAGGCACTACCAAGGGGTTGACGCCGTTTGATCGTGCTTGCAACACGGCCACCATGACGATCCAGCACCGGCAGCTGATCAAGGCCGCATCGTTGCAGCAACCGTCGCAGTGAACGTCTCAAAGGAGCGTTGTGAGCATGGGGAGGGGCCAACCGGCAAACCCCAACCTTCAGTTGGTCATGTGCCATCGGAAAAACCCAGCCGTAACCGTGAGCCATCCAGTCACGCCCCAACATGAAACTGAGCCGATCGCGCCAACGCGCGGTACTGCGAGGGTCTCCCTGGAGCAGCCATTCCACCCCGTCTCCGCTGAGCAAGGGGTCGTCCTGGGACTCAAGGGCGACGCCAGCCTGCCGTTGCAGATGCCTCCCTGGTCCCGTGGCATCCACCACAAGGTCGACCGTTCGATGCTGCTTATTGCCAGCTGAGGACAAGATCACATCGGCCGAGTGTGCGTTCAGCCGATCAAGATTCACCCGGCATCCATTCAGCAGCTCCACCCCGCACCGCCTGGCACGATCCCAGAGGTGGGTTCTGAACAACGCGAAATCCAGCACCACCCCCTGTTGCTCGACAGCCCACCACTGGTGTTCGAGACCGTCGGGATCCAACAGCTGCCACCCCCACCAATTGGCGGAACAACACGAAGCTGGAATTCCCAGACGGTCAGCATCAGCGAGGGGAAGCGCTGCGCTGGAAAAGGCATTCCGCTCGGGTGAGGAGAGGGCATCCACCAACGCCACGGTCCAGCCTCCCTCAGCGAGTTGGACAGCCAGGCTGCTGCCTGCCGGTCCCGCCCCGGCAATCAGAACGCGCACCGCTGAACAGCTCTGCGTTCAGGACTGGATGATCGGTACCGACGATGCACCGGCAAAGTCACGTCCACCCAGCTCAAAACGTCGACGAATACGTTCCGCCATCTGAACTGGGGTCAGCCCAAGAGATTCCTTGCTCTGCTGCGGAGTGGCATGGTCGACCATTTTGTCCGGGATACCAATGCGCAGCAGCGGCACACTGATGTCCTGATCGGAGAGTGACTCGAGAACAGCGGAGCCGAGTCCGCCAGCGAGAGCACCCTCTTCCATGGTCACCACCCGCTGAATGCGTCGCGCCAGCGGGTGGATCAGGGCTTGATCCAGAGGGCGAAGGAAGCGCGCATTGATGATCGTGGAGGAAAGACCGGCTTCCTCCAGCAGTGTGGCGGTGTCCAGAGCGGGATACACCATGGACCCGTAGGCCACGATCAGCAGATCGTCTCCCTCGCGAAGCAGCTCGCCGCGTCCGATGGGGAGCGATTCCCAGCCTTCTTCCATCAACGGCATGCCAACCCCGGACCCGCGGGGGATGCGCAGGGCGGTGGGTCCGTCGTGGTTCAAACAGGTCACCATCATCCGCTGTAATTCAGCCTCATCCTTGGGAGCCATCACCGTGAAATTGGGGATTGCTCGCATGTAGCTGATGTCGTATTGGCCTTGATGCGTCGGGCCATCGGCACCAACAATGCCGGCCCGGTCCAAAACAAAGGTCACCGGCAGGTTCTGAATGCCGACGTCGTGGATCAGCTGGTCGAAGGCCCGCTGCAGGAAGGTGCTGTAGATCGCCACCACGGGGCGCATACCCTCACAAGCCATGCCTGCAGCAAGGGTGACCGCGTGCTGCTCGGCGATCCCGACGTCCACATATTGGTTCGGAACAGCTTTCTGCAGAAGATCCAGGCCTGTTCCGGTGGCCATGGCCGCGGTGATCCCCACCACACGGCTGTTCTGTTCGCAGAGCTTGACAAGGGTCTGGCCGAACACCTTGCTGTAACTGGCTGGTTTCGGCTTTGTCGAGGGAATGGCCTTCCCGGTGCTCAGATCAAAGGCTGACTGAGCGTGGTAACCGACCTGATCAGCTTCGGCGTAGGGGTAACCCTTGCCTTTTTTGGTGACTAGATGCACCAGCACTGGACCGCCGTCCCGATGAGCGGCCTGGAAGGTCCGCATCATTTCGCCGATGTCATGGCCATCGATCGGGCCCATGTACGTGAAGCCCAGCTCCTCAAACACAGCTCCCACTTTCGGCACCGCCAGACGACGCATGCTGCCCTTGAGGCGGTTCAACTCGGCAGGAAGCTCACCGCCCATGAAGGGCAGATGTCGAACGCTTTCCTCGACACTGCCGGAGATGAATTGCATCGGCGGACTGAGCCTGGCGCGGTTCAGAACGTTGGACAAGGCACCAACCGGCGGGGAGATCGACATGTCGTTGTCGTTGAGAACTACCAGCAAGGGGGTCTCAGGCAGATGTCCTGCGTGGTTAATCGCCTCCAGGGCCATGCCACCGGTAAGCGCGCCATCACCGATCACGGCAACACACTTGAAGTCTTCTCCTCGGTTGTCCCGGGCCATCGCCATGCCCAGTGCTGCTGAAATTGACGTGCTGGCATGGCCAGCACCGAAATGATCGAAGCGGCTTTCAGAGCGTTTGAGGTATCCCGCAACGCCGTTTTGCTGGCGCAGGGAGTGGAAGTCGTTGAAACGACCTGTGATCAACTTGTGGGGGTAAGCCTGATGCCCGACGTCCCAGATGACCCTGTCCCGATCCAGATCAAGGGTCTGGTAAAGGGCCAGGGTGAGCTCAACAACACCGAGGCCAGGGCCGAGATGGCCACCGCTGGTCGACACCACCTGGAGGTGACGATCTCGAATCTGGCGGGCGACATCTTCAAGCTCGGACAGCCTGAGACCGTGCAGCTCATTCGGATGAGTCAGATCTCCGAGATGCATGCACCATCAACTCCAATCAATGCAATCTACGGCGTCCGTTCCTTGAGTCCGTTAGCCCTGAACATGGGGAGAATGGAGGGATGACCGACTATCTCCAGCGGATCCTGCGGGCTCGCGTCTATGACGTTGCTCGTGAAACCCCCCTCGAGCCAGCCCCCAACCTCAGTCGCAGACTCTGCAACGAGGTGATGCTGAAACGCGAGGACCTTCAGCCGGTGTTCTCGTTTAAGTTGCGAGGTGCATACAACCGCATGGCCCAGCTCACCAGGGAGGAACTGAGCCGTGGTGTGATCACTTCCAGCGCTGGAAACCATGCTCAGGGGGTGGCCCTCAGTGCAGGAAAGCTCGGTTGCCGAGCAGTAATCGTGATGCCGGCCACCACACCCGAGGTGAAGGTGCGGGCGGTCCGCGCTCTTGGAGGGGAGGTGGTTCTCCATGGGGAGACCTATGACGAATGTTCGGCAGAAGCGCGAAAGCGCTGTGCTGAAGACGGTCTCACCTACATCCATCCCTTTGACGACCCGGAGGTGATCGCCGGCCAGGGGACCATCGGCCTGGAGATCATGCGCCAGAGCCCTGAACCACCGGATGCCATCTACGTGGCTGTCGGCGGCGGCGGACTGATCGCCGGGATTTCGGCTTATGTCAAACAGCTGTGGCCCAGCACGGAGATCATCGGCGTTGAACCGCTGGATGCGGACGCCATGACCCAGTCCATCGAAAAGGGAGAACGGGTTGAACTCACCCAGGTGGGTTTATTTGCTGACGGTGTAGCTGTGAGAAAAGTAGGCGAACACACCTTTGAACTGGCCCGGAAATTCGTCGATCGGATGGTGCGAGTCGACACCGATGCGATCTGTGCCGCCATCAAAGATGTGTTTGAAGACACGCGTTCGATCCTGGAACCGGCTGGTGCCCTGGCCGTCGCTGGGTTGAAGCAGGACGTGGCCGATCGCTTTTCAAGCAACCGTCGGCTGGTGGCGGTGGCCTGTGGCGCCAACATGAATTTCGACCGACTGAGGTTCATAGCTGAACGCTCTGAGCTGGGGGAGGACCGTGAAGCGATGCTGGCGGTTGAGATCCCGGAGCAACCGGGAAGTCTCAGATTGCTCTGTGATCACCTGCGCAATCGAAGTCTCACCGAATTCAGCTATCGGATGAGCGAGGGCCCGTCAGCACACATATTTATCGGCGTGCAGGTGGACGGGGAGCGGGATCGCCATCAGCTTGTGGATGGTCTCGACAAGCAGGGATTCAGCTGTCTCGATCTGAGCGACAACGAACTTTCCAAGGTTCACCTGCGTCACATGGTGGGGGGCCGTCTTCCGTCCTCCTCCAGAACAAGTAGTGCTGGAGAGTGCCTGGAACTGCTCTACCGCTTTGAGTTCCCAGAACGGCCGGGTGCGCTGATGCGTTTCGTGAGTGCCCTCAACCCCGGCTGGAGCATCAGCATTTTCCATTACCGAAACCATGGGGCAGACGTGGGCCGGATCGTGGTGGGCGTGCTGATCCCGGTTGAAGAACAGCCCCAGTGGAACGCATTCCTCGTGAATCTTGGCTACCCCTACTGGAATGAAACCGAGAATCCGGCCTACACCCTGTTCCTCTGACGTCGACGGCGATATCTTGGATCATTGTGACGGTTCGCGATGTCCATACCGTCTCTTGCCGCTCAGATCGAGGCCATCCTGTATTTGAAGGGACGTCCAATCGGTCTGAATGAATTGTGTGAACTTGCCCGAACTGAGCCTCAGGCGGTGCAACAGGCCCTTCTGGCCCTGTCAGCCGGCTATGCCCAGCGGGATACCGCGCTGGAGATCGTCGAACAGAACGGTCAGTTCGGACTACAGCTGCGACCCGCACTCGCGGACCTGGTTCAAGACATGCTGCCGGTGAATCTCTCCACCGCCACGCTGCGAACCCTGGCGACGATCGCCCTGAAGAAGCGAATCCTTCAATCCGATCTTGTGGATCTGCGTGGTTCTGGTGCCTACGACCACATCAAGGAGCTGCTGGCCCAGGACTTCATCGAGCGGCGTCGTCAGAGCGAAGGACGCTCGTACTGGATCACGCTTTCGGAGAAGTTCCATCGCACCTTTTCGGTTCTTCCGGACCTGGCGCAGGACCACGCCGCTCAGGCTGCATAGACTTTTGAGAGATTTAGAAACGAACCGTGGACACAACCATGCTCACTGGTGGCATCGCCTATCTGCTGCTGGTGCTGTCCACTGCTGTGAACATCTATCTCTTCGTGCTGTTCGTGCGGGTGTTGCTCACCTGGTTTCCCAACATCGACTTCAGCAACCCGGTGCTGGGTGGCGTCGCATCGATCACCGATCCGTACCTCAACATGTTTCGCGGGGTGATTCCGCCCATCGGTGGCATCGATCTCTCGGCGATCCTGGCCTTCATCGCTCTGCGGGTGCTGCAGGGATTGCTTGAAGCATCCAGCGCCCAGTTCCAATCCATGAGCCTGGGCTTTTGAATCACTCAATCGCCTGTTCCAGCGGCAGCAAATCATCGTCATCCACGCTGGCGAGATTGCGGACGGGTGTCTTGAATCCCCGAGCTCTCGGATTACGAATCTCAAACGGACCTGGCGTTCCCGCTGGTACTGACAGTCGAAGAGCGAAGGGCTGGACACCAGGACCGATATCTCCAATAGATCCGACCCTTGTTCGATTCGGGAGGATCGGTTCTCCACTGGAATCCATGATGCGAGCGAACACATCGGTGTCCACAACAGCGTTGCGACCGGGGTTCTCCACCTCACCGCTGAGGACATAACAAGTGGCGCCCATGGGCCTTGCGAAGTCCGGTTGGTTGCCGGGATCCTCAACAGAACAGGGCTCAAGCGCGAGGTGATCGAGCTTCAACTCGGCTGCACCTGCAGGGTGCACGCCGATCAAAAGCACCAACAACAAAAGTTGGGGGAGCAAAAATCGGGACATAAATGACTAGCGATGATCACCACTTCCCGAGATCCGGCCCCGGGCAGAACGGCTGGCGAGTTTGTCGAGATTGGCCGAAGCGACCTCCTCCAGGTCATAACCCAGTTCACGGGCCAGCTGAGCGACGTACCAGAGCACATCTCCCAGTTCGAGCTTGATCGCTTCCCTGGCCTCAGGATCGAACACCCCCTCACGATCACGCAAAACCTTTTTGACTTTGTCTGCCACCTCGCCGGCTTCTCCTGTCAGACCCAGCGTCGGGTAGATGGGGTTATGCCCCACCTGGGGGTAAGCGGCTGTGCTTCGGGCCGCATCCTGATAGGTATTGAGCTCCATGGGCACGGCCTAATAACGCCCGGATGGTAGTTTCCGCGAGGTCTTTGAGCCTCGATATGGGCCAGTTCGATCAGAACCGTCGAACCAAGATCGTGGCCACCATCGGTCCTGCCACGGAAAGTTCCGAGCGAATCAAGGAACTGGTCCAGGCTGGTGCCACCACCTTTCGACTGAATTTCTCCCACGGCGACCACAGCGAGCATGCGGCGCGGATTGCAACTATCCGCCAGGTGTCTGAAGAGCTGGGTATCAATATCGGGATCCTGCAAGACCTTCAGGGTCCGAAAATTCGACTGGGTCGCTTTGCCGCTGGTCCGATCACCCTGGCCAACGGCGACTGCTTCTCGCTGACCTCCAGGCCTGTGAGTTGCAACCAGACCATTGCGACGGTCACCTACGACAAACTTGCCGATGAAGTGACCCCCGGCAGCCGGATCCTGCTCGACGACGGCCGCGTCGAGATGAAGGTTGAGCAGGTGGATCAGGCGGAGCAGACCCTGCATTGCAGTGTCACCGTCGGCGGCGTGCTGTCGAACAACAAAGGGGTGAATTTCCCGGATGTGCAGCTGTCGGTCCGGGCTCTGACAGACAAGGACAAGGTTGATCTGGCGTTCGGGCTTTCCCAGGGCGTGGACTGGGTGGCCCTGAGTTTCGTCCGCAACCCCTACGACATAGAGGAGATCCGCGGCCTGATCCGCGATCAGGGCCACGAGACCCCTGTGGTCGCGAAAATCGAGAAGTTCGAGGCCATTGATCAGATCGACGCCATCCTTCCTCTTTGCGATGGTGTGATGGTGGCCCGCGGAGATCTCGGTGTGGAGATGCCGGCGGAGGAGGTTCCCTTATTGCAGAAGGAATTGATCCGCAAGGCCAACAGCCTGGGCATTCCGATTATCACCGCGACCCAGATGCTGGATTCCATGGCGTCCAGCCCACGGCCCACGAGAGCCGAGGTCAGCGACGTGGCCAACGCCATCCTCGATGGCACCGATGCCGTGATGCTCTCCAACGAGACGGCCGTCGGCGATTTTCCGGTGGAAGCCGTCCAGACGATGGCCACTATCGCCTGCCGGATTGAAAAGGACTACCCACAGCGCTCCGTTGACAGTCACCTGGCCAGCACGGTGCCGAATGCCCTCAGTGGTGCTGTGAGCACGATCGCCAGTCAGCTCAATGCCTCTGCGATTCTTCCGCTCACCGAGAGTGGAGCCACCGCCAAGAATGTGAGCAAATTCCGCCCTTCGGCGCCGATTCTGGCGATCACGCCGGATTCCACCGTGGCCTGTCGCCTGCAACTGGTGTGGGGTGTGAAGCCCCTGGTGATCCCCCAGCATGAGCGAACCACCCACACCTTCCTGGCTGCCATGACCAAGGCCAAGAATCTAGGATTGCTAAAAGAAGGTGATCTGGTGGTCCAGACCGCTGGTACCCACGCGGGCGTCTCCGGTTCCACCGATCTATTGAAAGTTGGGATTGTCAGTTCCGAGGAATCACCCGTCAGCATGATCTGATGATGTTGCCCCGCTGAGCTGCGATGAAAGAGCGGATGCCCCCAACGGAAACCGTGAGGATGGCCCTCACGACGCTGCGTAGCAATCGACTGCGCAGTCTGCTGACCATGGTGGGCATCGTGATCGGCAATGCCTCCGTGATCACGCTGGTGGGTGTCGGTCGAGGTGCTCAGGGTCTGGCGGAAGAGCAGCTCAGCAACCTCGGCGCCAATGTGTTGTTCGTTGTTCCTGGCAACAACGACACCCGTCGCCGCGGGGTGGCATTCCCGAAGACTCTGGTGCTTGAAGACGCTGAGGCGATCGCTGAGCAGGTTCCCAGCGTGCGTCGTGTTGCACCGCAGATCACCAGCAGCCAGGTTGTCCAGGCTGGTGCCCGTACAGCCACCAGTTCAATCTCAGGAATCACGGCTGATTTTCTGCCGGTCCGCAGTTTTGAGATTGCTCGCGGCCGCTTCATCTCACAACAGGACAACCAGGCCGCACGAGCCGTGACGGTGATCGGTCCTGATCTGCGCAGCAAGCTCTTCCCGACCGGCGAACCGCTGGGGCAGCAACTTCGTATCGGAACACAGGCCTTCGAAGTGATCGGGGTGATGGCACCGAAAGGTGCGGTGTTCGGAAGTAATCAGGACGAGAACGCTTACATCCCACTGAGCACGATGGTGACCCGGCTCACCGGTCGTGACCCTACCTACGGCGTGAGCCTGAGTTTCATCAGCGTGGAGGCGAGGAACGAAGCCAGCACCAGCGCCGCCAAGTTTCAGATCACGAATCTGCTGCGGCAACGGCACAGGATTCTTCGGGACGATGACTTTGCTGTGCGGTCGCAGAAAGATGCCCTCACAATCGTTGGCACGATCACTGGGGGACTCACCTTAATGCTTGCCGCCATTGGTGGGATCTCCTTGTTGGTTGGTGGTATCGGAATCATGAACATCATGTTGGTGTCCGTCAGCGAGCGAACCGAGGAGATCGGGTTGCGCAAGGCTCTTGGAGCTCGCAGCAGTGATGTACTGCAACAATTCCTGGTGGAGTCCCTGGTGCTTTCAAGCCTCGGTGGCGCCATCGGCACTGCAGCCGGGTTGGGAACGGTGGCCCTCGTGGCAATGGTGAGCCCACTGCCAGCGAGCATCGGGGTCAGCACCGTTCTGGTGACTGTCGGCTTATCAGGCTCCATTGGCCTGTTTTTTGGCGTTGTGCCGGCCCGTCGGGCTGCGAAACTTGATCCGATCGTGGCGCTCAGAAGCCTCTGATCCACTCCCACATCCTCTTTTTTCCTGCTTTACAATCGTTCATCATTTCTAAGGATCATGAATCAGCGTTGGCGCCTCGTCGCCCTCTGGCTTCTGCCCATCGGCGTCGTGCTCCTGATCGGTTGGCAGGTGATCAGCAACAGTGGACTGAACAGTCAGAACGCCGAAGGAACGACTGTGGCTCCTCGCAATGCGGCAGTGGCACGCATGAGCTATGGCCGCTTCCTCGACTACGTAGAAGCCGGACGGGTCACCGCGGTTGACATTTACGACGGTGGTCGCAACGCCGTGATCGAAGCTGTCGACCCTGAACTGGACAACCGCGTGCAACGTCTGCGGGTGGACCTTCCCGGCCTTGCCCCCGAGTTGGTCAACACCTTGAAGGAAGAAGGAATCAGCTTCGACATTCACCCACCGCGAAACGCTCCACCAGCAATTGGGCTACTGGGCAATCTGCTGTTCCCACTGCTGTTGATCGGTTCGTTGATCTTCCTTGCCCGACGCAACAGTGGCATGCCCGGAGGTCCCGGCCAGGCCATGCAGTTCGGCAAGAGCAAGGCGCGCTTCATGATGGAAGCCGAAACCGGGGTGATGTTCGACGACGTCGCCGGTGTTGCTGAGGCGAAACAGGAATTACAGGAAGTGGTTACCTTCCTGAAGCAGCCGGAACGTTTTACCTCTGTTGGTGCTCAAATTCCCCGCGGATTGTTGCTGGTCGGCCCTCCCGGCACCGGCAAGACGCTATTGGCCAAGGCGATTGCTGGTGAAGCCGGCGTTCCCTTCTTCTCACTATCGGGCTCAGAGTTCGTTGAGATGTTCGTGGGTGTCGGCGCCAGCCGAGTCCGCGATCTGTTCAAGAAGGCCAAGGAGAACAGCCCATGTCTGATCTTCATTGACGAGATTGATGCTGTCGGTCGTCAACGTGGCGCAGGTATCGGTGGTGGCAACGACGAACGTGAGCAGACGCTGAACCAGCTGCTTACCGAGATGGATGGCTTCGAAGGCAACAGCGGAATCATCATTATCGCCGCGACCAACCGGCCCGATGTTCTCGACTCCGCTCTGATGCGTCCTGGCCGTTTTGACCGTCAGGTCACTGTCGACGCGCCCGACATCAAAGGTCGTCTTTCCATTCTCGAGGTCCACTGCCGCAATAAGAAGCTCGAAGAAGACCTCTCCCTTGAAAGCATCGCCCGACGGACACCAGGTTTTACCGGTGCTGATCTGGCAAATCTGATGAATGAGGCGGCAATTCTCACAGCCCGCCGCCGCAAGGAGTCGATTGGACTCAGCGAAATTGACGATGCCGTCGATCGCATCATTGCAGGCATGGAAGGACGTCCCCTGACTGACGGTCGAAGCAAGCGTCTGATCGCGTATCACGAAGTGGGCCACGCCTTGATCGGCACACTGGTCAAAGATCACGATCCTGTTCAGAAGGTCACCCTGATCCCCCGTGGGCAAGCCCAGGGACTGACCTGGTTCTCACCTGATGAGGAGCAGACCCTTGTGACCCGCGCTCAACTCAAGGCAAGGATCATGGGCGCCCTCGGTGGACGTGCAGCGGAAGACGTGGTTTTCGGACATCAGGAGGTGACCACAGGTGCTGGTGGTGACATTCAGCAAGTGGCCTCCATGGCTCGTCAGATGGTCACGCAGCTTGGGATGAGTGAGCTTGGTCCGGTTGCCCTAGAAGGTGGAAGTCAAGAAGTGTTCCTGGGTCGGGATCTTATGTCGCGTAGCGATATCTCTGAATCAATCTCCAAGCAGATTGATGAACAGGTTCGCCGGATGGTGAAGAGCTGCTACGAGGAAACCGTTTCTCTGGTGGCTGCCAATCGTGAAGCGATGGACCGCTTGGTGGAAATGTTGATTGAAAGGGAAACAATGGATGGCGGCGAATTCGCGGCGGTTGTTGCTGAATTCACCCAGGTGCCAGACAAGGATCGCACTGTTGTAACGCTTGACTAACATCCGCTACTCAACTTGGTCTGCTTTTCTTACCGTTGAGCAGACCATTTTTATTATCCATTCCATAGTTGCACAGGATGGTATTTGCAACCTAATGAAGATTTAACAACAGCTTCCATTGCTAACATTGGATCTTTCTGATGAGGTGCTATTCATCACAACCTTGAACAGTTCAGCAATATAATTTATTTGATTGTGGACTTGTAGACAGGTACAAAAAAAATATGCCAGAATAAATATTTGGAACATATCAGAAATCCTTGGAAAACTTTAATAACTAGTCGCAAAGACTCCAGCAAGAAAACTATATTAACAAACAGACAACTAGCTAAAAAACAACTCTTCAGTGACTTACAGATTTACTTTTCTTGCTTTTTTGTCGTCGGCACCGTTCTGAACAATAAACCACTGAGTTCCAGTTGTTCCGCCAGGCTTTGCGCCACTGAAACGGGCGCTCACAAACTGGACATATTTTGCTAGGCAATCCGGACTTCATTCCACCGCCTGCACAGGGCGCTTGTCAATCACGGAATCAATTAGACCATACTCAACAGCATCGATGGGAGACATGAAAAAGTCTCGGTCAGTGTCCAGTTGAATTCGATCGAGCGGTTGGCCTGTGCGATCGGACAGTTCCTGGTTCAGACGATCTTTGAGGTATAAGATCTCGTCCGCCTGAATCCTGATATCGCTGGCTTGCCCCCGGGCACCTCCCAGGGGTTGGTGGATCATGATCCGTGAGTGCTGAAGGCTGCTGCGCTTCCCTTTGGTTCCAGCACAAAGAAGGAAGGCGCCCATGCTGGCGGCCAAGCCAACACAAACGGTGTGCACGTCAGGTTTGATGTGCTGCATGGTGTCGAAGATGCCCAGGCCGTCGTAAACGGAACCACCCGGTGAATTGATGTAGAGGTAGATGTCCTTTTCAGGATCCTCCGCTTCAAGGAAGAGCATCTGAGCAACGATGCGATTGGCCGAGTCACTGGTAACGGCTTCGCCGAGAAAAATGATGCGTTCACGCAGCAAGCGCGAGTAGATGTCAAAAGCCCTTTCACCACGGCCTGACTCCTCGATCACGATTGGAATCACGGCGTCCCTGCAAGTCATTCGATCCTAACGGCGATGTCTTCGGCGCTATGGTTTCAGCCATTCGATTGAGAGCACGCACGTTGGCTGAGCGTCACACCATTGCGGACAGCAAGCGCGCCTTTCATCAGGCCTTTCCTCACGTCATTGCACCGCTATACCGCCGCGTTGCTGACGAACTTCTTGTGGAGCTGCATTTGCTCAGTCACCAGACCGGTTTTGAAGCCAACAATCTGTTCGCCATCGGGCTCAACACCGTGTTCGAGCGCTTCACTCAGGGTTACCGCCCTGCGGAGCACCCTGCAGCATTGCTTTCAGCGCTGTGCCGCAGCAACGGCTTCGATGCTGAAAAGCTGAAGTCTGTTGCTCAGCATTGCCTGCAGGACGCGAAGGGGCAGTCAGACGATTCAATTCAGGGCTGGTTGAACGACCAGACCCTGAGCGACGGAGCTCACTACTCAAGGCTGATGGCTGTTGGACTACTCGCTGTTCTGGAAACAGCTTCCAGCGAAACCGATTCAGGTGCTTTGCGTCAGCGGGCCGTCGATCTGTCGTCAGAGCTCGGTTTACCGGCTGATCGGGTTGAGAAGGATCTGACCGTCTTCTCCTCCAACTGCGAACGGATGGAGCAAGCTGTGGAATTGATGCAGGAAACACTCGCCGCGGAACGACGCAAAAAGGAGAGACGGGTCGCGGAAGCCACGCAGGGGACAGCGAGCTGACTCTCAATCTTCTGCAACACAGAGCCGCACGATCAAACAAGCAGATCATCCGAATAGATCGTGATCAGGGCTGACGACGGCGTCTGTCTCGCCACTCGATGATGGAGAGATAAACCACTGAAACACTCACAAAGACAAGGAGGGCTGCGGCAGCGATCTCTAGACCCTGGTTGAGCGTGAACGTTGCAGAAACGTTCAATGCTTCAGAAGTTCAGCGTTCCGTCGCCGTTGCGACCCCACACCACCATCGCAATGGAGAAGCTGAATATGGCTGCGAGAGATGCCCAAGCGAGGGTAAACAGCATTGACTTGACTTCTTCAATGGACGGATCCTACCTAGGGTCAACCACCAAGATTTTTCTTTTGAAGCAACTGTCATGAGCAGCTCCAGTCCTGGCTCAGCGTCGTTGCTTGAGCGCCAGAGCATCACCCAGCGCTATCCCCAGGCCCGTGTGATCGTTCTCGATGACGACGTCAACACCTTTCAGCACGTTGTGGACTGCTTGCGGAAGATCATTCCAGGGATGAGTGAGAAGAAGGCCTGGGATCTCGCCAACCGCATTGACGGACAGGGGTCTGCCGAAGTGTGGTGTGGTCCGCTTGAGCAGGCCGAGTTGTACCACCAGCAACTTGCCGCAGAAGGGCTGACGATGGCTCCCCTTGAACGATGCTGATCTCAGGCAGCCGGTTTTCGGCTGGCTTGGGTCAAACGCAGAAGATCAACGGTCTGCAGCCTTTGCGTCTGGGCATCCAGGACAAAACGAACCACCCGACCGGGGCAGAAAGCCAGTCCTCGCACTTCCCGGCCATGCAGTTCGGCCGTCAACATCCTCGCCTCAGAACCACAACATGCCGCCAATGGGCCGGACACGGTGCGTCGCAGTGCATCGACAGATTTGAGCATCACGGCCACAGGTGGCTCACTCCGGGATAGCCAGGCTGGCTAGCGTCGATGGGTTCAGCGGATTTCCTCAAGGTTTGGGCCGGGTTGTCATCACCCACAGCACCTATGTAGATGGGTTGATTCCCTGGTTGAAAAACCTTGCGAAGGACCGGCGTATTCAAACGGTCACCCCGGCTGTGATCAATCGGGTAAAAGGTCGCAGCCAGACGCTTCAACTGCGGGTTTCAACCCCGATACGCGGGGGATACAAGTTGATGGCTCGCAAGGGAAGCAGTGTCCAGGAGGTGTTTGTTGTGACAGAGCTTGAGCAGAGTCAGCTCCAACAGGTTGTTAACGAACATCGCCCTTGATCAATGAGGTTCTGTGGCCCCCGGGCCTTTCGGCATGTACCCTCGAACGACGCTCTGATTTCGGGTTAGCTGGCTCGTAGCTCGACTCAGTCCGCCAGTCGAAAGAATTGGGGAAGAATGGCGCCAAGCGACCTGTGAATCATCCGGCAGGGAATGGTCAAGCGCTGACAAAGCCATACCAAGAACGATCACGACCAGCATTGGTTGCATCGTCAGGATCATCAATAGTGGTGAACCGCCATGCCGTGCGAGCCCCAGTGGTCGACCTGGAAGAACCAGAAGGGGAGACAATGTGGGGCTTCGTTTCCGGCTGCATGGCCGGTCTACGGCACCGTCACGACAGTCTCCCCAAGTCGAAAGAGAGTCAGATCAGAGCACTAGAAAAAGGCCGTCACCAACACAGCAGTTCGTTTTTTAGCTTAGGACTGAATTCAACCGGGGGATGGCCAGATCTCGCGAATCAGCTCCAGTGCGGACTGGGCTTGCTGCTCACGATCTTTCGCATCAGGCCCCGGCAAAAGAACGGTCACGTGACCGAGCTTGCGACCCTGTGTTTCCGGTGACTTGCCATACCAGTGCAGGTGCGCATCGGGTAGAGCTGTCAAGGCATCCAATCTTTGTTGAAGCGGCGTGATGGGGGTCTCAAGCCCCAGCAGGTTCACCATCAAGGCGCCATTGCTGGTGAATTCAGGAGCAGGAACCGGCAGACCGGCAGCGATGCACACCTGCTGGTCGAATTGACTGCTGCTGCAGGCTTCGATCGAATAGTGGCCAGAATTGTGGGTTCTTGGAGCCACTTCGTTCACCTGCAGACCGTCGGGACCGAAGAAAAACTCCAGGGCCAGAACCCCTACGTAATTGAGTTTGGTCAGCAGGGAGGCGGCGACGTTGTAGGCCTGCGCTTCGACCCCTTGATCCACTGCGGCCGGAGCCAGAACCCAGTCACAGACTTGCTGACTTTGGTGAGTTTCCACAAGGGGGAAGCTGCGCACCCTTCCTTGCGCATCACGACTCACCACCAGCGCCAGCTCCCGCTCGTATGTCACCCAGGACTCCAGCAACCACTCATCGCTCTCCACAGCACGGATTAGGCGGGCCAGGTCTTCAACGCACTCCACAACTACGGTCCCCTTGCCGTCGTATCCGCCGTGGGCCACTTTCGCCATCACCGGAAAAGACCACCCCTGAGGCAAGACTGGCTGAGCCGGGGAGATCTGACTCAAAGGACACCACGGTGGCGTGACAATTGAAAGATCAGACAACAGCTGCCGCTGCGACAGCTTGTTGACCAGAGGGGTGAGGGCGGCGAGGGCCGGTCGGAACCGCACTCCCAGCTGCTCCAGAGGAGTAAGGGCATCGATGTTGACCCACTCGTTTTCGAACGTGATCCCTTGGCAGCCCACCACCAATTGACGGGTTCCAGCCACATCGCGGGGATCCGCTGCAACTTGACGGGATGCACCGGCACAGGCGGGATCGTCCGCGGCAGCAGTTTGAACCGCTACGGCCACCTGGCGAGCTGCAGCAGCCTCCACCATCATGCGGGCGAGCTGGCCGCCGCCGACGACACCGATCATCTCGGCCGTGGTGGTCATTCCCCGTGGGTGCGAAATCCTTCGCAGCTTGCCACTCAATGGAGCAGCTGACCTCTAAATCAGAGCTCGATCTCCACTGAAGGCCAGTCGCACCAAGGTGAACAGCATCACCATCAGGAAAAGTGCCAGCCCGAGGGTGCAGGCATAACTGATCTCCAGTTCGGCGAAGGCCTGGTCGTAGACGTAGTAAACGATGGTCCGTGTTGAATCAGCAGGTCCTCCCTGGGTCATCAGAAACACCTCCTCGAACACCTTCGTGGCAGCAATGGATGAAACCACCGCCACCAATAAGACGTAGGGACGAAGGATGGGCAGGGTGATGTCCACGTGCTGACGCCAGCCCTCACTGCCGTCAAGTTCAGCCGCCTCGTACAGCTCCTTGGGGATGCCCTGCAATCCCGCCAGGAAAATCACCATGTAATAACCGAGACCTTTCCACAAGGTCACCATCATCACGGCCGGCAAGGCGAGCTGTGGTGACGTCAGAAAACCGATGGGGGTGAACGACGGGCCAATCAACGCGACGAGCCAACCGTTGATCAGACCGTTTTCGGCATAGAGCCAACGGAAGGCTATAGCCGCCACCACGATCGACACCAGCACCGGTGTGTAGAAAGCGCCGCGCATTAGATGACTGCCGGGCAGGCAACGGTTCACTAGAACCGCCAAGGCCAGTGAGCCGAGAACAATCGGCGGAACCACGCCGAAGAGATACAAAAACGTGTTAATCAGCACCCGCAGCACCATCGGATCCAACAGAAGCCGCTGCAGGTTGGCCAGTCCTACGAAGCGGAGTGGCTCGCTCACGTCCAGGCCGGAAGAGGTGAAGCTCATCAGCAGAGCCATCAGCGCAGGGACCAGGACCGAAAGACTGATCAGGACCAGGGCCGGTGACAGAAACGCCCAGGCAACAAGACTGCGGCGCAACGTTTCAGCGGTCACTGGCATGAGGTTACGGCGGGTTCACCTTCTCCGCCCGGCAGAGTGGTGGCATCGGCTGAACGCCCCATGGTCGCCTCACCAACCCTGCGTCGGATCTCCGTCACGCTGGAACACAACCCCTATGAGGTGGTGATCGGTGCCGGTGGCCTGAACCGCCTCGGTGAAGAACTTCTGGCAGCGGGAATTCAGCCTGGCCGCCGGATCCTGGTGATCAGTAACCCTGACGTGGCGGACCCTTACGGCGAGGTGTGCCTGCAGAGCCTTCAACAGCAGGGCTTCAACGCTGACCTGCTGGTGATTGATGCCGGGGAGGACCGGAAAACGCCAGCCACGGTGGCCTCCATCCACGACGCCGCCTTTGAACATCGTTTGGATCGCAGCTCGTTGATGCTTGCTTTGGGTGGTGGTGTTGTCGGAGACATGACCGGCTTCGCTGCCGCCACCTGGCTGCGTGGGATCCGTGTAATTCAGGTCCCCACAACCCTTCTGGCGATGGTCGATGCCGCCATTGGCGGCAAAACGGGGGTGAACCATCCCGGCGGTAAGAACCTGATCGGTGCCTTTCACCAGCCGAGCCTGGTGATGATCGACCCAGATACCCTCAGCACCTTGCCTGTACGCGAGTTCAGGGCCGGTATGGCGGAAGTGATTAAGTACGGAATCCTTGGCGATGACGAACTGTTCCAGAGCCTGGAGGAGGGGCCTGCACCCGACTCAGCCGCTGGACTTGGCAGTGATCGGCTCGAAACCATTCTGGAACGATCGGCAGCGGCCAAGGCTCGGGTGGTTGCAGCGGATGAACGGGAAGGTGGATTGCGGGCCGTTCTCAACTACGGCCACACCTTTGGCCATGTGGTGGAAACCCTTTGTGGATATGGCACCTGGCTGCACGGCGAGGCGGTGGCGATCGGGATGGTGGCGGTCGGTCAGCTGGCCTTGAACCGCGGCAGCTGGACCGCGAAAGATGCCAAGCGCCAGAAACAACTGATCCAGCGCTGCGGGCTGCCGAATGCCTGGCCGGACCTTGATCCGTATGCAGTGCTGCACACGCTTCAGGGAGATAAGAAAGTGAAGGATGGTCGTTTGCGATTCGTCCTGCCCACAGCAATCGGCCATGTGGAGATCAGAGACAACATCAACCGGGACGAGATCCTGCGTTGTCTGGACCAGTTGCAAGGCTGAGTCGATCCGCACCAGCACCGCGGCTGTAAAGAAGCCAGTGGAAGTCACCGAGGGCGGCTGGGTCCACCAGTCGCAACAAGGTCTCTCTCCGTTTCAGTGCCTGGGCCAGTTCCGTGGCGGGCAACTGTTGCAGCGCATGCAGATCGCTCGCCAGACCCAAGGCAAGCAGCGCCTCCCCCTGACGTCTCTGATCCTGCAGTTGCCAACCGTAGTGCGCAGCGGCCTGGGTCAGGGTCTCGATGCAGAGATGGGCGGTGAGGTCCTGTTCCCCAGCATGGACCAGAGGATTCAGCCCCGCTATGCCCTTGCAGTACGCCATGAGGGTCCCCTCCGACCGGCGGGCGGTGTAGTAGCGGGAAGCCTCAAGGGCGTAATCGATCACCAGCAGGGCGCCGTCGGTCACCGATGAAGCAAGCGATTCCAACCACGGCCGCAGGGTGCTGTGCCATTCCGTCGTCCAACCGTCGTCGCTGCCGGGCGGGGGCAGAACAATCCCACTGCTCTCCAGCTCCTTCTGCAGTGGTGCCGGAATGGCAAGTGCTGTCCAATCCAGCTGATTTTGTTGCTGAAGACGCACGCCCTGAAGTTGGAGCTCACCCTGATGGAGCACCAGGCGATCCACGGGAAAGGCATCTAGCAGTTCATGGGCAAGCACGACGCCTTGAACGGGTGCAGCTTGAAGCTCCTCGATCGCGCACCAGCGCACCGGACAGCCGCCAATCCCCTCCAATCGATGCTGCTGGCGTTGGCGAAGGCATGCGCTGCGTTCGACCAGGACTAGCTCACAGCGTTCAATTAAATCAGGAGCATGACGGGCCAGCACGGCCTGCAGATCAGCCGCGAGATCGCCCTCCCCTGGTCCCACCTCCACCAACGACAATCGCCCTGTCTGATCCGGCAGGGTGCGCAGGAGATCGATGAGTTGACGACCGAGCAGGGTCGCGAAATCTGGGCCCAGCGATGGAGACGTCGCGAAATCACCCTGAGGGCCGATCTGAACCCGGCCGGATCCGTAATAACCGTGCTCTGGATGATGCAGAGCCCAGTCCATGAATTGCCGGAAGGGAACCGTCCCACTGGCCTGGTGGAGAAGCGTTGCCAACCAAGACGGACAGTCCGCAACTGTCGGATCCATTGGAGAGAATGCCCGCCACTACAGCAGCTCTATGGGAACACATCGCATCGCAGGGCTGTGGGCCGTGCTGCTGACAACCCTGATCGCCCTGTCGGGAGCCCTCCCAGCTCACGCCTACGCCAATCCCGAACTGCTGCCGGATCACCCGACGCCGGTTATTGATCTCGCCAAGGCCTTCACGGATCCCCAACGCATCAATCTGGAGAAGAGGCTTAATCAAGTAGAGGAGTCCACGGGATGGAAGGTGCGGGTTCTGACCCAGTACGAACGCACGCCTGGACGTGCCGTGAAGGAATTCTGGGGGCTTGATGAAAGCAGTCTTCTGTTGGTCGCGGACCCCCGGGGCGGCAACCTGCTCAACTTCAATGTGGGCGACGCTTTTTTTGCGCTGATGCCTCGCACCTACTGGGTCGAGCTGCAAACGCGTTTCGGCAACCAGTACTACGTCAAGGACCACGGCGAGGATGGCGCAATCATCGATGCTCTGAATGCGGTTGAGGTGTGTCTGGAACGGGGAGGATGCCAGGTGGTGCCAGGGCTTCCTCTGGAGCAATGGCTGTGGACCTTCACCACCTCCGCCGTCGGTGGCCTGATCGCTGGATTTGCGGCCTACCCACGCAAAGAAGGGGAAGCGGTGGCGTGGGCCTGGTTGCTACTGCTCTCCCCGCTCTGGCTGATGTTGTTCGGTGTGTTCGGCATCGCGCCGGTGATCACACGCACCTCCGACATCCTGCCGATTGTGCGAAACGGTGTGGGTTTCCTAGCCGGCGCCGTTGTCGCTTATCTCATTGCCCAGGCAACGGTGGGTCGACGCCTAAACGAGGAGCCGGAAAGCTGAAGGAGCCTCTCAGAGCTGAGTCGCGCAGGCGATGCGGGACCTAGTACAGATGGCAGGCGGTGGAGACACGTTTAGAGCCAGCTGTTGGCGCTTGAGATCACGGATCCGACGCAGCTCCACCAGATTCACGTTGTAAAAGGAGCGAAGATTCGAATACTTCTTGACGGGCTGCCCATAAAAACTGCGCCCGGCAAGGGTGGGGAAGGATGCCCATTCCGGCGCCAGCATGGACGTGAGCACCGGGGTGAGGGTTCCTGCATCGGTAAGGCCGAGAGCCTTGCGCCGCTGAATCAGAAACAACGCGCCCTGGTCCTGCGCTTCAGGTCCGAACCCGCGCACGCCGATGCTGCGCTTCACCAGGTTCCAGGTGAACGGCATGAACTGGTAGGCACCTGCTGCGGCACTGGCGTAGCGCGATCGGTAAATCACGCGGTTGGGATGACGGTCGAGGGAAGGCATCAGTCCTCCGCCGAACATCACTCGATAACCGACGTCGAGACCACCTTTCCAGGTGCCTTCCGCGAAGCGAATAGTGTTGAGCATGGCACGACGTTCCGGAGTGATCACGTAGGGGATGGCCCGAGACGGAACTGCATCGTGCTCGCTCAGCAGCTGAGCTCGGGAATCCGGAGGGAGAAGCGTTGCCGACGAGGGGGTGGGTGATGCAAACAGCGGAATGGATCCAGCGATGATGGCCGCTACGAACGATTTGCGAACGATCAGAGCGTGGATAGCCATCAAAAGTATTCAGGAAATAGATACACTGAAGCCGAAGCAATTAGAAGCGGATAATTATTTTCGGTAGAGGAAAAAGAATATATTTTTCTTTTTAATTTTGTCGAAGACGAATGCAAGAGCAATAGGCATGTATGCCTGTCAACATATTGCCCATCGCATCAGCAGCGGCAAAATGTCGCCCTTGAGTCATTTTTTTATTTTTCTCAATTAATTACGCAATGGGTCGCCAATCCGGATCAGCTGTTCGGCGGCCTGCAGCGCGCCATCAGCCGCCAGTGGTTCCGCTTCGGCCGGCAACAGCGGTTGGTCCAGTTGCCAGTCACCACCCATGAGCTGCGCGCGACTCAGCTGTCGGTGACGTCCATGCCGAGCCAACCCATGCATCAAGGCACTGACCTCAGCGAAATCTCGACGCTCCACCACATGCAGGCCGAGGTCCAGCGACAAGGCCTCACAGAAGGTGCTAAAGCCCGGTTTGCCAAGGTGTCGTTCGCAGAAGGGAAATGCATCCAGGGGACGCACCCCCTCAGGCAGGAGTGTCAGGTTGGGGATTCCGACCAGGCGTGCCGACGATCCTGGATCAGGCGGACAGGCCATCAGGAAGTGATGATCCGGCCATTGGGCGAACAATTGCGGATCCAGATCCAGGCCCATGCCGCCGAAACCCACCTGGATGATGGGTTGATCCAGGGCCGCCAGTGCTCCTCGGAGCGCGATCGGCAATGGCCTCGGGCTGCTGCAGACCAGGTCCAGCCGTTGTTCCGGCAGCCCCCAGTCCATGGCCAGGTCAAAGGGGCAGCGCAACAAAAACTGCCCGCATCGGTAGGACTCCAGAGCCCGCTCCGCAAACAGCTCAAACGCACCGCCAAAGGGCCGGTAGATCGCATCCCAGCCGAAATTGCTCATCCAGACCAGGGGAGCATCGACGGCTGCAGCCAGCTGCGCCGCAGCGGGGGGGATATCTCCCAGGATCAAAACCGGCAGCCCCTGCTCGCGGATCCAGCGCGCTTCTAATTGAATCTCCCACGCCAATCGGGCATCCAATTCGGCCAGGGAGGTCAGCGTGGCGGATGGGTCGGACCCGAGGGCATCCGCCTGCACCATCCCCACGTCCCAGCGGCAGGGTCGTTGTTCGATCTCCCCATCCCCCAGCAGCAGCGACAGAAAGCCAGGTCTGACTTGCGAACTCATCACCAGACGCCAGTCGGGGCGAAGCCGGCGCAGCTGCTTAAGCACAGCCGCATCCCTGGCGGCATGGCCGAAGCCATGGCTGCTGCTGCAGACGTAGATCAGCACGCCTTAGGCTCCTGGCGAGGCAGCATCTCCTGATACATCAGTTGGCCGTCTGGTCGATACCAGCGGTGGCTGAGGTGCGTAAGAACAGGCCCTTCGAACTCAACCCAGGACAGATGCAGCAACTGATTGTTTGCGGCATCGCGACCGCTGCGAGGGACACAGGCGGCATTGAGGTATGAAGTGCCACGTCGGTCACGCAAAAGGCTCTGACGCAGTCCAGAGCCTCGTTTGAGCTGGTGATGCATATGGCCGAAAACCACCAGATCGGGAACGCGCTGGCGGGCGATGCGATCGAGGGCCAGAGCCAGGTCCTGATCGCCCCAGTCCAGGGCTGGGGTTTTCCAATCGCGACCGCAGGGGCTGGCGGGATCCGAACCGAGACCGGTGGGGCCGCAGTGGGCCATCACCACCAAAGGCTGTTCAACAGGAACCTCGGCAGCCGCTGATGTGATCCGCTGAACGGATTCCTCCAGAGACACAGGTCCGTAAACGGCCTGAACGGCTTTGGACAACTGAAAGCCCCCGCCGGAACTGCAGGGACGTCCCCCCACGATCGACAGCGGCACAGGGTCGAGTCGGAGCCGTTGCCAAGCGCAATGAACACCATCAAGAAGGGCAAGTTGCTGGCGCAGAACACCCCCGCTGTGGTCCAGTCCCCGATCGTGGTTCCCAAGGATCACGGCCATGGGGTAAGGCAGTGAACGGATGCGGCGGGTCAACCGCAGATCCCCATCACTGAGATCACCAACGAACAGAACGGCGTCGGGGTGAAGCTGTTGCAAGAGAAGCTCATCTTCCGCCCCCCAGGCGCCGTGCAGATCTCCTGCGATCGCAAGACGGAGATGCGTCAGAGCAGATGCCTAGGCTGGACCTATCCTGCCCGTCCATCTCCGATGAGCGCTGACACCGCCCTAGTTGCGGCGATCTACCGACTCCGGCAGGAGCGCAATGCCGTGATCCTGGCGCACTACTACCAGGCGCC
>QCSJ01000003.1 GCA_003211535.1 Synechococcus sp. AG-670-A05 | reverse complement strand
GGCCGACACAGAAGCCTGGTTGCGCTCCGAAAGCATTCCCTTCACCAGCTTCCGCCCCACCTACATCTGCGGACCCGGCAACTACAACCCCGTCGAACGCTGGTTCTTTGATCGCATCACCCACGACCGCCCGGTGCCGCTGCCGGGGGATGGAAGCACGATCACTCAGCTTGGCCATGTGGATGATCTGGCAGAGGCGATGGCACGTTGCATCGATGTGGAAGCCGCTGCCAATCGCATCTACAACTGCTCCGGCAAACAGGGCATCACTTTCCGCGGCTTGATCCGCGCAGCAGCCGTCGCCTGCGGCAAGGACCCCGATGCAGTGAACATGCGCCCCTTCGATCCGTCCAACCTGGACCCCAAAGCCCGCAAGGCCTTTCCCCTGAGGCTCAACCATTTCCTGACAGACATCACGCGGGTTGAGAGGGAACTGGCTTGGCAACCGCGGTTTGATCTGACCGAAAGTCTGGCGGACAGCTTCCAGAACGACTACGCCCTGGCCCCAACGGAGGATCCCGATTTCAGCGCTGATGCAGCCCTGATCGGGGTCTGAGGTAACCGACGGCTGAACTCACAGCCAGCAGCAGCGACGGCCAGAACAACCACCAACCGATCCATACCGCCATGGAAGGCCCCGGCCAGGACTGGGGCCAGAGGAGCAACAAAAGACTAAGGAACTGAAGAGTAGTCTTGGCCTTACCGAGGCTGGAGGCTGGGGCCCCGTCCGGAGCTTGGGCACGCCAGCCGGAAATCAGCAATTCTCTGGCCAGCAACAGCCAGACAGCCCAGATCGGCAATGTTCCCGCTGAGGCCAGCCAGAGCAGGGGCGCGGCAATCAGCACCTTGTCCGTGAGTGGATCCAACCGTGCCCCCCAGCTGCCACCCCCCCCAGCGCGACGGGCGAGCCAGCCGTCGGCGGCATCGCTGAGGCCAGCCGTTAGCAGAATCCACCAAGCCAGGCTGAACCAGCCAGCCTGCAGCGCCAGGATCAACGGCAAACCTGCCACAGCCCGAGCGATGGTGAGGCCATTGGCCAGGGAGCGCAGGGGCAACGACAACGCGCAGAGTGGATTCAGCTGACTTCAGATCATGGTCCTGCAGCTGTCGGTGGCAGATGTGATGACCCAGCCGGTGTTGAGCGTCACCCCTGAAACCCCGTTGCAGCAGGCCGTTCAATTGATCAGTGTCCACCACATCAGTGGACTGCCAGTAGTGGATGGGACCGGAGCTCTGATCGGAAAGCTGAGTGAACAGGACCTAATGATGCGCGAGAGCGGGGTGGACCCAGGTCCATACGTAATGCTGCTGGACAGCGTGATCTACCTGCGCAACCCCCTCAACTAGGACAAGCAGGTCCACCAGGTGCTCGGCACCACGGTGAAAGACCTGATGCGGAGGGACGCCCACTCCTGCAGCCTGGAGCTTGGCTTGCCCCGGGCAGCTTCACTCCTGCATGACAGAGGCACACAACGGTTATTAGTCCTCGAAGGTAATGGGAAGCCCTTGGGTGTAATCACCCGAGGCGATGTGGTCAGTGCCCTGGCCTCCAACCAGGAGGGTTGATGTTGATCAGCTGGCCTTGCGGATAGCGATGGCGACCGGCCTGATCAATTGGAGCTGTCAACCGGCAACGGTGGTGGATTGAGCGGCGGAAGTTCGGGAGGTGGCGGAGCTCCTTCGAGACTGTCGCGTAGATCAATCACCATCGTCTCATCGGTGTCGTCATTTAGACCGAGGTCTGAATCAGGATCCGGTATCACTGGCGCATCTGGGCTGGCGGTTTCCAGCAGTACCGGAGGTGGAAGATCCGGCGGCAGCGGCACCTGCGGAGCAAAGGGCTCAACCCCGCCATAATCGCGACCCTTGATCATTGATTCAACCTCAGGATCAAGCTTCGAAGGAGGCTCCAACAGCACGAGGGGGTCAGCGGTGATCGGCGGTTCCCGCAAAGGGGAGCGATTCAGACCAGATGCTGGATCAGGCAGTTGCTCCACATCCGGTTTCACCGGATTCGTGGGAGCCCAAATCAACCGTGCGAAGGGTTCAACCCCCTGCTCCATCACGCGATTGAGTCCTGCCAAGGCTCGATCGGCCATGCGGTTTCCGACGGCCTGCAGGCATTCCAACGGGCCGGTACAGGCCTCATCCCCTGGGAGCCTGGGTGCGAAGTTCGCGATCAGATTGCCACGGAGAGGGATCTGACGGGAACTGAGCCGCAGCATGTATGGGACATGAACAAAACTTGTCGCCCCTCCGCTGATCCAATTGGCATCCTCCTCGGTGAACCCCTTGACCCCGGGGATGATGAACCGGCTTTTCGAGGCATGGTCCGGCATGTAAGCCGCCAGGTAACCGCGACGTCTGGCCAGATCCTTGCTCTGCTCGAGGGTGAGGCCATCACGGCTCATCAGCACCTCCAGATAACCGTCGTCGCGGAGTCCCATCACCATGCGAATCCTTGGCAGGTAATAGCGGATCCGCTGTCCCATGCTGATGCTGTAGGCCCCCTTGTAGCTCGCAGGGGGCTCCTCGAGATCGTTGTAAAGGCTATGCAGCCCCCCAATGAAGGTGTCGTATGTGCGAGTGTGGTCTTCGGTCAGCTCGCCATAGCTGAAATCGACGACACCACTGTGGCGAATGCCGATGAAAGCCCGTTGGCGTGAAGCCGTGCGATTGCGCGCTTTCCAAACACGGGAGCCGAACTTCAGATCACCCAACGGGACTGTGATCTCTCGTCCACCGTTGTCGACATGGCGTTCGTACATCGGCCCGGACACGTAGGCCAGTGCAGCGATATCCTCAAACGCATCCTGCTCCCGATCCCAGCCCTCCAGCAGTCCAAAACGAACACGCCGTGGGTCGAGATCCAGGGCGTACACCTCGTCGTCAGGGATGTACTGAAAAGGTTCACCATCCCGACGGGTCTCGTGCATTGAAACCGAGTCTTCTGCAACTTGCTTCTGCTGCGGCACGTCAGGGGCCAGGGCCATCAACCCGCCCAGCACAAGGAGTGGAGAAACTAGTACCAACCAGCGCTTGCGCAGACGGATCCCTCTTCGTAGCTGGCCGACCTTGTTCCGGTCGTTCATGCGGACCGTAGCCCCTGGTTGTTGAGGAGTGGTTCGAACCAAGGAAGGATGGCTCCGTCGGCCACTAGCCAATGCTGGTAACGGTCGCCGCAGTCATGGCCTCCCGTCAACTGCCCGAAGGCTGGAATCACCAGACGGGGGACGGCGGGATCAAAAGCGAAGCAGGGGAGACGCAAGCGATCCGCCCGACTGCTCAGGCAAGCCACGGGATGGAGATGACCGCAGACGTTGAGCAGATCCGAAGCGGGCGGAGCCTCCGGAGCATGGCTCAACCACAGATGGCCAACGCCTTGGGAGGGGAGCTGCGGCAAGCCTTCGATCCAGGAATAGCGGTCGTGGTTGCCGCCGATCAACAGCACCTCACAACCGCAGAGATCCGGCAGCGAACGCAGGGTCTCAAGCAGTTCAAGTGTCAGCCCCTCACGGGCATGGATCAGATCACCGAGAATAATGAGTTGATCTGGAGCCCAGTCATGACAGAGCTGGAGCAGAGCATTCACTGTTCCGCGGTCGCCGTCAGTCGGTAACGGGATGCCATGGACCTGGAAAACCTCTGCTTTGCCAAGGTGCAGATCCGCCACCATCAGCTGACGTCCTTGCTCCCGCCAGAGGGCATGTTCACCTAGAAACCGCAGGGACTCGCTCCGCCAGACCCACTCCTGCCCATTCATCCGCAGGACGCAGCGAGATTTTGTAGCCCTGACTGCATCGCAGGTGCCTGTCCGTGCATCACTGTGATGGCTATTGGATACAACATTGTGGCGCGATCGATGCGTCCAAACCAACTTCCGGTCGAAACCCTGCACTTCCTCGAGCGCAGGTTGGAGTCATTGGAACAACAAGGGCGATACGAATGCGCCTATGCCCTGAGGATGGAAGTCGCCGAATGGCTCCTGGGGGCCATGGATGCCAACCTGGCCGTCCCAGCTGCGACCTGAACCACCGATGACCGCTGCCTTACTGATTGCTCTGGCGAGTTCCCTAGTCGCCATGTCCATCATCGTCAAGCGTCTGGACCAGCGGTGAAGCGGTCTGCTCATGCACTCAGCCTGCTGTTCTGCCTGCATTTTGTCGTCCCACCGCTGATGGCTCGGACGCTCAAGGTGGGCATTGGCGGCAGCGCCCCATTTGTCAACCAGAACAACGATGATCGCAGCGACATCAGCATTGATATCTGGAGGAGGAACGCCGAAGAAAACAATCTCTATTACGAGCCAATTCGACAGGCAACATCGCGCGAAGGAATTCGTGCCCTCAACGAGGGGAAGATTGATTCTCTGGTGGGCTCGATCAGCATCACCGATCCAGACCAACTGATCGGCCAACGAGCCGCTGTCTTGGAGGGCACGAGAGGGAAAGAACTGGCGCAGGAAAAGAACATGCACGTTGTTCCGTCACAGTTCTCGCAGAAGCCATCGAGAAAGTCTTGAAAAAACTAAAACGGAAGCGATGAACTTCCATCGCCCAGCGATCCTGTATCACCTCAAAAACAGCCCTGAACTTGCGGTACAACTGGCTCCGTTCACCCTGACGGAAAAGAGCTATGGATTTGCGTTCCGAACCGGCTATCCATTGAGAGCGCCGTTGAATCTCTGCATCCTCAAGCTGCGGCGCAATGGAGCGATGGGAGCCATCTCCAATGACTTGCTCAATTAATGCAGCGGTCGATGGCGGCGCAGGGCCTCCTCCACCAGATAAGCGGCCAAATTGCCGCAGCTGCGGCCTTCCTCCAGTGCATGGCGCTTCAGTTCGTCCATCACCCCGCGCGGCAAAGTGACATTGATGCGTTCTGAGCTGGCGGCATCAGCCACGGCAGCACTATTTGGTGGCGGGTCTTGCCCGTCGAAACGTTGTTGCAGCTCCTGAACCAGATCCTGCAGAAGTGGCACGGTAAATACACTAATATATATCAATGTAAACACTATATCCCACCATTCACGGCAGCTCAGCCTTTCGAGCCGCCCCACGTAATGTGGCCCCACGTTCCACCGTTTCCATGCGCCCCCTGCCTCTGAAACTTGCTCCAGGCAGTGATCTGCGCACCAGTCTTGAGGAGCTCGCCAGGACGCAAGGCATCCAGGGATTTGTACTGGGGGTGGTCGGCAACCTCAGCCGCGCGGCATTCCAATGCCCGGGACAACCGGAGCCCACCGTGTTGGAGGGCGATCTCGAGGTCATCACACTGAATGGCACTGTCGGAACGGAGGGTGTGCACCTCCATCTCAGCCTTTCCGATGGGGCCTGCCAGGTATGGGGCGGTCATCTCGAGCCCGGAACACTGGTTCAGAAAGGCGTTGATTTGCTGGTCGGGGTGCTGGATCAAGCCCCGATCCAAGCTGAATCCCCAACGGCAGCGCCTGCGCCACGGCTTGAAATCGCTGTATTACCTGGTTGTCCCTGGTGCAGCCGCGCACTTAGATTGCTACGCACCCTGGCGTTGCCCCATACGGTGATCAACGTCAATAGTGACGCCGATTTCGCGGCCTGCCAAAACCGCAGTGGCATGCGCACCTTCCCGCAGGTGTTCATCGACGGAACCGTGATTGGCGGCTACGACGATCTCACAGCCCTACACGCCGCCGGTGAGCTCGAAACCCTCCACTGACAAGCCGCCGTTCTGGTCACTCAAGCCATGGTGGTGCCAACCCTGGTCAATCATCTGTACCGGCTCCGCAGTGATCGGGGTCTTATGGTGGTGGCCAGGACGGCTTTGGATCAGCCTCCCCATTGCCCTTGCCGTGGTTGCCTGGTGGCTGCTGTTTCTGGTGATCGTGCCCGCGGCCTACCGATCCAGAGAACTCCGGCCTTGACCAACGACGCTCCGACCGACGTGCGAGTGAAACGGGTAGATCAAGCCCTCTTCGATCGCGTAGCCGCGGTTGCTCTTGAACGGCCACGACTCCGCCACAATTACAATTTTCACCAGGGAAGTGACCTGGTGCAGCGGTTTCTGAATGTGCTCCAACCGGGTACATATGTGCGGCCCCACAGGCACGTGCGCGATCAACCTGGAATCGGATTCGAATGCTTCCTGGTGCTGCAGGGGGCTATCGGCTTTTTCGTGATGGACAGCAACGGCACAATCGTTCAGCTTGAGCGATTGGAGGCAAAAGGGCCTCTGCGTGGCATCGAATTAGCGGAGAACCAGTTTCACACCCTGGTAGCACTGGAGCCCCACTCGGTGATATTCGAGCTGAAGCAAGGGCCCTATCAACCCACCGAGGACAAGGATTTTCTGAGAGGCTTCCCTCTGGAAGGGTGTGAAGAAGCCAGCCTTCAGGAGAAGCACTGGCGCGAACGCTTCGATTAGGCCATCGCGGTCCGGGATTGCTCGCGGAAGCGCTGCTTCTCCTCCAGCAGCTCACGCTCCAGCTGATCGATCAAACGGCTGACAAGAGCCTGAAATTCCGGCTGACAACCACGGAAAGCCGCCTTGTGACGAATCGGTTCATTGCGCATGCGCAGGTCGGTTAGCATCAACTGAAGAGAATCAATCCTTGCGTTGGTGTTCATGTCCATCTGTGCCGGTGGCTGAAGACTATGACTCTTGTGACTGCATACCAGATTCAGGTGCTTTGGTCTCAGCCTTCGCCGTAGCAGTCCTTGTGTAGTTGACATGATGGAGCTGCTCAACTTGTCCTCCCGTCAGGTTTTTGAACCCGCTTCGACAGAACAAACAGCTCTTTGATGATCGGTTTCGGGAACGACTGCCGGCAGGTGGACGTCGGTCGGACAACATGCTGATGGCGATCAGCTTCTGATCGGGATCACAGGCCCAGCTCCTGCAACAGCTGCCTTTGGACCTGCCGACCGACAATCCCGTGGGCCGCCAGGGCACCACTAGCGGCCACCGGGGGAATCCCAATGCCCGGAAAGGTGCTGGCGCCACAAAGCCAGAGTCCGACAAGCGGGGTGGTCACTCCAGGGAAAAGGCCCTCAGCCGCCGAGAGGGCAGGGCCGTAACTGCCATGATGAACATTGAGGAAATGGCCATGGGTCAGCGGCGTCCCCTCCATCACCACCTGGCATCTGTCACGAATGTCAGGGATACGTCGTTCCAGCACTCGCCAGAAGACTGAGCAGCGCTCCGTTTTTAAGGCTTGGTAGGCTTCACTTCCCCGGGGCAGATCCGCCCAGATCGCCCAGGGTTCACTGGCAGGCGTGTAGCCATGCAACACATGCTGGCCAGACGGTGCCATCTCAGGGTCCAGGACCGATGGCACGGACAACACCACGGCGTTGCGTTCCGCCGCAATACCCCGCTGCCAGTCGTCCACCCAGACGGTGTGGATCGGCAGATCGTCCAGACCACTGGCGTCGAAGCCGAGGTGCAGATGGAGAAAACCATGGCAAGCCGGTGTCTCACCACGGTCCCGTTGCCAACTGATGGCGACGTCCTGGGGCAGAAGATTCAGGGTGCTCCAGATGTCGGCATTGCTCACGATCTGATCGGCGTAAATCAACTCGCCACTGCTGAGCGCTACACCAACAGTCCGGGAGTCATCCATCAGGATTCGCTCCACTCTGGCCGCCGTTCGCAGCTCACCACCGTGGCGCTTCAGTCCCTCCACCAGAGCATTCACCACAGCGGCACTGCCCCCGACGGGATAGTCGAGGCAGGCCCCCGGCTCAAACCATTCCCCGAACAACGTCGCCATCGCCGCTGCGTTGGTGTGCCCCATCGGCATGCCGCTGATCAGGAAACAGAGCAGATCAACCCAATGACGCAAAAAATTATCCTGCAGGTGACGATCGACCAGAGGGCCGAAGGCACCGGTGAGATGCCGCATCGCCGGGAGGTGTTTCAGCAAGCGCGGACCACGTTCGAGAAGCTGCGCCATGGCATCCAGTCCGGGGCGCAAGGCAAGTAGCGGCAGAGCATTGGCAGCAGCCGCGATCGGACGCAACACTTCGCCGAAGCGTCGCCATTCCTCAACGGCAGCCCCCCCGCTCAGGTCCCGAACAACTTCTTCAAAGCCAGCAGCTCCGACTGGAATCTTTAGATCTCCCTCCGGCAACAACACATCCCAACTGCTGTAGGGGATCACCTCCAGAGGCTGATCCAAGGCCCGTAGGACCTGAGCCAGAGGGTTGCCGCTCGGCCAATGGGTCAGTCCACTCCAGAGCGAAGGGCCTGATTCGAAGTGGTATCCCTGACGCTGGAATCCATGGGCCGCTCCACCGGGCTGTGTGTGTGCCTCGAGCACAAGCACCTCTCGTCCGGCTCGGGCGCAAAGAGAAGCACAGCAGAGACCGCCGATGCCACTGCCGATCACGACCACATCGACCCTGTCCTTCACCCATCTAGGCACATGGGAGTCATCATTGTGATCCCTGACTGCCGGAGATGGGTGGCCGCTGGCTGATTCCGTTGCTGTTGCTGGGTATCACCTGGGGACAGGAGCTAATTGATCAACTGTTATTGGGTGGTCAGTGGAATCTGCCGATGGGGCCAGGGCTGCCGCTGTGGCGAGTCCTGACCGCACCATTTAGCCACTCGGGCTTCGGCCATCTGATCTCCAATACGATGGTATTCCTCCCCTTGAGCTGGGTGGTGCTGACGCGGGGCAGCCGTAATTACCTCGCCGTGTGGATTGGCGTGCTGATCGTTGAGATTCCGATCGCCTTGCTGTGGCCAGTAAGAAGCCATGGACTCTCCGGTGTGGTGTATGGATTGCTCGGCTATCTGCTGTTGATCGGCTTTCTGGAACGAAGAATCGTGCCAATTCTTCTGGGAGGACTCACCCTTTGGTGGTACGGCTCTGCACTGCTGGCTCTGATTCCCGGAGTTGCTCCCGCCGGTGTGAGCTGGATTGGCCACGCCGGCGGGTTTCTGGGAGGAGCCTTCACGGCATTCACCTTGCAGAGGAACTCTGATCATTCGTCTCAGAGCAAGGGAAGCTGATCCGTCGCGTCGATGGCAACTCGGTAGTAGTTCCCTGAGCTGTTAGCAATAGAATCGGTGATAACTGTTTCATCAGTTGTTGTGTCCTGTGCAGCGAGGGCTGCAACATCTTGCCTCCCCTTGATCGCGAAGGACCCAATCATCGAAGGGTGTTCCGTACAGAAGTAGGACAACTCACCTTTTTTCTTGAATTCTTTTCGGTAAGATTTTCGAACACTGACTGTCAACATTTTAGATCCGGTAATCCCATCAAAAAAGGATCCATCTCCTTTAATTTTTAGAGCCTTAGAAGAGATTGCGTTATATCCAGAGTCACCTACATAGAAGGGATGACTTTTAACGCCACCCATTCGATAAAAACGATACTTATTCTTAACATTGAATCTCAGCCCCTCAAGCTCATCACCTTCCAAATCGTAGAAACGATAAAAGGGATCCTCAAAGGAACCACCATCAACAAAAATATCGATCCTTTTTGATCCCTTCCTCGCGGAGCGCGGAATAGACCGTTCACGGCGAAGTGCACCTCCAATCACCACGTCGAAACGATCAACATCGACCGTTCCGTCAACCAAAGAGATGGCTTCAACAGATATTTCCGCAATTCCAGAAGCAGCGCCAGAAGCCTTTAGCTTGATACGCTGGTTTTTCATAACATGAGCAGACACAACAGATTCATCAGAACTTTCAACATTTAAAATAAAAGGCTGCTTTTTTGTTTTAAGCTTTCTAGCCGAGTTAATTATCAAGAAATCATCCGGAGCTACAACGACTGAACTGCCATCATTACGCTTCAAATCCCAAAGTGGCAATTCCCCAAACAATGCACCGAAATTATAAATTTCAGACGAGGCTAGCTGGTCAACTACTTTCATCCCTCTGCCAAGCACTTCACCAAAGACGGTAAAGCCCTCGTTTTGGGTATCGAGCTCCAGGTTGTCTCCAAGATTCACGAACCACTGGCTCGTAACACTATCAGGATCTCCCACCCGCTTTGCCATTGCGATTGTTCCACGCAGGTTGGAATTTCCAGGTTGATTTTTGATAGTCTAGAATGTAGAAATGGGATCAACAGTCCCGCCCTCATCTGCGGAGGCGAGCGGTGCCAAGTACCCACCACCCAGAAGAACAAATCCTGGTACAGACCGATGAAATATGGATTGATCATATCGCCCTTTTTTTACATAATTCAGAAAGTTACTAGCCGTGGCTTTTGTTACAACTCCAGCAGAACCCTCCTTGTCATACAATTCAAGATAAAGAGAACTTTCCCCAAGCTGATTATTGGTCGCAAGTCGCACAACAGAGCCTGTTGCATCTGAAGAACCAAACCTCTTCGGAAGCTTTACGCTTACCTGCTCGAAACGATCGAGGGAAAGATAGTTGAAATCAGCTTTCATATACTTCTCGTATACTCGTCGCAGGGTGATCGACGTTTAGATATGGATCAAGGAAAGCCAACGGTACCGCCATGTCATGAGCAAAACCGAGCAAATGTGTTTCCCGCCACTCGTACAGCAGTGCGCCGTCCGTTCCGATTAAGAACGTGCCTCCCCGCTGGGCGATGTGGTCATCGAATGGCACATAGGTGCGCCAGTTGCTAATAACCTCACCCATGTTTCGCAACCGCTTAGTGGCAAGTTCGAAGGGCCGCTGAAATCCACGTCCTCCGGCTCGCGCGAACCTTTCTGCGCGAAAGGCCGGGAGGGGCCAGGCCTTCACCTCCTCCTCATCCGCAAAGATCTGCGGAGCAGAACGATCTCCGATGTAGCCACGCAGGACCTCCTGCAGCGTTCCGGGCGAGCCGATACCTGCACACATGAGCAGAAACCCGGGCCATGGTCCTCCAGGGACCTGCAAGCCGCCATAAAGGCCGAGGGTCTGATGCAGCTCTGAACTGCTGTCCACCGTGAGGGCGTGCCTTGGGAAGCCTGTAAAGGCACTGAAGCGCTCAGCACCTCCTGCATCTCCAATCGCAAAAGCCTGCAGATCAATCTGGGCCAACTCAAGCTCTGCCAGGCGCGGCACGAGCGCCTGTGCGTATTCCATCGAATCAAAATCGCCCAGCTGTCCCATCACAATGACGAGACGGCGCCATCCTGAACGAGCCGGGGGCAGACGACCCAGCAACGCTTCAGGAGTCTGTTGCTGGCTCTCAGAGCGATAGCGCGTCATGCTGAAGATCTGTGACGTTGGTTTTCTGGTGCCCAGTGTCTGTCAGAACTGCGGCAGCCGCATCTTCAGGGCTGACCGTGCTCTGGCTGGTCGGCTGATCTGCCAATCTTGCGGAATGGCTGCTGGGAGCCGCCCAACTCAAAGACGCTTAAACCAACGACGGCGCACAAGACCACCACTACTGAAACGCCAGAGGTTGCTCTGGTTGCTTCTTCTGATCGGCGTAGCGATCGCCGTGGTGATACTCACCTCTTAAGCATTGCCACCACCTCTGCTGTATTCGGTGACAAGTCTGCGGTTGCCAGACCGTCAATGGCCTGTCGCATGGCCGACTGGCGCTCCGCCCCGTAGCTCCGCCAGCGGCTGAACACCTTGGCCATGCGCGAAGCCGTGATCGGATTACGGGCATCCACCGCTGCGATCTGGTCCGCCATGAAGCGATAACCACCGCCATCGATGGCATGGAACACCGGCACGTTTGCGGTGAAGCCCCCCAAAACCGCCCGCAGGGAGTTAGGCGCCAGAGGATCGAATCGAGGATGCTCTAGCAGGGCCTGAACGCGCTGCAAGCCGTCCAGCCGTGGGGCAGATGCCTCCAGAGCAAACCAGGCATCGAGGATCACCGGCTTGTCCTGCCAGCGCTGATAGAAGCAAACCAGCGCCTGATCCCGTTCGCCAACATCCAGGGGCTGCAACGCCCGCAGAGCGGCCCTCGACAGCGTCATCGATGGTCCCGACACAGCCTCAAGAGCTTGTTCGCGGGCTTCAGCGTCACCGGCCGCCGCCAGCCAGCTCCAGGCCAGACCCGTCAACGAACGCGCACCTTGACCGGCAGGCCAGGCCTGCGACCAATCCACACAGCATTCTGACAAAAGTTTATGCAATGGATCAGACAGCCGACGACCCAGCTCCGCAACCCAATCTCGCTGCGCCGCATACAGAGCCGGAGGATCCACCGGGCTCTGCAGGGCCTCCAGTTCAGCGGTGCCGGGCAGGGCCAGAAGGACGGCGAGATCCTGGCCAGCCGCGCCGTCATAGGCGGTCAGGCGCTGGCGCAAGGCCTCGATCAAGGCCGTCTCGACGGTCGCATCGGGCTGACCGTTGGCGCGGGCTAGCAACACCTGGCGCGCCAGACGTTGACCGGCATTCCAGCGGCTGTAAGGGTCATCATCGTGGGCCAGCAACTGCAGGGATTCCTGCAGCGACTGCTCCATCTGAACGTTCACCGGTGCCGAGAAGCGACGCAGCAGCGACAGGGCCGGAGCCTCAGCACCAGGCTTACCCTTCAGCGTCAGCCTGGCATGCTCCCCGTCCATCACCAGCAGCTGCTCGTCGCCGATGCGGCCCTGCTCACCCACCAGCGCCACCGCGATCGGCAGTACAAGCGGCTGCTTCTCGTCCTGCCCGGAGGTCTGTGGGATGCTCTGGTGCAGTTCCAAGCTCAACGCACCCTTTGCGGCGTCCCAGCTGCGCTGCACCGTGAGCTCCGGCGTGCCGGCCTGGTAATACCAACGCTTGAACCGCTCCGGGTCAAACCCCAGCGGCTCACCGTCTTCAGCAGCACCATCCACGACGGATTGCACGAAATCTTCGGTGGTAGCCGCCGTTCCATCGAAACGACGCACGTAGGTCGCCATGCCGCGCATGAACCGCTCCTGCCCCAGCAAGGTGTGCAGCATGCGAATCAGTTCCGCACCTTTTTCGTAGATCGTTGTTGTGTAGAAATTGTCAATCGCCTGATATTCAGCCGGCTTCACCGGATGCGCCGTCGGGCCCGCATCTTCGCGGAACTGGGTGTTGCGAAGCATCGCCACATCCTCAATCCGTTTCACCGCTGCCGAATGCAAATCAGCTGTGAAGCTCTGATCGCGGAAGACGGTGAGGCCCTCCTTCAAGGAGAGCTGAAACCAGTCACGGCAGGTAATGCGGTTGCCACTCCAGTTGTGGAAATATTCGTGAGCGATCACGCTCTCGATCCGCTCCAGCTCCGAATCCGTGGCTGTTTCGGCATCAGCCAGCACCAGCTTCGAATTAAAAATATTGAGACTCTTGTTCTCCATTGCGCCCATGTTGAAGTGGCGCACCGCGACGATGTTGTACTGGTCGAGGTCGTATTCGAGCTGATACACCTGCTCATCCCAGGCCATTGAACGCTTGAGCGACGCCATCGCATGGGCGGTGTACTGCTCATCCCCCTCTTCCACGTGCAATCGCAGCGTCACCGCACGACCGGATGCCGTGGTGAACTGGTTGCGAATCTCGCGCAGATCCCCCGCCACCAGTGCGAACAGATAGGAAGGCTTCGGAAAAGGATCCTCCCAGGTGACGGCATGGCGCCCATCCACCAGGTCTTCCTCGCCGATGACATTGCCGTTGCTGAGCAGCACAGGGCAGGTATCACGTGACGCCTCAATCCTCACCGTCCAGCGGCTGAGGACGTCGGGGCGATCCGGATGGAAAGTGATCCGCCGGAATCCCTCCGCTTCACATTGGGTACTCAGCAAACCGCTACTTGCATAAAGCCCTTCAAGGGAACTGTTGTTGTAAGGATCAATGCGGCAGGAGGTCTCAAGAACAAAGGGCTCGTCTGGTGGAGAGTGGATCGTCAGCCTCTGATCGACGTAGCTGTAGTCATCGTCGGCGAGTTCCTGGCCATCCAGCTTGATGCTGCAGATTTCGAGGTCCACGCCCCAGAGTTGGAGAGTGTCAGCACCCTCTTGAGGCGTCAGCTCCATTCGACTGGACACCTGCACATCATTCGGGCGGATGTCCACATTCATCCGAATTCTTGAGAGAACAAACGGCCATGGCCTGTAATCCGCAAGACGGACCGAAGCGGCGGAGACCATGGCGGCGATAGCTGACTGAGCTCAGATCCTGGCGCAATGTCCCTTCGAAAGAGACAAGGGGCCAGACGCATGGCGACTGGTCCCTGAAGTGAGTGCCTGATAAAGGATGGAGAGACGTCTCAGGAGTCAGCCTGACGGTTTTTCAAAGCTTCCTTGATCTTGCTTTGCACGTCATCTGGAATGGCTTTGGGGCAAGCGGACATGGCCCGAACGAGGAGCTGTTGCTCTGCAGCAGCGAACATTTCCTTATCGGTCAGTGTCTTGCCTTTCAGGGAAGCAACCTGGCCCTCATGACGCCCTTTCAGGGCCTGGGCATAGGTGCTTGCGGAGATCCCAAGAGCCTTGGGAAACTCAACTCCATCCAGTGCTGCCATGCAAAAAAAAGAGGTCCCCATCGCCTGGTAGACAGCAATGTCTTCATTGGTGGCCGGCTTGGCTTGCTGGGCATGGGCCGCGGAACCGAAAAAGCCGATGGGGGCCAGGAAAGCCTGCACCGCAATGGCTCCCACAAGTTTTTGGCGAAGGTTCAACGGACCGAGGACAGTAAACAACTTTATCTTGACTCAAATTCAGTCTGTCGTGTCTGGATGTGGACCGGTCAGTCCTCCTGGATAACGGGAAGTGGATCAGACATCCTGATTTCGTGGTGATGTTCGACGATCGCCAGCTCACCGTTCTCCCAGCTGTAGATGGCGCGGTAGCGGTAGCGATCCTGATCCACCAACCGGATGTGCTCAAGAATGTCCCACTGCTGGTAATGGGACTCCAAGATGGTTTCGTGCTCATCGACCTGGCGGAGCCGGGTGCGCACAGGATCGGTGTTGAGGTACCCACGACTGCGCTGCAGCTGATGCCCCCAAAGCGTCGCCTCCATCACACCGCTGCGCTCATACCAGGGTTTTCGCGCGAAGAATTCGTCGGAATGCTGGTTGCTTTCGTCCGACCACCAGCTGAAGCGGTAGCGGCTTTCGCCAGCTGATGGCTCTGCGAAAGCTTCCATTTTCAAATGCATATCCACATGCAGCACCTGGTCATCGCTGAAGGTGTACTGCCTACGGGAGCGCCAGATGCCGAGGTTGCGACCAAACCATCGACGCAGGTTGCTGTCGACCTGAATGGATGGTGACGCTGCGCTGTAACCGGGACTCGTGAGGGGGACACGATTTTGCGCGGAAAATAGCGACATGAATCGTGTCGGCGAAGCGTCGGAGTGCTTTCAGTTGTCTTAGCCCGGATGGCGGACGAGTCAAAAACCCATAAGGTAAGCCTCAGTTTTTGTGAATCCTGAGCCGTGGGGGAGGACGATCCCAAGGGTCGCCAGCGGCTAAAACTCCTGCTGGTGGCAGCACGCCACCACCTCTCCGGCCCTGATCTGAGGTCCGTCGTTCATTACCTCGAAAGGGATGACGTGGGATTCCAAGTGACGTTGCAGGTGGCGGATCCATCCCAGCAACCGGAGTTGCTGGAGCTGCACAGGCTCGTGATCACACCGGCACTGATAAAGCTGTCCCCTTCACCAAAGCAGGTCTTTGCCGGCAGCAACATCCTTCAGCAACTGAAGGGATGGGTACCCCGCTGGCAGCAGGACGGCGTGGTGAGCGGATTAGGGCTCAGCCTCAGGCCAACGGAACTCGACGGCAGCCGCACCCAGAAAGAACTGCAACTAGAAGATCAGCTTTTGGTTCTACGCCAGGAGAACGAGACCCTGATCGACAGGATTCACGCTCAGGAGCGACTGTTGCGGATGGTGGCCCACGAGCTGAGAACTCCCTTGACAGCAGCAGCCCTGGCGCTTCAGAGCCAACGGTTGGGACAGATTGATATGAACCGCTTCCAAGACGTGATCACGAGGCGGCTTGAAGAGATGGAGGCGCTGTCCAAGGATCTGTTGGAAGTGGGCACCACACGCTGGGAAACACTGTTCAATCCCCAACGGCTGGATCTGGCAAGCGTCTCGGCGGAAGTCATCCTCGAACTGGAGAAACTCTGGCTGGGCCGAAATGTTGAGATCAGAACCGACATTCCCAGCGACCTCCCCAAGGTCTTTGCGGATCAGCGCCGCATGCGTCAGGTATTGCTGAATCTGCTGGAGAACGCTCTCAAATACACCGGCAATGGCGGGCACATCACCCTCACCATGCTCCACCGCACTACTCAAAGGGTTGAGGTGAGTGTCTGTGACAGCGGACCTGGCATCCCTACGGAAGAACAGCAGCGGATCTTTCTAGATCGGGTCCGACTGCCTCAGACCTCCGATCGCACCACAGGGTTTGGTATTGGCCTTTCAGTGTGCCGCCGCATCGTGGAGGTGCATGGGGGAAGGATCTGGGTCGTTTCCGAGCCAGGTGAAGGAGCCTGTTTCACCTTCACCGTCCCGATTTGGCAAGGGCAAGGACAGGAATGGGGGCAGGCTGTCTTGACGGAGGGTGAGCTAGAGCCGTAATTTGTCTTGGTGATCAAGGGCACAGATTGCTCCTCAGTCACGGCCTCGCCCCCATCGTCTAGAGGCCTAGGACACCTCCCTTTCACGGAGGCGACAGGGGTTCGAATCCCCTTGGGGGTATGTGATTGATTGGACTTTTCGAAGGTCGTAATGACCCTAAGAAAGTTTAGTTTTCAATTTTGTGGCGTCGCCGCGCTTCCCGCTCTACAGAAAAGAGGTTGCTGCTCAGATCTTCGCGCAGACGTTGTTCGATTAAACCTATTGGCATTCCCACACATCCCTGCACCGTCAGTTCATAAAAAAGTGTCGAGCCATCGGGCAGGGTTCTGACCTGCCAGGACCCCTCAAAACGTCGGAAATCTCCCTTCAGCATCAGGAAGCGGAGCATGCCATCAGGCTTGAACTCATGCAGTTCCAGCAGAACCTGCGCGGAAAAACGCATCCCGAGCAATTGCTGACTACCAACTTGCTGCAGGCGAACCTTTGCCCCCTCGCGCATCACCAGTTCACTGGAGCTGAGGTTGGGAATGAAATCAGCCAAATGGGCGTAATCCGTCAACACATCCCAGAACACATCGGCTGGGATTGCGCTTTTCAACTGAACCGCCAAGCGACGCGCTCCACCTGGCAGACGCTCCATCGTCTGCTCGATGGTTTCACTCTGGCGAGTGGAGGAACGAGATCCTCCAGGAAACAGCGTCTGGAGTGGAGTCAACGTGTCTGGTCTTCAGGGCTGGTCCGAACTGATCTTACGGACGTCGTCCAGCTGACATCACCAGATGTGGCAAACGGCAACTGAATCAAGCCTTTTAAAGAAGCACCCTTATAGTCTCGCCACCAAAAACGTATTCAAATGCGGGTGTCCGTTGCCACAGCGGGTGGAACTTCCTCGTCACTGTTCACCGTTGTCGCCAGTGGCATTCAGGCCGGATCAGGCCCCTCGGTGGTCCAGACCTTCCAGGTGGCAATGAGTGGACTCAATAACCTCTACAAGCGTCTGTCTGCCTCTGGCGCCAGAATCATCAGTGTGTCACCCGCCGGCGAGGAATCCTCCGCGGCGCCGGTGGCCGCGTTCAGCGCTCCTGCCCCGCAAGCCGTGACTTCCGCACCCGCCCCCCAAAAAAAGCCCCACGCCAACGTTCCGGTCAACACCTACAAACCCAAGACCCCCTTTCTTGGCACAGTCACCGAGAACTACTCCCTGGTAGAGGAAGGCGGAATCGGTCGGGTCCAGCACATCACCTTTGACCTATCTGGCGGTGACCCACAGCTGGAGTACATCGAAGGGCAGAGCATTGGCATCATTCCTGAGGGTGAAGACTCCAAAGGCAAGCCACACAAGCTGCGTCTTTATTCCATCGCCAGCACCCGCCACGGTGACAACTATCAGGACAACACCGTGTCCTTGTGTGTGCGTCAGCTTGAGTACAAGAACGAGGCCGGAGAACAGATCTACGGCGTCTGCTCCTCCTATCTCTGCGACATCGAGCCCGGTTCCAAGGTGAAGATCACCGGTCCCGTGGGCAAGGAAATGCTCCTGCCCGACGACGAAGACGCCAACATCATCATGTTGGCGACTGGAACCGGCATCGCTCCCATGCGCACCTACATCCGACGCATGTTCGAACCTCGTGAGCGCGAGGCCAACGGTTGGACCTTCCGAGGAAAGGCCTGGTTGTTCATGGGTGCCCCGAAAACCGGAAATCTTCTTTACGACGAGGATTTCCTCAACTACGAAAAGGAATTCCCTGACAACTTCAGATACACCAAAGCGATAAGCCGAGAGCAAGAGAATGCCAAAGGTGGCCGGATGTACATCCAGGACCGCGTTCTTGAGCATTCCGAAGAGATCTTCGCGATGATTGAAAACCCCAAAACCCATGTCTACATGTGTGGTCTGCGGGGTATGGAGCCCGGCATCGACGAAGCCATGACTGCCGCCGCGGCCGCAAAGGGCCTGGACTGGTCCGAACTACGCCCTCAGCTCAAAAAAGCCGATCGCTGGCACGTAGAAACCTACTGACCCGTGCCAAAGGGGTTGATCAAGGCCCTATGGACCGCCCGAAGGCGGTCTTTTTTTTTCGCTTGGCAACAAAACGGTCCAAAAAACAGGCTCGGTTGATCTGGGGCACTGTTGATTTCCAGTTCCGTGCCTAAACCTTCGAAAGATGCCAAGGCTCGATGGTCGCCACCGCCACCAATCCCCTGCGGGTCGGACTCCGACAGGAACGAGTCATCGCACCCCAATGCCTTGTGATTTTCGGCGCCAGTGGTGACCTGACCCACCGCAAATTGGTCCCGGCGCTGTTCGAACTGTTCAAGCAACGGCGACTTCCCAGCGAATTCGCCCTGCTCGGCTGCGCCCGCCGGCCCTGGAGCGACGATGAGTTTCGGGGAAAAATGGCCGAGGCCCTGGCCAGCAAGATTGCTGAGAACCCGGAGGCCTGGGATCAGTTCGCCTCAAAGCTGTACTACGAGCCCGTCGATCTGCAGCAACCGGACGACGTGGTCCGCCTTGGAGGTCGACTGGAGACAATCGATCAGCGGTGCGCCACCCGCGGAAACCGGACGTTTTACCTATCGGTATCACCAAAGTTCTACGGCAGTGGCTGTCGTGCCCTGGCGGATGCCGGACTGCTGAAGGATCCCCTGCGAAGCAGGGTGGTGATCGAGAAGCCCTTCGGCCGTGATTACGGCAGTGCGCAAGCCCTAAACCGTGTCGTAAAGAGCTGTGGACAGGAGAACCAGGTCTTCAGGATCGACCACTATCTGGGCAAGGAGACCGTCCAAAACATCATGGTGTTGCGCTTTGCAAACACTATTTTTGAACCGATCTGGAACCGGAACTACATCTCGAGTGTTCAGATCACCGCAGCCGAAACCGTCGGGGTCGAGGAGCGGGCCGGGTATTACGAGACCTCTGGCGCCCTGCGGGACATGGTGCAGAACCACCTCACCCAGATGCTGGCCATCACAGCCATGGAACCGCCCGGTCGCTTTGATCCGGAAGCGATCCGCAACGAGAAGGCCAAGGTGCTCCAGGCGGCACGACTGGCCGATGAGCAAGAGCCTTGGAACTGCTGCATCCGCGGTCAGTACGCCTCCGGCGGCAGTCATGACGCCCCCCTGGCTGGGTACCGCCAGGAACCGGGAGTCGATCCGAACAGCACCACGGAGACCTACGTCGCCATGAAGCTGTTTGTCGACAACTGGCGATGGCAGGGGGTTCCTTTCTATGTGCGAACCGGCAAGCGGCTAGCCAAGCGCCTTAGCGAAGTGGTGCTCACCTTCCGTGAAGCACCGGTGCATCTTTTCGATGCAGCCACCGGCGGCCCGACGGCCAACCAGCTGATCCTGCGCATCCAACCCGACGAAGGTGCGGAATTCCGCTTTGAAGTGAAATCCCCCGGTTCCGGTATGCGCAGCCGTCCGATCGACATGGAGTTCTCCTATGACGAATCCTTCGGAGAGCCCTCCGATGAGGGCTATGTGCGCCTGCTGGCGGACGCCATGCTCAGTGATCCGACCCTGTTCACCCGTAGCGATGAAGTGGAAGCGGCCTGGCGTCTTTACACCCCGCTACTGGAGCTGATTGAAGACAGCCCGTGGCAGCTTCCGATCCACCCCTACGAATCCCGCACCTGGGGACCTGCAGCCGCTGATGCCCTGCTGGCCCGAGACGGACTGCTCTGGCGACGTCCCTGACACCAACTGAACTCGCCACACTTCAACCCTCGATCCCGATGTCTCCCCAGCTCACTCTTCAGACCCCGCTTGAACTAGAGCCCGCCGAGGTGCCCACCTACCTGGAACAGCTCTGGTCAACGGAGCAGCAAGGCAACACGGGCTCCGGTGCCAACACTTTCTGCCTGTTGATCTGGCAACCCGCCTGGGCAGAACAGCAACTGGTGCGTTCCGGGCGGCTCAACGGTCCGATCACCGGCCAGCAATCCGATGCGCTGCTGGCTGCCGGTCGCCAGGCCGTGATCGACACCGATCTCCCCCTGAGCACCCCACCCACGGCCGGAGAGCTGATCGCTGCTATCGCCCAGCTCGAGGGTGAAAACTTGGCGGACGACTTGCGGGGGCAGTACATCGACCCCGCCCTGAGTGAACTCCAGCCCCGACGCCTGATCACGCTGGCCCCGACCATCAACGCCGACCAGAGACTGGAGACTCTCGTCGCGGCTTACTGCCCCTTGCCTGAAGAGGGAGGGGGAACAACCGCCTGTGGCGATGTGGTGGTGTTGCGGGGGGGGCAAAACGCCCTGCGGGATGGCATGTCGATCCTTCAGCCGCTGCTGCCACCCTCCATGCCGTCCTGGGTCTGGTGGAACGGATTCCTGGACGAAGCCCCCGACCTAATGGAACAGCTGGCCTGCGCTCCGCGACGCCTGATCGTCGACACCGCCGTCGGCAATCCCCGCCACTGCCTCAATCTGCTGCGCGCGCGGGTGGAGTCAGGTCAAGCGGTAAATGACCTCAACTGGCTACGTCTGCGCTCGTGGCGTGAAACCCTAGCGATGGTGTTTGATCCTCCGAACCGCCGGGATGCCCTCTGCCACATCACCCAGCTGGACGTTGACGTGGAAGGTCACCATCCAACGCAGGGGTTGCTGATGGCGGCCTGGATTGCTGATCGTCTCGGCTGGCAGTTGCAGCGAACTGAGATCTCCGAGGAAGGGGTCGCGGCCCAGTTCAGCCGCCATGACGGCGCTGACATCCGCTTTCAGCTGATGTCCGTCCCCACCGGACAACCCAGCGTTCACGCCGGACAAATTGTCGGCCTGCGCCTGATCTGCCAGCCGGAGCAAGGCCAAGGTGTCTGCGTAATCCTCTGTGCGGAATCCGGTGGCTGCATGCGTCTTGAGGGTGGGGGGATGGCCAGCCTCGAACTGCATGAGGAGATCGTGTCGGTTAAGCACGCCTCACCGGAAATGGATGTAGCCAGGCTGCTGAGCGGCGGACACGATTCCACCAATCCTTTGCTGTCGGCTGCGGCTCCGCTGGCTGCCAAGCTGCTGAGCTGACGCAGGACCATCTGCTATGGCCGTTGTCATCGCTGCACCGGCCAGCGGTAGCGGCAAGACACTGCTGACCCTTTCCCTGTTGGCCTGGGCTCGCGCCCGGGGCCACAGCATCCAGCCGTTCAAGGTCGGGCCGGATTACCTCGATCCGCAACTGCTGAGTGCTGCAGCGGGACATCCCTGTCGCAATCTCGACATTAACCTCTGCGGAGAGGCCTGGGTTGAAAGGGCCTTTTACGGTTATGGGAGTCAACGGGATCTGGCCCTGGTGGAGGGGGTCATGGGACTGTTCGACGGCATCGGCTGCAGCGAAGCCGGCAGCACGGCCGCTGTCGCGAAACAACTGCAGTTGCCGGTGGTTCTGTTGATCGACGCCGGTGGGCAGGCCGCATCGATTGGGGCCCTCGTCCAAGGCTTCCGTGATCACGACCCGGAGCTGACCCTGGCCGGTGTCGTGCTCAACAGGGTGAGCAGCCATCGTCATCGTGAGCTGCTGCAGGAGGTTCTCAATGCGATTCGCGTGCCCTTGCTGGGCTGCTTGCCGAGAAGTGATGACCTGGCGCTCCCTGGACGACACCTGGGCCTAGCCCCGGCCCACGAACTGAAGCACCTGGAACAGCGCCTTGAACGCTGGGCGCAGCTAGCGGAGGAGCACCTTGACGTCTCGACGTGGTTGAGCCTGATGAAGGCGCCCCGAATGGGGGCACCGCCGCTGGATGCCCTGGCTCGGATCAGCGGACCCAATTTACCGGTGGCGGTGGCGGCGGATGAGGCCTTTCACTTTCGCTACGCCGAGACAGGCGAACTGCTGGAACGCATGGCCATGCCCCTGCTGCCCTGGAGTCCCCTCGCCGATGAACCTCTTCCCGCCGATGCCCGGGGGCTGATCCTACCCGGCGGCTTTCCGGAACAGTACGCCGAGCAGCTGGGGCAGTGCCGCATCAGCCTGACCGCCCTTCGGACATTTGCACAACGACGTCCGATTTACGCCGAATGCGGCGGCATGTTGTTGCTGGGTCAGCAACTGAACGATCTCAACGGTACGCCGCATCCCATGGCAGGACTGCTGCCGTTCAGCGCGCATCGAGGTGGGCTCCAGGTGGGCTACCGCCGGATGACACCACGTCAGGACGGGCTGTTGCTGCGGCAGGGTGAGTCCATGCGGGGCCACGAGTTTCATCGCTGGAGCCTGGCTCACAACCGACCACCATCGGCCAGCTCTGTGCTGTGGGAGATTGAGGGCTGGAGAACCGGGCAGACACCGGAGGGATGGGGTACTCAGAGGATTCACGCCAGCTGGATTCACCTGCACTGGGCCAGCTCTTCGATGATCTGCTCACGATGGCGCGACGCACTCGCAGTAGAGCCGACGCCACCGACAGGCGATTCGTCAACCGATCCCAGCCCGGTCGGCTGCAGCCCTTCCTGGAACGCTGGCGGCTGCTGATCCACGGACGGGTTCAGGGAGTCGGATTTCGAGCTAGCTGCAATCGGCGCGCGCTGGACCTCGGATTGCGGGGCTGGGTTCGCAACCTCCGAGACGGCAGTGTTGAAGTTCAAGCCGAGGGGCCTCCCCTGGCGATTTCAGAGCTGCGAGCCTGGTGCGAGCAGGGCCCGCCTGGAGCACAGGTGCTACGGGTTCAGCTGAGCCAGCTGCCGGTGACCGGTGATGATTGGTTTGAGGTGCGCCACTGACGGCAACGGAGAGATGGGCAAGAACTTCCTTGGAGAGCCCTCCTCGGCGTGATTAGCCTCTTGGTCTGCATCGGCCTCGCAGCTCTGATCCTGAGGCTGTAGCCCAGGCAACGGAAGGATGGCCCTTGGCTCGCACAACTCCAGCGCAAAACCACGCAGAAGGATTCGACACCAGTGGTAAGAACAAAGCTGAAAGAACTGAGTCGATCAGACGAAAGTTCAACCCCATGGAACTTCAACCCACGATCACGCGAACGGATCAACCGAGGCGACTGTGCCTAAGGGGCAGTCAGCGTGGACGCGAATTCATGCCGCCAGGCACGCTCGGTGCCAGCGCTGGCCGTTCCGCCGATCAGCCAGACACCGGTTCGGGCTCGGGAGACGGCGACATAACAGAGTTGCTGTCGGATGGATGAATCGGCACGGAACACATCAGGTGCCACAAAGACCTCCCCGAAACTGCTGCCCTGACTGCGATGCACCGTGAGAACCGCCGCCGGTCCAAGGGAAGCGAAGGCATCACGAATAAGGAAATAACGCCGCCAGATGGCCCGACCGTTTTTCTGGCCCGCGTCCCTGGCCTGCTGACGCAGCCGCTGCATCACCCGATCGAGCTCACGACGGGCCTCGCTGCCGACGGGCGGCTGGAGTCTCAAACAGAGCTCCAACTCCCCAGCCGACACCTGAGCCGACAGAGTGTCAATGACGGGCACGGCCCCATCCGCCGGGGAAAGGCCGAAATCCACTAGATCACAAGATTCAGGGGTCACATCCCTGACAATCACTTCACGATTGGAACCCAGCACCATGTCCGGTTCCTCGCCGGTCTCTTCACCATCCTTGGAAGCCGGCGCCATCACCGCCGACCGACTGATCAGCACCTCTCCAGGCAGCACCGCCATCTGATCAGCCATATCCCCATGGATGGCACGCCGTGCCAAGGGAACCAGACGCTCAAGAGTGCGATTTGTGTAACAAAGGATCCTGGCGGCATCTGGGTTGTCCTGGAGTGAGGCCTGTCGCAGAGCCTGGCGGGCGTGATCCAGCCAGTCCTTCTGGGGCAGGCAGCGCACCTGACCACGGTCATCGCGGATCGGCGGTAACGCGGGTGGGTTCTGGCAGGGGAGTCCTCCATCCCGCAGACGGCTGGCGAGCTGAAGCACCGGACCCTGGTGGCGCACCACCTCCTTCAGGATTGCAGCACAGGCCCGCTGCATGGCGAACACAGGGCTGGATTCCTCACCGACCGGAGGCAGCTGAGCTGGATCGCCGACAAACACCAGCCGGGTTTTGAACGGATGGGCGCACTGGAGGGCGATGCCCAAGAGAGTGCTGTCGACCATCGAGGCTTCATCGATCAGCACAAGACCTAGGTTCTCCAAGGCCATCGCCGTCTGCTCGGTGGGTTCGCAGAGTTCAGTATCCGCGGAGCGTTTCAGCTTCAGCCGCAGCAAGCGGTGAATGGTGGAGGGATACCAGGTTGGTTGGAGACCCTCCAACTCCAGGGCCTGGCGCAAGACACCCACCGCTTTGTGGGTTGGGGCTACGACGGTCCAACACAAACCGCTCGCTTCCACCTGCCGCAGCATGCGCATCGACAGAAACGTCTTCCCGCTTCCAGCGAAACCGCTCAGGACAAAGGGTGTTCCATCGGCTGGTGACGTCAGCCAGTCCGCGAAAGCCTCGGCAGCCTTGCGCTGATCGTCTGTGAGATCGGCGGTGGAATGGGCCTCACTGCTCACCCCAGTGCTGCCCGCAGGCCGATAGCCAGATGCCATGGCGATCCAAACAGCAACAACCCCGGCAAGGCCACCGCTGGACCGATCAGGCTGCCCACCAACACCTGCAAGCGACTGTGACCAAGGCTTTCCTTCAAGGGTTTTTCAGGGGCTGTTGACCAGAGTTCCACCGGCAGGGCATTGACCCGTTCGGCCGTGAAACCCGCCGCACGTCGAATGCCACTGGCGTCGTACATCACCACGAAGCTGACCATGGCGGCCAGAGCAAACAGCGGGTGATCAAACCCGAGGGTCCATCCAATGCAGGCCGCTGTACCGGTCACCAGCGCTGAATGACTGGAGGGCATTCCACCGGTTTCAATCAACACCGCTGGACGCCAGCGACGATGAACGATCAACTCAATGACCAGCTTGGAAAACTGAGCTACGCCGCAGGCAATAAGCCCCCAGGCCAGGGAACTGTTGTCCAGGAACTCCTGCACGACAGCATGAGGTGGAGCGGCGTCAATCATCGATCACGGCTCGTGATGTAGTCCGCCAGAGCCAGCAGTGGCTGGGCTTTGTCAGCCCATGGATTAAGAATCTCCTTGGCCTCCCGCACCAGATCCGTGGCCCGTTTGCGGGATTCCTCGAGCCCAAGCAGCTTGGGATAGGTGGTTTTGTCGGCAACGAGGTCCTTGCCGGGTGTTTTGCCGAGCACCTCACTGCTGGCAGTGATGTCGAGGATGTCGTCAATGATCTGAAAAGCCAGACCGATCCCCCTGGCGTAGGCCCGCAGCGCAGCAAGCAGCGCATCATCAGCACCGCCGATCATGGCGCCGGTGATGACGCAGGCGCTCAAAAGCGCGCCGGTTTTGTGGAGGTGGATGTACTCGAGCGTTTCAAGATCAACGTCTCTACCTTCACTTTCCAAATCCACCACCTGACCGCCCACCAGGCCAGGAGCTCCCGCCACCAAAGACAGCTCTCCAACAACCTTGAGTAGACGCTCGGGCGGGACCCCCGGACTGCGCAGCGCCACCATTTCGAAGGCCCGGGTCAGCAACGCGTCACCGGCCAGGATCGCAACAGCTTCGCCGTAGACCTTGTGGTTCGTGGGGCGTCCACGCCGTAGATCGTCGTCATCCATCGCCGGCAGGTCGTCGTGGATCAACGACATGGTGTGAATCATCTCCAGCGCCACTGCCGTTGGCATGGCCTGAGCAGCATCCCCATTTGCCAGCTCACAGGCCGCCAGGCAGAGGATTGGCCTAAGACGCTTTCCTCCTGCCAGCAACGAGTAGCGCATGGCCTCACGCAACGATTCCGGCCGCTCCGGCAGGAGAGATTGATCCAGGGCTTCCTCCACCGTCGCCTTGGCTTCGGCGAGATAACCCTTGAAATCGAAACTGTCGGCCAGGCCAGGCGTGTTGTCGGGAGAAGTCGCCGCGACGGTCATGAAAAGCCTAATACTGGCGGGATTCTCTCAGGCCGGCCCTGGCTTGCAGAGGGGGACCCAGTCCATCGGGTGGGGCATACGCATTTCCGTCCCTGACCAGGGGCTGTTGTGATCGCCAGGTCGTAGGACACGGAGCAACGCGGTGACGCCCCCTCATAGGGGGTGACCTGATGGCAAAGGTCAGAGGGAAACAGCAGTAGCCGGTGCTGTTGTGGCGCAAACACACCCCCTGAAACAGCAGCATCCTGATAAGGGATGGCCATCACGTGGCTGAAACAATCGTCCGCCGCCTGAAACTCCAACTCGCCACTGGGGTTATCAGGCTCCGTTCGCACATAGAACACAGCACTGAGCTGCGCATTGCGATGGGTGTGGGGCTCGATCGTCCCGCCCTGCCGGGCGCAGACCACTTGCCACGCTTTCTGGATATGAATCTCCAGGGCGTGATTGGGCCCGAGCAGTTCCCTCGAGAATGCATCCAAGTGGACGGCCAGTTGCTGATTCAACCACTGGAATGCTTCCAGGCGATGCAATTGATCAAGTCCTGCTTTGCCCAGCAGATCGCCGGTGAGGTTGTTGCGATCGCTGAACTCAGGATGGGGAAAGACCTTGCGATCGAACAGAGCCTGCTGCTGGTTCATGGCCAGAGCTACATCGGCCGTGTGGGTGAGGTCTGCCTGCAGCACCGGTGTGGGAAACACCAGTCAATCGTCTGATTTGCCATCAGACGATAAGTTCATCCAGATCGTGGTTGATGCCATGACGTCGGCACCAGGCAACCACCGTGTTCACCAGAAGCATGGTCACCGTCATCGGTCCAACCCCCCCGGGCACAGGGGACAAGGCTGCAGCGATCGGTTCTACCTCCTCTGCCACGACATCGCCGCAGAGTCCACCCTCCGGCTTGCGATGAATGCCGACATCCACTACCGCAGCACCCGGCCGCACGTGTTCTGCCCCAACCATTTCTGGACGTCCAGCAGCGACCACCACTATCTCGGCCTCACGGGTGTGGGCGGCCAGATCAGCGGTTCGGGAATGCGCGACAGTGACGGTGGCGTTGGCAGCCTGCAACATCAGCGCCATCGGCTGCCCGACGAGAATGCTGCGCCCGATGACCACGGCCCGTTGGCCTGCAGGGTCGATGCCATTGCTTCGCAGAAGAGCCATCACCCCCGCCGGTGTGCAGCTGCGCGGACCGGGTTCGCCTTTCAACAAACGGCCCAGATTCAAGGTGTGAAGACCATCGGCATCCTTCTCTGGATCAATGGCCTCCAACAGGGGACGCTCATCCAGCCCTTTCGGTAATGGCAACTGAAGCAAGATTCCATCGACGCGGGAATCCGCATTGAGCAACTTGATCGTGCTCAGCACCTGATCAGCGGGTGTGTCAGCAGCCAGGTGCGCTCCATAGCTGGCGATACCCACGCGGGCGCAGGCTTTTTCTTTGTTGGCGACGTACACCGCACTTGCTGGGTCGTCACCAACCCGTAGAACGGCCAGTCCAGGCAGTCGACCAACTGTTTTCGTGTGTGCGTCAACGACACTGGTCAGACGACGCTCAACCGTTGCTGCCAGCTCTTTGCCATCCAGCCGCAGGGCCATGCCAGGAACCCATCAGTCCTTCCAGCATGCCCCGCAGACGCAGCTAGCGTTATCCCGTCAGGTCCCTTGATTTGGTTCGCTTCAACGGCGTGAGCAAGTTATGGAGACGCTGGCTGCGTCATCAGCGTCCGACTGGGCGACTACTGCGATGGACTGCACTTCAATCCAGCCTGGTGCTGCTGCTCTGCTTGGTTGTTGCGGGTGCATCCAGCCTTCCCTGGCTGCTGAAACCTGATCTTCAACCGGGCGCGCTGGCTCCCTTCAACGCCATTGCACCCAAGGATGCCCTGGTGCAGGACAGCACAGCCCTTGAACAACGCCGATCCACCCTCGTGGCCCGCTCCGTGGTGCAGGTCCTTGACGCAGAGCAGACGCAAGCCCTGAAGCTCAGGCTGGAACGTCAGCTCAGTGAGCTGCAACAGGTGAGCGAAAGCGGTTCGGCCGCCAGGGTCGGACCCGTAAATCTCAGCGCAGACGAGCAGGTCTGGCTGGAGCAACGCAGCGATCAAGACCTTCTCGCGTGGGACAACGTTGTCCGGCAGGCCGCAGACCGCATGCTCAGTCAGGGGCTGGTGAGTACCCTTGCGGTGGATCAATTTCGTGAAGCTGCCGGCCTTCAGCTTCAGGGTGATGCGATCGACAACCCTGCCGCCCGCTCCCTAGCCGGCAAGCTGCTTGTGAGCAGCCTTCAGGGCAGCAGCAACCTTCGCAACGATCCCAACCTCAGCAAACAGCTGATTGAAGAGCAGCTGACCAAACAGGGCATCCCCACCATCGAAGTGCGGAAGGGAGATCTCATTACACGAAAGGGCGAACCGATCAGCCCACAGGCCTACGACGTCCTTGACTTTTTCGGAAAAGTGAAGCGCGAACCCCAGCCCTTGATCTGGCTGGGACGTTTTCTAGAAGCCCTCGTTGCCTGCGGCGTGATGCTGTTGGTGATGCGACGGGAACGACCAGGACTTGAAGTTCGCCATGCGTTGCTGGCTCTGGGACTGCTGCTGCTGGCTCAGTTGGCCAAGCTTTGGTTCCAATCCACGGTCAGTCCCTTGGCGGTGCTCGTCCCGCCCACCCTGATCCTGACCGAAGGACTGGGAACGGGCTGTGGCTTGGCTTGGATGGCCATCGCAGCCATGATCTGGCCGCTTCCGGTAAATGGACTGGGCCATGGCCGACTGTTGATCGCTGTCGCAGTGGCCATAACGGGGGGAGTCATCGCTGGGCGTCAGCGCAGCCGGGGGCAGTTGCTTCAGCTCGCTGTGCTGCTGCCACTTGGCGCCCTGGTGTCTCAGTGGGTGCTGCTCCAGCTTCAACCATTAGCGGGTTGGCGGCTATGGGGATCACTGAATCCTGGACTGGATGAACTGAGCACGGATGCCTTGCTGCTGGGTTTCCTGCTGATGCTTTCTCTCTTGATGATTCCGGTGTTGGAGGGATCCTTCGGCTTATTGACCCGCGCTCGTTTATTGGAATTGGCGGACCAGGAGCGTCCTCTGCTGCGGCGTTTGTCCTGTGAAGCTCCTGGCACCTTCGAACACACCCTGATGATCTGCGGCCTCGCAGAGGAAGGGGCTCGTGCCATCAATGCCGATGTTGATATGATAAGAACAGGCTCTCTGTATCACGACGTCGGCAAGCTCCACGCGCCGGATTGGTTCATCGAAAACCAGAAAGATGGTCCAAATCCCCATGACGCCCTCAACGATCCGGAGCAGAGCGCGGCGGTTCTCCAAGCCCACGTAGATGAAGGTCTGAAGTTAGCCAAACGCCATCGACTTCCTCGGGCGATTGCGGATTTCATTCCGGAACATCAAGGGACCTTGAAGATGGGCTATTTTCTGCACAAAGCTCGTCAAACAAATCCTGACGTTGAAGAGGGACGCTTCCGTTATCACGGTCCATCACCACGCTCCAAGGAAACAGGAATCCTGATGCTGGCCGATGGTTGCGAAGCAGCTTTGCGTTCATTACCACCCGATACATCAGAAGCCGAAGCCAAAGACACGGTGCGCCGGATCGTGGAATCGCGACAGCAGGATGGACAACTTCGCAAAAGCGGATTGTCTCGCTCTGAAGTTGAGCTCGTGATCCAGGCATTTGTGAAGGTCTGGCGGCGGATGAGACACCGCCGAATCCCCTATCCCATTCCCGCTAGACCTACTCATTCAGCCTGAGACCGGGTCAATCGCAGTGGGACAAAAACATATATGTCCTCATCAATTAGCGAAGTCGAGATTCAGATCATCGTCAGGTTGAAGGATCTCTTGTCGTCAGTATGAAGAATGTTTGGAAGCAATCTTGCGCTGTAGAACAACAGCCGCAGGGATCAACGTGATCAGATTGGCGATCAACACTGGACCGTCTGCAACATCAGCCCGTAGGTGGACCACAACATCTCCCCCAGCAGTTAACAAGGCGTACATGCCGAGAGAAGTCGAGCGTGTGTCGCCACTGCGAAGGGTCTTCACCGTCTGAGAAAAAAACTGATGGTGGTGAGGGACGCCGCTGCGTAACCAATGAATTCAGCTGGCATGGAGAACATCCTCTTCTCGCGTGGACACCCGAAGTCGGCGACCAGTAAATGGGTGCTCAAACCCCAGGGCCCGGGCGTGCAACCGCATCGGAGTCGTTATGGACTCACCGTAGATCGGGTCTCCCACGATTGGATGACCAACGGCTGCCAAGTGGGCTCTCAGCTGATGTGATCGTCCTGTCAATGGCTGCAGCCAGAGTTGAGTTGAGTTCGGTTGTACTGCACGAACTCTCCACAGCGTTGTCGACGGTCGGCCACTGGGATGATCGCCATACCGGGGCGGATCGCGATCTAAGCGAGCCAGGCGTGAATCGATCCGACCTCGACCTTGGAGCTGCCCAACCACCTCGGCTTCGTAAAGCTTGTTGACTCTCCGGGCGGCAAAGAGGGCACTGCAGCGACGCAGACTTTCCAGACACCGGGCTACCAACACCAAACCCGACGTGTCTCGATCAAGCCGATGCACCAGATGGTGATCCCCACTCCAACGCTGCAATCTGGTGATCAGAGAATCCTGCAGATGAGAACCGCGGCCGGGTTGCGACAACAACCCCGACGGTTTCAGAACCACCAGCAACCATGGATCGTCATAAATAATCTCCAGGCCCTGAGGGCTCGAGCCTCTCCGGGCAGTGTTTTCGGAAAAGGTGTTCAACCTGATCGGGATGGAGAGCCTGTACGAGCCTTGCTTCTGCCTCCATATGTTGATGACTGCTGTTGTAGAGCTTTAACTCGCTAAGTGCTTGCGAATCAGTCCGCCGTGCCTGATCCATGCCAGCTCCAAGAACTCCTGCGGGCATTAGCGGACCTCCTTTGCAGCACTGCATCACATAAGCGGATTCATGGGGAAGAAACACCCATATAGAAGCTGGATCATTCGGGAGGTTGTTGCCGCACATCAACAACTCCTGCCACCCTTCATGAAAAGCTCCCAAATGCCTTCAGGACAATCGTTAGCGACCAGCGCTTCTACACCGGGTCTGCTGAATCAACCGCAAGTAGGAGCATATCTCATCCCAACTTGATGCCCGAAGCGGTTGGCCCCAGCTCATCGCCACTAGCAAGGGAGCCATCACCCACCAGGCAGAACGAACGACCGTCTGGAGCGCCAAATCCCCTCGCCCTTGTCTCACTGGTCTCATCAGATCATCGCGAGAAGCTGCAATACCCTCGACTTCTCATGATTTCAGGAGTCGAGTTCACAACGCACCGTCTCAACCTTCTCATGGAATGCCTGACGCCGATCGACGCGGGTGTTTAGCTTCAGCGTGGTGTAAATACGCGGTACACCCATGCCATGCAAAGCAACGTGACAAGCACGTACGCATTCCATGACGTCATCCCAGGGGCCTTCAATCGCCGTGCCGTTAGGACCCAGCTCATGGACGAGCCCGGTCGCCTTGATCACCCGCTGACAGGTTGCAATGTAAGGGGACAAGCTCACCCCAACTCCGAGGGGAACTACGCAAAGGTCGACGCTTAGCCAGGAGTCCACGGCCATAAGTCCCGAGAGTCTCATCCTGTCACGAACTGATTTTGGCCTTGAATCAAACTGATGAACTCCAGAAGATCCATCGATGATTGAGCGACTGCTGGAGGCTTACGCAGCGCTGATAAGGAGGGCCCCCGGGGCCGCCTTTCGCAAGGCCCGTGCCCTTTATCTGAACAAATATTCTCTGCCTATGGCCGATGAGCAGACCCCTTTCAAGCTGTTCGTCTGCGACGAACAGCTCACGGAAACCCTGGAACCGGTGGAAGGCGGAGACCCTCAGCAGCGGCTGGTGACGCTTCGATCCACTCCTGGAGCGCTTGCACTCATCCACTGGCAGCAGACTGGCCCTGCTCCTGACGATCTTGTCCTTCACTACCTACGCCAGTCGTGGGGGCTGGACCCCGAAGCGTTGACCCTCAACGTGTGCTCAGAGCCGTGGTTTCGCAACGGAGGCCACCAGATCCGAATCACGCCCCCAACTGGTCTGTTTGTCCAGCAACAAAGTTTATTAAGCCTCAGCGAGTAAAAGGTCAATTTTTCATGAAACTGGTCTTAACCCAATCTTCGACATCGCTATGACTTATGCCGTGATGAGGGATCTCTGATGACATGCTCATCGCCTACAGCGAGCGGTACGTACTGCGCAGAATGTCTGATGGTTGTTATCTCTGCGTGAATGACGCGAATCAATCGATCAATTCAATCGAATCGCCTGACAAAGCCTGGTACTTTCGGACCCACGATGGCGCTGCGAGCCCCGCCCTGCTGATGGACGAAGTTCACGGAGAAACCCCCTACGTCGTGAAAATCTGACCCTGGAATGGTCTCAAGGAATCCTCAGCGCTGGCCGATCAGGTCGTCCCAGCTGAGAAAGCTGTCTCCAGCAGCATTGATTTGGGCATCCGCCAGAATCAATAACTGGGGCTCGATGAACAGAGGTTCTTGGTCAACGAATGGCTGAAATTTGTTTTCCGCTTCCTGCCAGAACGACATTTTTAATAACTCACTTTCTCAATTTTCTTAGAGAGCACGTCAACATTCTGTGAGCGTTGACAAATCTGCTGGTGACAGAGGTCACGCCATGGACGGCTCATCAATGAATGAAGTTGCGCAGCCGTCTGGATTCTTCCGCTTGAATCCGTTGCAGCGACGATGAACTGCCATGATCCATTGCCCGTTTCTGGGCATCCAGCACGTCGGATTCCGTCAGCTGAAAACCCCACTCTCGGGCAAGTTGCAAAAAGTCCTCAAGCTCAAGCGGTGAGGCCAGCCGCTCCGCCAGCAGAGGGTTCGACTCACGAAGCGACAGAAACTGGTCGAGCTGCGTCAGGGACATCTGAGGTTTCAGTGAAGTTGGTGCTCTAGATCAGCCCTTCACGGCATCGCCGCTCGCATTAGGCAGGATGAAGCGCTGCAGAAGGATGAACAGGAAGAGAACAGGAAGGATCGAGACCACGGAACCAGCCGCCACAATCCGCCAATCCAAGGAGAAGCTACTGGACAGTTGCTGCAACCCCAGGGGGAGTGTGTAAAGCGTTGGATCGTCGAGAATTACCAACGGCCAGAGGAAATCACTCCAGGTGCCGATAAACACAAACATGGCCAAGGTGATCAGATCAGCACGGGCCGCTGGGATCATCACGTTCCACCATTCTCCTAACCGGCTGCAACCATCGATGCGGGCCGCCTCCTCCAGCTCCTTGGGAACCCCCAGAAAGCTTTGACGAAGAAGGTACAGACCAAAGGCCGTGGCGGCCTGAGGGATGATCAGCGCCAACAGCGTGTTGCGCAGACCCAGCTGAACCATCAGCAGATACAGAGGGATCATCACCACTTGGAAGGGAATCAGGATGGTGGCCACAACCAGACTTAACACCAGGCCACGGCCTGCGAAACGCATCCTGGCCAGGGGATAGGCCGCCAACGAACAGAACAGCAAATTGGCCCCAACCGCCAGGACACTCACCACCGTGCTGTTGATCAGGTACATGCTGAGGGGATTGTCCTGAAAGAGCCTGCGGTAGGCCTCGAGACTGGGTTGTGCTGGCAGAAGGGCTGGCGGACTGCTGAAAATATCTTCGGTGGGCCCCTTCAATGACGTGCTCACCAGCCAGAGCAAGGGCACCAGCACCATTATTGCCAGCGCGATCAACAGCATCAGCTGGACAGCTCTCTGAACCGCGTGGCGCATGCCGTTCAGAGGGTCGGCCGAGATTCGAGACCAACAGCATCCCTCTGAGGATGCAAGGGCTGATGCTCCTGGGCTGCCACGAGGCGATTCAGAGCATTGATGAACGCTATGGCGGCGGCAACTACTACATCCGTGTCGGCCGCATGGCCTGAATACAGCGACCCGTTGCGGCGAAGCCGGATCGTCACTTCGCCCATGGCATCAATGCCCTCCGTCACTGATTTCACCGAGAACTCCATGAGCTCATTGGGAACTCCAGCCAGTTGGTTAAGAGCCCGGCAAACCGCATCCACCGGCCCTGTGCCCACCGCAGAAACGGTTTGATCCTGACCGTTCTCCTCCGCCAGAGTGACGGTGGCCGTGGGCTTCAGACGCGTCCCGCAACTCACCTGCACCAGCTGAAGCTGGTAGCGCGCCTCGGGCTGCTGAACCTGTTCGCTGACAATCGCTTCGAGATCTCGATCCGTGATCTCCCGTTTGCGATCAGCCAGGTCCTTGAAGCGTGCGAAGGCCTCATCCAGATCCTCTCGGGTCAGGTCGTACCCAAGCTCCTCCAATCTTGCCCGCACGGCACTGCGTCCGCTGAGCTTGCCTAGTGAAATCCGGTTATCGCTCAGACCGACGGTTTTGGCATCAATGATTTCGTAGGTCAGACGGTTTTTCAGCACGCCGTCCTGGTGAATGCCCGATTCATGGGCGAAGGCATTGGCACCAACGATGGCCTTGTTGGGCTGAACCACCATGCCGGTGAGATTGGATACCAGACGCGAGGTCTTGGTGATCTCTTCGGTGCGAACAGCAGTGAGGGGGGTGGGACTGTCCTGATCGCGGCCGAAGAAGGGATTGAAGTAGCGACGGCGCACGTGCATGGCCATGACCAGTTCCTCGAGGGAGGCATTCCCAGCCCGCTCGCCGATGCCGTTAACGGTGCACTCGAGCTGACGGGCTCCGTTTTTCACCGACTCAAGGAAATTCGCCACAGCCAAGCCCAGATCATTGTGGCCATGAACGGAGAGAACTGCATCTCCGATGTTGGGAACGTGGCTGTTGATACCGGCGATCAGGTTACCGAATTCACTTGGCGTCGTGTAACCGACGGTGTCCGGAATGTTGATCGTGGTGGCACCGGCAGCGATGGCCGTTTCGATCACCTCGTAAAGGAACTCTGGATCGCTGCGGCTAGCATCCTCGCAGGAAAATTCAATGTCTTCGACCAGCGAGCGCGCATAGCTGACCATCTCCGGCACGATCTCCAGAACCTCATTGCGGCTTTTGCGCAATTTGTACTCAAGGTGGATGTCGCTGGTGGCGATAAAGGTGTGGATACGGCGGCGCGGTGCTGGGGCGACCGCCTCAGCACAAGCTCTGATGTCCTTTTGGGACGCACGAGCCAACCCGCAGATGATCGGACCGTTCTCTCCGCCGACCTGCTGGGCAATCCGCTGCACGGCGGCGAAATCACCGGGGCTGGCAAAGGGAAATCCCGCCTCAATCACATCCACGCCAAGCCTGGCCAGCTGTTGAGCAATCGCCAGCTTCTCCTCCAGGTTGAGGCTGGCCCCAGGGGACTGCTCACCATCCCTAAGAGTGGTGTCAAAGATCAGGACACGACCTGGGTCCTTGGCCATGAACAACACCCTCGCGACGGCTTAGTCGGATTAACTATGAGTTATTTCATCCTAGTTCAGGCATCTCGGCTAAAACCGGATAAATTCGCAGCCTCTCTTGGGCGGTTGGTCACTTGAGCAACGGCGCTCTCGCCCTCGTTCTTCACGCCCACCTGCCGTATGTGCGCTCGGTGGTGCCGGGCTCGCTGGAGGAAGACTGGTTTTTCCAGGCCTTGATGGAGTGCTACCTACCGCTTCTCGAGGTCCTTGAGCAGGCGTCAGCTGACCCAGCCAGCACTCCGAAGCTCACCGTCGGCCTATCCCCAACCCTGCTGTCCCTACTCAGTGACCCAGATCTTCAACAGCGGTTCCCAAACTGGCTGGATCAGCGCCTCGATCTTCTCCCTAGCGCCGGAGCAGAGCTAGCTGAGGCCAGTGATCATCTTGCAGCCTCCATTCAACGCCACAAATCCGCCTGGACGGCCTGTGAGGGAGATCTGATCAGCCGATTTGCGGCTCTCCAACGGGCAGCGGTGCTGGATCTGCTCACCTGTGGTGCCACCCATGGCTACTTACCGCTGCTTCGCAACCATCCGGAGACGGTTCGCGGACAGCTGCGCACAGCTGTGCGCGAGCACCACCGACTGATCGGGGAACGTCCGCTGGGGATCTGGCTGCCGGAGTGTGCTTACTACGAAGGTCTGGACCAATGGATGCGTGACGCGGGACTTCGCTACGCCGTCCTTGATGGCCATGGACTTCTGCATGGTCGACCTCGCCCCCGCTACGGCGTCTACGCACCGATCTGCAGCCGCAATGGTGTGGCTTTCTTCGGCCGGGACAGTGAAGCGACCCTACCGGTCTGGTCTGCCAGAGATGGCTACCCCGGCGATCCGGACTACCGCGAATTTCATCGTGACCTGGGATGGGACCTCCCTCTGGAACAACTGGCGCCGCTCGGGTTGTCGGAGCCACGTCCTCTCTGCCTAAAGCTTCATCGCGTCACCGACCACAGCGCGCCACTGGATCAGAAACAGCCGTATCGCCCCTCCATCGCCGCCGAGAGAATTCGGCACCACGCCAGCCACTACCTCCAAGGACGCCGGCGCCAACTGGATCAACTCAGCAGCAGCATGTCAATCAGCCCGGTGCTGGTGGCTCCCTTTGATGCGGAACTGTTCGGCCACTGGTGGTTTGAAGGGCCATCGTTTCTGGCTGAACTGTTTCGCCAGGGACCGGCCAACGGCATCCAATTCACTCGACTGCGGGATGTGCTGGATGGATCACAGCAGCTGCAGCTTTGCGACCCCTGCCCCTCAAGCTGGGGCCAGGGGGGCTACCACGACTACTGGATGAACGAAAGCAATGGATGGATCGTTCCGAAATGGGAGCGCGCCGGGGACGCCATGGTGCAGCGCTGCAGCCGCGGGGTGGGCAGTGCGCAGGCCATGCAGTGGCTGCAGCAGGCCGCGCGTGAACTGTTGTTAGCCCAGTCCTCCGACTGGAGTTTCATCCTCAGGGCTGGAACAACAACCGGACTCGCAAAGGAACGGATTGAACGCCACCTGAAACGCTTCTGGATGCTGATGGCTGCGATCGATGGCAGCAGCGAGCTACCTGAGGGGTGGCTCGAGGAGGTTCAATCTGATGACCGACTATTCCCGTTGATTCAGCCGCTGGATTGGTCAAAAGTCGGTAGCTGAGCTGACACAGCGCCCAACACAAGCCCCCGACGAAGCTCCCAGTTTGATAAGACAAACAGTCTCAGCATCACCAGCATCAGCCGTGGCAATCTCAGAGTGTTAGTGAGGAAGCCAAACCACTCCTCCTGCGGTAACGAGAAGAAAGTCGCGAAGTGGGTGCGCAACAATGCTTCGTTGAAGCAGATCAACCGACCCAAACCGAACTGATAGAGCTGATGACGCAGTACCAACTCTATCGGCCAGAGCGCTTGCCAACCCTGTTGCGCCAAGGCTGCTGAGCCAAGGCTTGGATTGGTGATGGCTTCCGCCAAGGCCTCGGCCAGATCCGGACCCCGGCGCAGCAGAGATCCCACCATATATCCCGAGGCTGGATGCACCATGCTCGCCGCACCACCGAAGGCCAACACCGGCTGACGGCGATCCGGCAGGGGCAGGTTCATCGGGAAAAGGCAGAACTCCTCATGGATCACCTCAGTGATCTCCACGCCCCGCTGGTTCAGGCGCTGCTGAAGCCGTTGCTTGAGCACGTCGTAGGGAACACCGGGTGCCAGAGCGAGCGAGGTTTCCTCCACGAAGAACACCCCATCGCCCAGATCCATCGCATACAAGAACGTGGGAGGTTCCTGGCGCTGCGCCGCGCTGAGGTGATCGCAGCGATAGTCCATCAGCACAAACCGGCCAGGCTCAATCGGTGGCTTGGAGAAGCGCCCCACCACCCCGTAGGCCGCCTGACCCGCCACCGGCCCCTGATCAGGGCGGCGAATATGGGGGGTGCGCGAGCCGGAGGCATCGATCACCAACCGCGCCTGCAACGTCGTTCCTGATGCGCAGCTGACGCTGGTGGTTGAACCATTCACCACCACCCGTTCGGCGGTGTCTTGATGCCAGACCACACCGTCGGCTCGCTGCAGCCAATAGCGCTGCAATGCAGCCCGATCAAACAAGCCGTAATCGATCCCATGGGCATGGCTCTGTCCCTGAGCCATTGATCCTCCTTCGCCGAAATAACTGACTGCGTCGCTCCAGCGGTACTCCAGCAGATGCTCAAGCCCCAAGGCTTTGAGTTCATCGGCCCAGATGCCGTAGGTATTCGGCCAGGGAGCGTCGACCGGTTCCGGGGCAAATCCTTCGACAGCCACGCCGCGTTGATTAAGTTCCGAAGCGATGCAGAGGGCGGCAGGACCACCCCCGAGCACCAACACCTCCACCGGCCTGGCCAAGGTCAGCTGTCCTGCTCGTCTAGTTCAGTTTCGTTGGAGGCGATGGTCTCTTCAGCAGCGTCGTCTTTGGCTTCAGGCGGCACCAACACCACCTCCGAGAGACGATCACCCTTATCGAGACGCTGCAGACGCACTCCCGTCGCAGCCCGCGACTGCTGTGGAATCGCATCCGCACCGGTGCGCACGATCACCCCTTTCTCACTAACCAACAGCACCTCCTCACCGACACCGAGGACCCGCAGTCCCACAAGAGCATCACCAGCCGTGCGGAACTTCATCGCCCGCAGACCCATCCCAGCCCGTTTCTGCAAGCGGAACTGGGTCACCGGTACGCGCTTGCCCAAGCCGGAGGCAGAGGCCACTAGCACCCAGGGGCCATCACCGGAGGATGCGTCGACCTCCTCTTCGTCATTAGCACTCTGCGCCACTCGATCCGCCAACTCAACGGGCAGAACGTCCATGCTCACGAGAGCATCACCCTCGCGCAGATTCATCGCACGCACACCGCGCGCCGTGCGGCCTAAGGGTCGCAGCTCCTCATCACTGAGGCGGAAGTGAATCGTCATCCCCGCATTGGATCCAATCAGCACGCTGTCACCAGGCACCGCCAGGCGAACCCAGGACAAGGCATCCCCTTCCTCGAGATAGATGGCTATCAGACCATTTGAGCGGATGTTGCTGAAAGCTGAAAGGCGGGTGCGCTTAATGAATCCCCCGCTGGTCAGCATCAACAAATCCATGTCGTCGTTGAACTCCGACACAGCCAGCAGAGATGTGATCGCCTCCTCCCGGGGGATGGGCAGCAGCTGCACCACGGGAGTACCTTTGGCTGTGCGGCTGCATTGCGGCACCCGGTAAGCCGGGACGGCATAGGAGACACCCCGATCGCTAAACAGCAATAGCGTGTCGTGGTCATTGCAGCTGATGAACAACTTCACAGCCTCCTCACCCTGGCTGCGGGTGCCGGCCTTTCCGCGCGTACCTCGACTGGTGGCCTCAAACTCACTCACAGGCATCCGCTTTAGATAACCGGTTTCGGTCACCAGCACCACGGAACGCTCGTTGGCAATCAGATCGATGTCCTCCAGCCCACCACCCAGATCGAGAATTTCCGTGCGGCGCAATGTCGTGTAGCGATCGCTGAGTTGGGTGAGTTCGTCCCGAATGATCCCGAACACCCGCTCACGCCGACCGAGGATGTCTTTGTAGTCGGCGATCTTGGTGACCAGATCCTCGTGCTCAAGACGGATCTTGTCGGCTTCCAGCGCCGTGAGACGCCGCAGCTGCATCTGCAGGATGGCGTCGGCCTGAGTCTCGCTGAGGCCATGGCGTTCCTGGAGCTGCTGACGGGCCGTCGCCGTGTCGGAGGCCGCCCGGATCAGGGCAATGATCGGATCCAGCTGATCCAGCGCCAGCAGCAAGCCGAGCAGAACGTGATCGCGCTCCTCAGCCTTACGCAGCAGATAGCGGGTGCGGCGTTCGATCGTCTCGACGCGGAAATCGAGAAACACCTCAAGCATCCGGCGCAGGGTGAGCAGGATCGGTTCACCGTTCACCAGCGCCAACATGTAGGCACTGAAGTTGCTCTGCAAGGACGTGAGCTTGAATAGATTGTTCAGTACCACTTGCGGATAGGCGTCGCGGCGCAGCTCCACGACGATCCGCATGCCGTCGCGATCGCTTTCATCGCGAATATCCGAGATGCCCTCGAGCTTCTTGTCGTTGACCAGTTCAGCGATGCGCTCAATCAGAGCTGCCTTGTTGGTCTGATATGGCAGCTCCGTGATGATCACGGCATCGCGGTCCGGGCGGCCCGGGGCTTCGATCGTTTCAATCGTCGCCACACCACGCATGGTGACGGAACCGCGCCCTCCCAGATAGGTTTCCCGGATCCCGTCACGGCCCAGAATCTGGCCTCCGGTAGGGAAGTCCGGCCCAGGGATCAGTCGCATCAACTCCTGATCCGAGAGATCAGGTTTCTCAATCAGCGCTAGCAAGCCATTAATCAGTTCATTGAGGTTGTGTGGAGGAATGTTGGTCGCCATCCCGACGGCGATGCCGGCGGAGCCATTTAGAAGCAGCTGCGGAATCCGCGCCGGAAGCACGGTCGGCTCCTGCTGAGACCCATCGAAGTTGTCAGCGAAATCAACGGTCTCCGCTTCGATGTCCTCCAACAGGCTGTCGGTCGTCAGCGCCTGCAGCCTTGACTCGGTGTAACGCATGGCCGCCGGCGGATCGTTATCTACCGAGCCGAAATTGCCGTGCCCGTCAATCAAGGGCATGGACATCGAAAAGTCCTGGGCCATGCGAACCAGGGCGTCATAGACCGCCGTGTCGCCATGGGGGTGGTACTTACCCAGAACCTCACCCACCACACGGGCGCACTTGCGGTAGGGCCTGTCACTGGTGAGTCCCAGCTCGTACATCGCATACAGAATTCGGCGATGCACGGGCTTGAGACCATCGCGGGCATCGGGCAAAGCCCGTCCCACGATCACGCTCATCGCATACTCCAAATAGGAGCGCGACATCTCGCTACGAAGATCGGCCTGAATGATTCGATCGTCGGAATCGCCGGGACCGCCGCCGCCAGGCCCCACAGAATCCGCCATACAAACGATTTAACACCGCTTCTTGAGTTTATCTCCGCGGAGAAATCAGGGCTGAAAACCTCCGATAAGCTCCAGGTCATTGATTTGGACGTGATGGGAGCCAACGACGACGCGCAAACCAACGTCGACGACGTCAGTCCCAACCCTGCTCCAACGCCCTCTGTCGCACCCGAGCCCGTGCCCGTGGCTCCCAAGCCCACCCCTGACCCAGCCATTGCAGAAACGGTGATGATCCCGGCTGACGCTGATGCGGCAGGAGGGGAATGGGAACTGTTGAAGGACAAGCTTCAAAGCTGGGTCAACACCGATCAGCTCCGCAACCAGTGGATTCAACTGAAAGGCCCGCTGCGACTGCTCGGAGGCTTGATCGTTCTGATCATCGTCCTCCAGGTCTATGGAGGCATTCTTCGCACCCTCGATGCTCTACCCCTGGCCTCGGGGTTGTTTGAGCTGGCAGGCGTGATCTGGATTGCCAATTTCTCGATTCGAAATCTGGTGCGCACCAGCGACCGAAGAAAGGTTCTGGGAGATCTTGCGGCCCGCTGGCAACGGGTTGTCGGCCACTGAGCACAGCTTGCTGCAACCCGATTGGTAGCTTGATGAGACTTCATCAAGACGCGCGGTGGACATTCAGCTCGGACGCTCCAAGACCGTTCGCCGGGCCTATGGAATTGATGAAATCGCCCTCGTGCCCGGAGGCAGGACCGTCGATCCTGATGTGACCAACACGTGCTGGTCCCTAGGTGGTATTGAGCGTGAGATCCCAATTATCGCAAGTGCCATGGACGGTGTGGTCGATGTGAAGATGGCAGTGAGGCTTTCCAAGCTCGGGGCTCTTGGAGTTTTGAACCTAGAAGGAGTCCAAACCCGCTACGAGGATCCCAACGAAGTCCTCGATCGGATTGCAGCCGTCGGCAAGGACGAGTTCGTCCCCTTGATGCAAGAGATCTATAGCCAGCCGGTTCAGGAAAGCCTGATCCGCAAACGCATCGAGAACATCAAGGCCCATGGAGGGATCGCCGCGGTCAGCGGAACACCTGTCGCTGCTCTGCGTTTCGGAAAAACCATCGCCGAGGCGGGCGCCGATCTCTTCTTCGTGCAGGCCACGGTTGTATCGACCAACCACATTGGCCTCGAGGGACAGGAGACTCTCGATCTGGAGGCGCTGTGCCGGGACATGGGTGTCCCTGTGATCATCGGCAATTGCGTGACCTACGACGTGGCTCTGCAGCTGATGCGAGCGGGAGCTACAGGCGTGATGGTCGGCATCGGACCGGGTGCAGCTTGCACCTCTCGCGGCGTCCTCGGTGTCGGCATTCCTCAGGCCACAGCAGTGTCGGACTGTGCAGCTGCCCGTACTGACTACCAGAAGGAAACAGGCCGATATGTACCGATCGTCGCCGATGGGGGGATCGTGACAGGTGGCGACATTTGCAAATGCATTGCCTGCGGAGCTGACGCCGTGATGATCGGTTCACCGATCGCTCGAGCCGAAGAAGCGCCAGGTCGTGGGTTCCACTGGGGGATGGCCACGCCAAGTCCTGTGTTGCCACGCGGAACACGCATCAATGTGGGCAGCACCGGAAGTATCGAACGGATTCTCAGAGGTCCAGCGAAACTCGACGATGGAACCCATAACCTGCTCGGTTGCCTTAAGACCTCCATGGGCACCCTCGGCGCACGCACCATCCGAGACATGCAGAACGTGGAGGTTGTGGTAGCCCCGTCACTGTTGACAGAGGGCAAGGTGTACCAAAAAGCTCAGCACCTAGGGATGGGCAAATAAGTGAGAGCTAATGTGAGGAGTGTGCGGGCTATGCCCACACACTCCTCACACCCCCCGGCCCGACGCGCTCGGGCTTTTACTCTTCCTGCGAGAACCATCACAGTTCCCATCACTGCAGTGATCTGGGCTGTTGAGACGGTTTAAAGTTGCTAAAATTCACTCAAACCATTTCGACAATATGTCCAGCGCCGCTGCGGTCACTGACGCCTCTTTCGAGCAGGACGTCCTGCAGAGCGACATCCCGGTTCTGGTCGACTTCTGGGCACCTTGGTGTGGCCCTTGTCGCATGGTGGCTCCCATCGTTGAAGAGATCGCCAAGGAATTCGACGGCCAAATCAAGGTTTTCAAATTGAATACTGACGAAAATCCCAATGTCGCAAGCCAATACGGCATTCGCAGCATCCCAACTTTGATGGTCTTCAAAGGCGGGCAAAAGGTAGACACCGTCGTAGGCGCTGTTCCCAAGGCGACTCTCTCAGGCACGGTTTCGAAGTATCTCTGAGCCCGGAATTACAAGGAGGAGGCATCTGATTGGGACTCAATCTCGGCCTAATCGATTACGGAATGGGCAATCTCCACTCTGTGGAGAAAGCATTTAACCGTCTGGGTTACCAGCCTTACCGTGTCGTTTGTTCTGAAGATCTCAATAGATGTGATGCCCTCGTCTTGCCAGGAGTTGGCTCATTCGATCCAGCAATCGAAAATCTCCATTCAACGGGATTGGTTCCCGATCTCCAACGCTGGAACGAGGCCGATCGTCCAATGCTTGGCATTTGCCTGGGTCTTCAATTGTTATTCGAGTCCAGTAGCGAAGGCCATCTTCAGGGACTTGGGTTCATCCAGGGCCATGTCAAACGTTTGCCAGTTGAACATGGCGCCAGAATTCCTCATATGGGATGGGCTCCCCTGGAGCTAAAACGTTCCAACCCAATGCTCGGTCCAGCGGACCCGCTGGCTTGGGTCTATTTCGTTCACAGCTACGCAGCAGTTCCGAAGCAGCCCGAAACGCTGGTTGCCGCGGCATCGTTCGGGAGATCCTCCGTCACCGCGATGGTGTGGCAGCGCCGTTTGGGGGCCTGTCAATTCCATCCGGAAAAATCCTCAGACAGCGGAAGCGCCATGCTTGAACGCTGGTTGGATTGGCTTAACCAAGGAGCTCCGATCTGCTCATGAATGGATCAGGACAATTGCGCCTGATCAGTGGGCGACGCCTGCTAAGCCCACGGGGAAACGGAACGCGACCGACAACAGCCCGTGTCCGGCAAGCGGTGATGAACATTGTCCGTCCCCGTCTGATGGAGTGCCGTTGGCTTGACCTTTGCAGCGGCAGTGGCGTGATGGCCTGTGAAGCAATTGAACGGGGAGCACGCGCGGTGACCGCTGTCGAGAAAGATCCGCGCTGCGCCAGCATCTGCAAGCGCAATCTGGAGGATGTGGCCAAATCGCATTCGGGTCGAACAGAAGTGAAAGTAGTCAGACGTGATCTTTTGCTTTGGTTGAAGCAGGATTGTGGTGAGAACGGTTTTGACCTTATTTATTTCGATCCCCCCTACGACGGAGGAATGTACCAACAAACACTTTCGCTACTCAGTAAACAGAGTTGGCTTCAGCCCGATGGTTTGTTGATCTGTGAATATCGATCCGGTCAATATCCAGATCCCGGGGACAACTGGACCGTGGTAGATCGACGCCGCTACGGAAACAGCTCGCTGGTGATGATCAGCCGCCGAGAGCGCTGCCACCACGACGGTATTGATTCCATGCAGCCACAAACAGTCCCAGGAGCGTGACTGGGATCAGACCCAGAACAATGCCGCAGAGCAGAGGTTCGATCATTGGAGGTCGCACCAGGAAGCAGGATTAAGCACAATTATTTCATGAGCAAACCTCTTTTGTGACTGAGCCGATATCAACTGCAGCGAAACAACAGGAGTCCGGCACAGGCTTGATCACGGCACTCATGGTGCTCGCTGCGTTGGCTTGCACAGTTCTCCTGGTCTGGATGATCATTGGTGCACAACAGGACCCCTACGTCCGAGCCAGCCTTGAACTGCAAGGGGATCCCGACCATGGAGGGCAGTTGTTCCGGATCAACTGTGCCGGTTGCCACGGGCTTGCAGGGCAAGGGCTACTGGCACCCAAACTTGCCGGCATCAGCGATCGGATGCGTGATCCGGCCTTGATTCATCAGATCGTGAGTGGTGACACCCCGCCCATGCCGAGTTTCCAGATGGAGCCGGCATCGATGGCTGATCTGCTCAGTCATTTGCGAAGCATGAGTTGACCACCGCTGTTGTCCTGGTTGAGCCTGCCGGCCCACTGAACATCGGCAGTGTGGCCAGGCTCTGCGCCAATTTCGGTGTTGACTCACTGCGTTTAGTCAATCCCCGTTGCGATGTTCTCTGTGAAGAGGCATTGCTTATGTCCGTGCATGCAGCTTCTTTTCTGCGGCAGGCCACCATTCATCCCGATCTCCAGTCCGCCATCAGCGATTGCAAGCGAGTGATTGCCACCTGTGGCCGTCTGGACCATGGAGGCATACCGCTCCAGACCCCCGACACAGCGCTCAAGTGGTTGCTGGCGGGAGATTCCCCTTACGCATTGGTGTTTGGACGAGAAGATCGCGGCCTCACCAACGATGAACTCAGGCTCTGCCAGCGGGTTTTGACGTTGCACACTCGGGCGGCCTATCCCTCACTGAATTTGTCCCATGCGGTCGCCGTGGTGCTGCACGACATTGCACGTCATCAACTGCAGGAGCATGCCCCCATTGCCAAGGACCCATCACCGGCTCCGGCACAGCAGCTGACCGGGTTGCTTGAGGATGCTGCAGACCTGCTGCTGGAGGCTGAATTTCTCCTGCCCCACACCCGTGCCGCACGCATGAGCAAAGTTCGCGATTTGTTGCAACGCGCCGCCTGCAGAACAGAGGAGGTCGCGTTGTTCCGAGGCATGGTGCGCCAACTTCGCTGGGCCATTCGCACTAACCGCCCCTAGCCTCACGCTTGACACAGATCACGACGCGCTTGAGCAGCAGCCGTCCCTCTCGTCGTTCTCCTGGATGGGGAACTCCGGCGCGCCTTCTCCTGCGATTGATGGTGCTGGGTGTTGGACTCGGCGTGCTGACTGGGTCAGCGCTGCGCTGGTTTGCTCCGCAGGTTCAGAACCAGACTCTCAACCTGCCGGGCTGGTTCAAGCTGCCCGAGACAGTTGAAGCGGGGACGTCAGTCCAGGACAAACCCGAGCTGACGCAAAAACCGGTTGTCGCTCGTTTCCAGCCGACCCGCGAAATTCCTGAGCTCTCCGCCCGCTGGCGCGCCATCGCGGCCACACAGAAGGATCTTGAGGCCAGCGCTTACATGCTGATCCTTGACGACGGCCGATTCGCCCAGATGAATGCCGATCGCCCGATGCCGGCGGCCAGTTCCATCAAAACGCCGATCCTGCTGACAGCACTACAACGGGTCGACGCTGGGGATCTTCACTGGAACGAACCGCTTGTGCTGACCAAGGAACTCGTGGGGGGAGGCGCGGGGTGGATGGCATCACGACCCCTCGGAAGTCGTTTTCCGGCCCGCGTTGCCGCCACAGAAATGATTCGTGTCAGCGACAATTCCGCCACGAATCTGCTGATCGAGCGGGTGGGTGGTCAGCAGACCATCAATCAGCGGTTCAAGGATCTTGGTTTAACTGCCACCGAGATCAACAACTGGCTGCCCGATCTGGACGGCACCAACACCACGAGTGCCCATGACCTCAGCCGCAGCATTGCCCTGGTCGACACCGGTGAAGCCCTGAGCCTTCGCAGCCGCGATTTGTTCCGCAACGTCATGGCCACCTCCGTTACCAACACACTTCTGCCGACGGGATTGATGAAAGGGCTTGGAGGCGCCCAGGGAGCACCTGATCCCAACCTCGCTAGCAAGGGTTATCGCGTTTACAACAAGACCGGTGACATCGGCATCGCCTATGCCGATGCCGGATTAATCGAACTACCCGATGGTCGCCGAGCCGTTGCGGGTTTTCTGGTGAAGGGTCCGTTCAACGACCCCAGGTCCACCAACCTGATCCGTGCCATGGCAGCAGCCCTGGCACCCCACCTCAAGCCAGAACCAGCTCCACCTCGCCGGACATCTTCCCCATCGCAAGAGGCCACACCATGAGATCACTCCTTCTTACTGGTGCCTTGATCGCTGGCCTTATGGAAGGAGTGACTCCTTCTGCCGCCGACGACATCATCCGCCGGCAACAAAGTATCCGATCGCTTCCGGGCCAACTGGATGCCGTGCTGATGGTGAACGACAACAACCCGGAGCTGATCAAGGAGGACGGCATCCTTCTCTCCACCTTTCCCAACGGTGGAGATGCTTCCATCTCCGTTGACCTGAATGGCCGCTTCGATCTGTTCAGCCATCACGTGTACGCGGGGACGGATGACACCCTCTACTCCACCCTGTGGCTGGCTTTGCTGGTGGGACCCATCGGAGGCCAAGCCGTCGATCTCACACTTATTGAAGGCAGTACCTCCCTCTCCCAGGCCACCCATCCAGACCAGACAGCGGCGCCATTTCTGCCCTTACCACAGCTGATGCGGGAAACGAGCGACGCGATTGCCGCTGGTCCTGGCAGCCGAGTGGCTGGAGACCTGCTTAAGGGCCGGCGGGCTCCGGAACTGTCGCAAAAACGCTGGATCCTTAAGCCTGGCGCCCCGACAGTTGTGTTGCAGCTGCCCATTCCGGTGCAAGGCCTCGACCCCCTGCTCAATGGCCGCACCCTCCAGCTGCGTCTTCACAGCTCCGCACCGGTGGCCCTGGCCACGCTGGCGGCCCATGGAGATGGGCATGCCCCCCCCGGTGAACAGGACTGGATCGACCTGCTCAACAGCGGTGAGCTCAGTGGCAAGGAACACAGCCCCAGCCCTCGCGGGAGTAAGGGCAAGATCATCTATTCGCGCGTCAGCGGCGTACAGGTCGGAAGCCGCTGGCAGGCCCGCGTCACGGACCCCGGCAGCAAAACCCTGTCGATTAAGAACGAACCCTTGTCGTGGCCGATCAGCAGCCTCGAACGCGGCAGTTTGGGGACTGGGCATGTGCAGACGGCAGAACTTCAGGCGCTCTATCCCGCGACAGCCTGGGCCGCCCATGGGAATTACGGGGTCGAATACGACCTGACCCTGCCACTCAAAAACCGGGAATCAGTGGCACAGACCCTGAGCCTGGCCCTCGAGTCCCCCTTGAAGACGGACCAGGCCTCCAATGGCCTGCAATTCCGCAGCAGCAATACAGGTCCCGTGATGTTCCGTGGCCCTGTGGAGGTTGTCGGCCTTGATGACGCCACTGGCACCCCCTACGGACGGCAGACCGTGCACCTGGTGCTCCGCCAAGGACAGGAGGGACCATCCCTCGGTCAGGTCACACTCGAACCTGGAGAAGCCCGAAATGTCCGGATTCGGCTGATCTACCCGGCCGATGCCACGCCTCCGCAGGTGCTCACTGTTCGACCTGTGAAACAATCCTGATCACAACAGGTGATTCGGCCGTGACAGCACCCCGGAAGCGCAGGGTTTTCCCCTTCACTGCGGTGATCGGTCAAGAGGAGATGAAGCTCGCGCTTCTGCTCAATGTCATCGACCCCCGCATCGGCGGCGTGATGATCATGGGGGACCGCGGCACCGGCAAGTCCACCACGATCCGTGCCCTAGCCGATCTGCTGCCGGACATCGATGTTGTCGCCGGCGATCCCTACAACAGCTCTGCCACCGATCCAGACCTTCAGAGCAGTGAGGTGCGCGAGCGGATGCAACAGGGGGAGATTATTAGCACCGAACCGCGTCAGGTGCCGATGGTGGACCTGCCCCTCGGTGCCACGGAAGACCGCCTCTGCGGCACCATCGACATCGAGAAAGCCCTAAGTGAAGGCGTTCGCGCCTTTGAGCCGGGCCTGCTGGCCAAGGCCAACCGCGGCCTGCTCTACGTGGATGAGGTGAACCTGCTCGACGACCACCTCGTTGACGTGCTGCTCGACTCCGCTGCCTCAGGCTGGAACACGGTGGAACGGGAAGGCGTCTCCGTGCGACACCCCGCTCGTTTCGTGTTGATCGGCTCCGGCAACCCCGAGGAAGGCGAACTGCGGCCCCAGCTGCTCGACCGCTTCGGCATGAGCGTGGAAGTGCGTACCGTGCGTGATCCAGAGCTGCGGGTGCAGGTGGTGGACCAGCGCAGCGCCTTCGACAGCGATCCCGATGGCTTCAGCACCGCTGTGGAGGGAAATCAAAACGCCCTGCAACAGCGGGTGGTGGAGGCCCAGAAACGCCTGGAGCAGGTGACCATCGATGAGGATCTGCGTCTACGCATCTCCGCCGTCTGCGGCGCGCTGGATGTGGATGGCCTGCGGGGTGACATCGTCACCAACCGTGCCGCCCGGGCTCTGGCCGCCTTCGAGGGACGCACGGACGTAAGTGAAGAGGACGTTGCGCGCGTGGCCTCCTGCTGCCTGCGACACCGTCTGCGCAAGGATCCCCTGGAGCAGGTGGATTCCGGCGACCGTGTGGTGAAGGTGTTCTGCAAGGTGTTTGAACGCAGCGAGAGCAGCGACCGCGCTGATTTCGAACTGGCCCTCGCCGCTTGATCACCCTTGAGAATCCTCGGCATCGACCCGGGCCTCGCCCGGATGGGCTACGGGGTGATCGACATCCATGACGGATGCCAGCGAATGCTCGATTGCGGCATCATCCAGACCGATTCCGGTCGCTCCGATGGTGACCGCATGGTGGAGATCGCTGGCGACCTGCGCCAGCTGATTCGGATCTGGCGCCCGGAAATGGCGGCCGTGGAGAAGTTTTTCTTCTACCGATCCAGCAACACCATCAATGTGGTGCAAGCGCGCGGCGTTGTGGTGATGACCCTGGCTCGCTTCAAGGTCCCGATGGTGGAATTCCCTCCCATGCAGATCAAACTCGCCGTAGCGGGGTTCGGCCATGCCGAAAAGGATGAAGTGCTGGAGGCGGTGATGCGGGAGTTGAACCTGGATGAACCGCCACGACCGGATGATGCGGCCGACGCCCTGGCAGTGGCGCTGACGGCCTGGTTGCAGCGATGAAAAGCAAGCAGGACTTACGTCATCACTTTCGGCAAAGACGCCATCAGCAATCTTCACTCCGTTCAGCGATCTGTCGACAGGTGCTGAACATGGTTCAGTCGTCGCCTATCCGAACTGGTCATCTGGGGTTGTATTGGCCGTTGAACTGTGAAGTAGATCTGCGGTCCATTCGCCTTGCCATTCCAAACGAGATCGCTCTGCCCTTCGCTGATGGCTGCGGTGGACTGCACTACCGGCACTGGACGGACACTCCCCTGGAAGCAGACGGATGCGGCATCCCCGCTCCCAATGTCGGACCGCCCCTAGATGCCGACCAGCTCAGCCTCTTGCTCGTCCCCGCGCTGGCGATCGACCACTGCGGCATTCGGCTTGGTTATGGCGGCGGTTACTACGACCGGCTGCGGGCCGATCCCACCTGGGCATCCGTGCCGGCCTGGGTGGTGCTTCCCTCCGCCTGCATCAGTACGGAGCACTTACCTCGTGATGCCTGGGATGTGCCGTTTACCGGCTGGATCACCGAACATGGGTCTGGTCAGCCCAGGTGATGGAACGCATCATGGGCGCTCCCATCGACCCATCCAATGCGGCGTCTGCTGGCCTTGATCCTGCTGATGGGCACCACGGCACTGCCGTCTGGCGCCCATCAGATCGAGAGTGCTCTGACCTATTTTGAAGGCAACCTTGAGCTGAGCAGCAGCTTTTCCAACGGCGAACCCACCGAAGGTGCCATGGTGCGACTGTTGAACCCGGATGGGACTCCGCAACGGGAACTGGGGAGCACCGATGCCGATGGCCGTTTGCTCATTGACCTCAGCGATGTGGCTGATGGGGTATTGGACCTGCAGGTGGATGGAGGTCCTGGCCACAGGGATTACCTGGAGCTGCCGGTGAGCAGCGGTCAAGTGGATCTGGATCAAGTGGTGTCACTTCCCTTCGCGCTGGTGCTGGTGGGCCTTCTGGTTAACGTGCGACGTCGATCCGACTCACACATCGATGGCCCCCAGCACCGGCAGTGACGCCCTCGACCGGATGGTGGAGAAGCTTGCTGGCACGCCGGATCCGAAGCGACGTTACGAATACGTTCTCTGGCTGGCCAAGAAATTGAGGCCTCTTCCCGTCGATAAGCAGACTGAGGCGATCAAGGTCCAGGGCTGTGTGTCCCAGGTGTTCGTGCAGGGTGTTCTCGAACAGGGGGTAATGCATTGGCAGGGGGACTCCGATGCGCTGATCACCAAGGGGCTGCTGGCCCTGTTGATCCAGGGATTGGATGGCCTGACGCCTGAAGAAGTTCAAGCTGTGGATCCCTCCTTCATTGCTGCCACTGGACTTCAGGCCAGCCTTACCCCCTCCAGGGCGAATGGATTTCTCAACATCCTGCGCACCATGCAGGCTCAGGCCAAGCACCTGGCGAACGATTAAGGCCCCCACCAATTCATAGAGTCATCCGAAACCTCAAACACGGATCACGGGGAATGGGCGCAAGGATCGGCGTAGGCCTGCTGGGACTGGGCACCGTTGGCGGTGGCGTGGCCGAGATTCTGCTGAATTCAGAAGAGCGTCATCCGTTGGTGGCCGATCTAGACCTGATCCGGGTGGCCGTCCGTGACCTGAATCGCCCCCGCTCGGTAGACCTCCCCGATGCCGTGCTCACCACCGATCCAAATGAGGTGGTCAACAACCCCGATGTGGACGTGGTGGTGGAGGTCATCGGAGGCATTGAACCGGCCCGCAGCCTGATCCTTCAGGCCATTGCCAACGGGAAATCCGTGGTGACTGCCAACAAAGCGGTGATTGCACGCCATGGCCCTGAAATTGCCGGAGCTGCCAAAGCCGCAGGGGTGTACGTGCTGATCGAGGCCGCTGTCGGCGGCGGCATTCCGATCATCGAACCGCTCAAGCAATCCCTTGGCGGCAACAGGATCAACCGCGTGAGCGGCATCGTCAACGGCACTACCAACTACATCCTCACCCGGATGGCGGATGAGGGTGCGGCCTACGCCGAAGTCCTGGCGGAGGCACAGCGGCTCGGCTACGCGGAAGCCGATCCCGCCGCTGATGTGGATGGACTGGATGCAGCTGACAAAATTTCCATCCTGTCTGCTCTCGCCTTTGGCGGGACTGTGGATCGCGACGCCCTACCCACCACCGGCATCAGCGCGCTGCAGGGCCGCGATGTGGAGTTCGCCCGACAACTCGGCTACGGCGTCAAGCTGCTGGCCGTTGCCGAGCGCCTTGCAGGCAGTGGTGATCCACTGCCCCTTTCTCTGCGGGTGCAACCGACTCTCGTACCAAGCGACCACCCACTGGCTGGGGTCAACGGCGTCAACAACGCCATCCTTGTGGAGGGCGATCCCATCGGACGGGTGATGTTCTATGGCCCAGGAGCGGGGGCAGGACCCACAGCCTCGGCTGTCGTCGCCGACATCCTCAACATCGCCGGCATCCGCCAGGCCAGTGATAATCGAGGCCGCATCGATCCGCTGCTGGCTGCTGGCAGCTGGAGACCCTGCGTTCTTGCCGACAGCGGCGACATTCGTCAGCGCCATTACGTCCGTTTCAACACTGAAGATGCCCCTGGTGTGATCGGAAAAGTTGGTGGCTGCTTTGGGGATGCTGGTGTTTCGATCGAGTCGATCGTTCAATTCAATGCCAGTGAGGCCGGTGCAGAAATCGTTGTGATCACCCATGAGGTCAGTCAGCGCAATGTGATCGCAGCCCTTGATGCCATCACGGCTCTTGATGAAGTCTCAGGATTGGCGGCACACTTGGGCTGCCTTTGACGGCAAGGAACTCCCACCAAGGTCCATTCAGTGTCAAGATCTCTTAAAAGAAGAGTCAGCTTCAGCTGATTCGTGCATCAACTGTTCATGTCGAACGTCGCTGCTGTCGCTGTTGTCCAAGGGTGCAAACTCCTTGAGCCATCTGACGCCATGGACATTCAGCAGGGGGATCAGGTCAACCTGGACAGCGATACCGGAACGTTCCAGGTCATTGGTGTCGACAGTGACCATGACCGCTGCTGGGTTCGACGCTGGCCGATGGAACCGAAACTGGGATCTCCTGTCTTTGAGGTATCCCTTCAGCAGATCTCAGCTGTTGGGCTTTAAATGTTTGGCGTCGGCTCCCAGCTGTCTTGACGCTTGTTGACGAACAGCGGACCAGAGCCTGGATGGCTTCTATCGGGGTTGGGCTGCTCAGCCTGGCCCAATTGGGCTGCCAACCCATCTCAGCGAATAAAGGGCGGATCACGGTCGCGTCTGCAGGAAAGATCAGCTCTCTGGACCCTGCCCAGGCCAGCACCGTCAACACCATCCAGCTGCTCAGTGCCCTGGGGGATCCGCTTTACAGCCTTGATCAGCGTGGAGAACTGATCCCGAAGCTTGCCGCCGCGCCCCCCATCGTCAGTCCCGACGGCTTGACCGTGACCATCCCCCTGCGCAGGGATGTGCTGTTCCACGACGGAACACGGTTTGACGCAGAAGCCATGGCCTTCAGTCTGCGCCGCTTTTTGGAGATCGGCACCCTCAGCTACGTGGTGGGAGGACGGATCAGCTCCGTCGATGTTGCAGCAGTCGATCGACTCGTGCTGCGTCTGAGCCGTCCTTCCACCTCCCTGGAGGGGCTGCTGACCTCGGTGAACCTCACGCCAGTGTCACCCACGGCCTACTCCCAGTATCGCGATGGTTTTCTCCATAACAGTTTCGTTGGCACCGGGCCCTATCAGCTGAGTGACTTCAATGAACACCAGCAGCGTCTCGAACCATTCGAGGGGTACTGGGGTGAACCTCCTGCCAACAAGGGGCTGGATCTGATCACGCTGAGCAACTCCACTGCGCTCTACGGCGCCTTGCGCAGCGGCGAAGTCGACGTGCTTCTCTCACCCTCTATCGATGAAGACCAGCGCCATGCTCTGCATGAGAAGGCCCAACAGGGACAGCTGCGGGAGGCCATCGGTCCGGCTACTGAGATCGGATACATCACCCTGCTCAGCAACGTGGCGCCACTAAATGACGCACGACTGAGACAGGCCCTGGCCTTGAGCCTCAACCGTCAGGAGATCAGCGAGCGGGTCAGCTACGGCCTGCGTCGACCGCTGCGATCGCTGGTCCCCCCCAGCCTCCCGGGAACGCACGGCAGCAGCTGGCCTGCCCACGACCCCAAATCAGCGCGCGCGTTGTTGAACGATGCGGGATTCTGTGCAGGAGAACCCCTGCGTATTCCACTCACCTTCCGCTCCAACGTCCCTGCCGACAAGCTGCTGGCACTCACCTGGCAGGCTCAGGTCAAGCGGGACCTAAAGAGCTGCCTTGTTCTGGAGCTCGATGGTGTGGAGTCGACCACGATCTATCGCCAGCTTGGAGAGGGATCCTTCAAAGCTGTGATGCTCGACTGGAGAGGCAGCTATCCAGATCCAGAGGCCTACCTCACGCCCCTGCTGAGTTGCTCATCCTCACGAGGTGACGTCTGCCTTGAGGGCGAAGCCGCTATCAGCGGAAGTTTCTGGACCACCAAAGGTTTGCAAAAGACGTTAACCCGCAGTGATCTTCTGCAGGGGCCCGAACGGCACCGGGAGTTGCAGCGACTCGAGGAGATGACAGCCGCAGGAGCTGCCTACATTCCTGTGTGGCTGGAAGCACCCCGGGCCTGGAGCCAACCCAGCCTTGAACGGCCACGCTTCGATGGCAGTGGACATCTGATCTTGTCGCAGCTGAGGACATTGCCCTGATGGAACGCGCTGGATCTCTGCTGCGTTACTGCACCACCCGGCTTGGGCTGGCACCGGTGATGCTCTGGCTGATCGCGACGCTGGTCTTCCTGCTGCTGAGGGTTGCCCCTGGAGACCCGGTGGATGCCGTGCTGGGGAGTCGTGCTCCAGCAGCCGCGAAGGCAGCGATGCGGGCCCGCCTCGGCCTCGACCAATCGCTGCTGGATCAGTACCTCGATTACCTACGTGGACTTGTTCAAGGCGACCTTGGACAGGGCCTGATCAACCAGGAGCCAGTTAACAGCATCATTAGCCGAACCCTCCCGGCCAGCCTTGAGCTGAGTATTGTCGCCCTCATTGTTGCGGCCGTCGTCGGCCTCAGCATCGGCTTCAGCGGCATCGCACGCCCAGAGGGCAAGCTCGATCTCGCCGGACGCCTCTACGGCCTTGGCACCTACGCCCTGCCGCCGTTCTGGGTGGCCATGCTGGTGCAGCTTCTGTTTGCCGTCAGTCTGGGTTGGCTCCCCGTTGGCGGTCGCTTTCCCCCCAGCCTGATGCCTCCCCAAGGAAGTGGATTTTATCTGTTTGACAGTCTGGTGGCCCTGGACTGGACCTCACTGAGAGGAACCATCAGGCACCTCGTGCTCCCTGCCGGAACCCTGGCCATACTGCTGAGCGGCACGTTCACGACCGCCCTGCGGCTCAATCTCAGGCGAACCCTGCGTGGCGACTATGTCGAAGCAGCCCGCAGCCGAGGGCTGAGTGAAACGCAAGTGGTCCTGCGCCACGGGCTTCCCAATGCACTACTGCCGGTGCTCACGATTGCCGGTATCACCGTCGCCTCTCTGATCGGAGGAGCCCTGCTGATCGAAGTAACCTTTTCTTGGCCTGGCATCGCCCTTCGCCTGCAGGAAGCCATCAACCAGCGCGATTACCCCGTCGTTCAGGGGATTGTGGTGGTGATCGCGGCCCTGGTGGTGCTGGTGAGCGTGGCCGTTGATCTGCTTGCGGCTGCTCTCGATCCCCGTATTCGCTATTGATGCCGGGCGGACAGATCCTCCGCAGCCTGGCGGTTAAGCCGGTGCCAGCGCACGTCTCCGCGCCTGAAGTGTTTCGACTCCGTGGCTGCAACTCCCTTAGCTACCGCCTCAAGGAAGTCGATGACTTCGAAACTGATCACAGCCTGGACACTAATTGGATCCATCCCCACGAGCTCCTCGCCCAGCTGAAAAAGGTCATCGTTATGCTCCGCTGCCATCGGCTCACCGACACGAATCGGAGAGAAGTGACTGCCACCCTCCACGACCACAACGCGGCTTGCCGGGTGGCTGGCCAGTGCCGAAAACACACCCACCTGCTCATCCAGCGGAGGGGTGATTAGATCCAATGTTCCTCCCAGGAGCATTAAAGGGATCGGCCATTGGCTCGGCTGACCATCTGCCCAGAGAAGACTTCCAAGGCTGTTAAGACCAATTACGGCTGCAGGCTCTGGACTGTCTCCCAACCAACGCAGGGCCTTGCCCTCCGCCAGCTCACATTGGAGCAGTCTGGACAGATTAGTGAGCGGAAGTTCCTTCAGAGCCTGACGGCAGCGGGCGCCCATCCCCTCTCGAGGCTCCGCTCCTGCCGAGAGCAGCGCGGTGAGAGCACCAAGGGAGTGGCCTGCAACCACAACACGTTCACCCTTCAGCGGCAGACGCTGATGCTTCTGTGCCTGAAGCACTCCGGCCAGATCCTGCAGCCGTTGCTCCAGAACCTTTGTTCCATCAAAAGGCTGTCGACCCTGTAGCAGGGCCTGCACGGCAGCAGCATCGCTGCCTGGATGCTCCAGGACCGCAACAGGCCAACCGCCCGCCGCCACACTGCGGGCTAACCAGTGAAAGTGCTCCGGATTCCCCCCAAGACCTGGCATGAGAATCAGCCACAAACCGTCACTGCGCTGGTCGTTAGGGACCCAGGTCTCCACCTGGAGAGGCACAGCGCGATGGGGCAGGCGAATCTGATGCCTTTGTTGAAACGGCCTCGGGGCATGAGACAGGCCATCCGCTGGCTTGGTATCCATTAAGACCAACTCCTCTCGCCCGAAGTCCCTGAGCAACCCTTGGTGACGTTTCAACTGGCGACGCCAACGCGAGGATGCCTGCACCAAGGCGTCAAGGTCGAGCCGCAACTGCTGGCCTGGAAGAGCTTGCAGTAGATCGAGAGTGGTCATCTCGGCCCGCTTGCTCAACAACTGCTCCAGAGTGTTCAGCACCTGCCGACTGTCGACCGGTTTGCCACCTTCGAGACGGATCAGCTCTCCGAGGGCTTCCAAAAGCGGACGGGCTGCCCAACTGCGCAGCAACTGCTGCCCGAAACTGCGCCTGGTCAACAACGGAGCCTTCAGCAGCCGACTCAGACCATCACGGCTTTCCCGGTCCAGCAGCTGCATCCAGGTCGCGAGCTCCGAGCGGGAGTCGCTCTCCGCGTTCACCCAGCTGACCAGATCGTCGACATCGATCGGAAGCACGATGCCATCGATGCTGACTTCCAGACGTTCTGCTGATCGCGCAGGCCACGATGTGAGCGGCAGGGCCAGCAGACTGCTCAACAAGCCCATCGTGAGGCAACGTCCTGATAAGCGTCCGCGCAGCAACGCCAGATCCTCTGCGGTGGTGGAACCAGTTTCCTCCAGGACTGCGAAATGTGACCCGTCTGCGGCTGCTGGCCTCGATCGGCGCCGGGGGCGTGATCTTCATGACACCTCTGATTTTCCATGCCATCGCCCTCTCCGCAAGTCAGGTGGGCAGTGGACTAGCGGTCTCCGCGTTGGTAGGAACCTTGGTGAGGTTGCTAAATGGTGCCCTGCTTGATCGCGGCCTGCGATGTTCCTGGCCGATTCGGATCACGACACTCCTGGCCATCAGCGCCGACCTGATGTTGTTTCAGGCCGACACCTATAGCGCCTACTTAACGGGTCAGCTTTTGTTGGGCACGGCTGCAGGGTTGTATTGGCCCGCCATTGAATTGGCGGTTCCCCTCAATTGCGGCAGCCTTCCATCCGGCCGCGGATATGCGCTGGTTCGCAGTGCAGACGCCCTGGGGATCGGCCTTGGGGCCTTGCTGGGAACATTGGCCGCCAGCCTTGGCCAGTTACGACTGGTCTATGGAGTGGAAGCGATTTGCATGGCCAGCGTGCT
>QCSJ01000002.1 GCA_003211535.1 Synechococcus sp. AG-670-A05 | reverse complement strand
AACGATCTCTACGAGGAATTCAAGGAGTCTGGCGTGATCAACGCTGACGACCTCTCCAAGTCGAAGGTTGCCCTCTGCTACGGCCAGATGAACGAGCCCCCCGGCGCCCGCATGCGCGTGGGTCTCTCAGCTCTAACCATGGCGGAGCACTTCCGTGACGTGAACAAGCAGGACGTGCTGCTGTTCGTCGACAACATCTTCCGCTTCGTCCAGGCAGGTTCCGAGGTGTCAGCACTGCTGGGCCGCATGCCTTCCGCTGTGGGCTACCAGCCCACCCTCGGCACCGACGTGGGTGCTCTGCAGGAGCGCGTCGCCTCCACCGTGGAAGGCTCAATCACCTCGATCCAGGCCGTTTATGTGCCTGCGGACGACCTGACCGACCCCGCTCCCGCCACCACCTTCGCCCACCTGGATGCCACCACGGTGCTGAACCGTGCACTGGCTTCCAAGGGCATCTACCCCGCTGTTGATCCCCTGGATTCCACCAGCACCATGCTCCAGCCTGCCGTGGTTGGTGATGAGCATTACCGCACCGCCCGCGCCGTACAGTCCACCCTGCAGCGCTACAAAGAACTTCAGGACATCATCGCGATTCTCGGTCTCGACGAACTTTCCGAGGACGACCGTCAGACCGTGGACCGTGCCCGCAAGGTGGAGAAGTTCCTCTCCCAACCCTTCTTCGTGGCTGAAATCTTCACCGGCATGCCCGGTAAGTACGTGAAGCTGGAAGAGACCATCGCCGGTTTCAACCAGATCCTCGCCGGTGAGCTCGACCACCTGCCAGAGGCTGCTTTCTACCTGGTGGGCAGCATTGAGGAGGCCAAGGTCAAGGCAGAGAAAATCGCTGCTGAAACCAAGTGATCCAGTCGGGGGTTTAATCAACACCCCATTTACTTATTGTCCGACGTCCCTATCTCCCACCGAACCAAGGTTCATGTCCCTCACCCTCCGCGTGCTGGCACCTGACCAGAACGTCTTTGATGGCAGCGCCGATGAGGTGATCCTGCCCAGCACCACCGGTCAGCTCGGCATCTTGCCTGGCCATATTTCCTTGCTCACCGCGATTGACATTGGGGTACTCCGTGTTCGCGCCAACGGCGGCTGGAACTCCATCGCCCTGATGGGCGGTTTTGCTGAAGTGGATGCCGATGAAGTCACCGTGTTGGTGAATCAGGCCGAACTGGGCAGCACTATTGACGGCAGTGCCGCCGAAGCAGACTTCCAGAAGGCCACCAACGTGGCGGATGGTATGGAAGGCCAGCCAGCTTCTCCTGAAAAAGTCAAGGCTCAGCAGCAGCTGAACATGGCCCGTGCACGCATGCAGGCCAGCAAGTCTGCCGACTGAACACACCGGTCAGAACATTGAAATTCTCAAGCCGGGATTTTTCCCCGGCTTTTTTGATGGCGTCACAAAGCCCCACACCTTGCGGCAGGGCTTGAACCAAACCAATTTCAACAAATCAGGCGGTACCGCAGAAGGTGACCTCGGGGAATTTGGCCTTGGCTTCATCGAGGCTCTTGCCTTTGCCTTCCTCCTGCCAGTAGTTGATCACCTCGGTAGCCTGGTTGAGAACATCCACCCGCTCGTTGTCGGTGATCCAGCTCTTGCCTTCCAGTTCCGTCTTGAGGGTTTCCCAGGCATCCTCCCGGGGCCAGAAGAAATAGGAGGTTAGAGGGCTGGGGCCGCCACCCACGATCTGGTCTACCGCCAGGGCGACGTTTTCGGGGAGCCAAAGAATCTTCAGCAGAAAGCGGCCTTCATCGGCCTTGGGGGTGTAACCGGAGGGAACACCGTCAGCGTCGATGGTTGCGGAAGCCAAAGCGGCTGCAGCACCGCGCAACATAGGACGGCGTTCGCCCTCGTTGGCAGCTGGCTTGTCAGTGGTTTCAGCTGCCGCTGCCTGGGTAGCACCTTCAACAGCGTCGGCGGCCGGAGTCGCGACCTCCTGGTCGGTGGTGGCAGCACCTTCGGTGACCGTCATGGTGTCAGCGCTCAAGACAGAATTACAAACTACTAATCTAACAGCCGCTAAAAAGAATTTCCTGGTCCTTCCCGCGATCCTGCTATTCGACATCGACGGTGTCATCCGTGATGTTGCCGGCAGTTACCGGCGCGCACTCCAGGTCACAGTTGAGCACTTCAGCGGCTGGCGCCCAACGGCAGCTGTCATCGATGCCCTCAAGGCCGAAGGCAACTGGAACAACGACTGGGACGCCAGCCTGGAACTGCTGCGTCGCCATGGTACCTATGTTCCAAGCCGACGAGCCCTGATCGAGGTGTTCAGCGGCTTCTACTTCGGCGGTGATCCCGAAGGTAATCCGACGCATTGGCAAGGCTTCATCGGTGACGAACCGCTGCTGGTGGACCGAGTCTTCTTCGAGGAGCTGAGCCGGCAACACATCCGCTGGGGCTTCGTCAGCGGAGCAGAACCACCTTCCGCCCGCTACGTGCTGCAGCAGCGGCTTGGTCTAAGTGATCCCCCACTGATCGCCATGGGCGATGCACCGGACAAGCCTGATCCCTCCGGCCTGATTCGCTTGGCCGAGCAGCTGGCAGCCGGGGAAGTTCCCCGCTGGATCGCTTACATCGGCGACACAGTGGCCGATGTGCAAACTGTGCTCAATGCCCGCGAACGGCGGCCGGAGTTTCCCTGGATCAGCATTGCTGTGGCCCCACCGCACATTACCGATGTTGTGACGTATAACCGGCAGCTGCAACAGCTAGGCGCCGACCACACTCTGGGCGCAACCCGGGACCTTCTCCCCATGATTCAGGACGGATTCACACCATGACCGACACATTCCGCCCGTAATCCCTAAAGCCGCTCCATGGCCGCCAGGCTCTTCTGCGCAACAGCCGTCAGCACCTCATAGCCGCCGTCGGTCACCGCCACATCATCTTCGATGCGGATGCCGATGCCCTTCCAGCGGTCGTTAATCTCCGGTTGGCCCTCCGGCACGGCCAGGCGGTCACTCACATAGAGCCCAGGTTCCACGGTCAATACCATGCCGGCCTCCAGCTCAGAGGGCTGCTCCCCGAGGCGGTAAGCCCCCACATCGTGCACATCCAGCCCAAGCCAGTGGCCGGTGCGATGCATATAGAGGTGGCGGTAATCACCGCGCTCAATGATCCCGTCGATGTCGCCCAGCAGCAGCCCCAGCTCCACCAGGCCCTCCACCAGCACCCGCAGAGCCGTGGCGTGGACATGTTCTGCCGTTCCACCCGGCCCGACGACGGCAATAGCCGCCTCCTGCGCCGCCAGCACAAGGCTGTAGAGATCGCGCTGTTCGGCGCTGAAACGACCGTTGATCGGGAAGGTGCGAGTGATGTCGCCGTTGTAGTAATCGGCGATCGAGCAGCCGGCATCGATCAGCAGCAGTTCTCCGTCCTGCAGCACAGAGGTGTTAGCGGTGTAGTGCAACACGCAGGCGTTGTCGCCGCCGGCCACGATCGAGCCATAGGCCGGTCCGCGGGCCCCGGCTGAACGGAAATGAGCTTCGATCGCGGCCTGCACTTCGGACTCATGCATGCCCGGGCGGGTCATGGCCCGCGCCAGCTCATGGGCCTCCGCAGAAATCCGGCAGGCCTCCCGCATCCGGTCCAGTTCATAGGCTTCCTTGCGCAGCCGCAGCCGGTGCAGGATCGGTGTCGGTGCCACTAGCCCCAGGGCCGCTTTGCCGGAGCGGGCGTAGCTGTCGAGCTGGCGCCCCCAGGCCGTCAGTACCAGTGGTTCAATCTCAGGATGACGGCCGACGCGGAAGGCGATCGCTTCGGCCCCATCGAGAAACTCCGGCAAGCGAGCGCTCAGCTGATCGAGCGGCATAGCGATGTCTGCCCCGTAACGCTCCACGGCCCCTTCGGTGCCCCAGCGGAAACCGGTCCACACCTCCGCCGCCGGATCCTTGGGCTGCACGAACAACACGAACCGTTCACCCTCGGGGCGGTGGGGCAGTAGCAGAGCCACAGCATCCGGTTCATCAAATCCTGTCAGATAGAAAAAGTCGCTGTCCTGACGGAAGGGCCACTCACAATCGGCGTGATGGGTTACCAGCGGGGCCGCCGGGATCACGGCTGCTGCCGCACCAAGCTGATCGAGAAAGCGCTGCCGCCGGCTGGCGTGGATGCTGGGGTCGAATTCGTGCACGCCGGAGTGAGCCTAAGTTGATCAGGATGGCAGCTCGGCTGGTGCAACCGGGAAGCATCGATACGATGGCAGTCACGCCGGACTCTGATGCGTTCCGACCTGCTGGTGCTGCTGCTGTTGGTGCTGGTGGTGCTGCTGGGATCGGCCCTGTGCTCGGGCGTGGAAGCGGCCCTGCTCACGGTTAACCCAATCCGGGTGCATGAACTGGCGGCCCGCAGCAGGCCGGTGGCCGGCTCCCGCCGGCTGGCCAAGCTGCGCCAGCGACTAGGCCGCACCCTGTCGGTGCTGGTGATCGCCAACAACGGCTTCAACATCTTCGGCAGCCTGATGCTGGGCGGTTACGCCGCCTGGGTGTTCGAGCAGCGGGGCATCGGTGGCGCAGCCCTGCCTCTCTTTTCCATATGCCTCACGGTGCTAGTGATGCTGCTGGGGGAGATCCTGCCCAAGGCCCTCGGCAGCCGCTTGGCCCTGCCCGTCTCCTTGGCCGCTGCGCCGCTCCTACACTGGCTAGGCCTTCTGCTAAGCCCGCTGGTGCTGCTCCTGGAACGGCTGCTGCCGGCAATCACGGCCGAATCGGAGATCACCACCAACGAAGAGGAGATCCGCCTGCTGGCCCGCCTAGGGTCCCAGAAGGGGGAAATCGAAGCTGACGAAGCCGCGATGATCGGCAAGGTTTTCCAGCTCAACGACCTCACAGCCCGTGATCTGATGACACCGCGGGTGTCGGCCCCAACCCTGGACGGCAGCCTCAGCCTCGAAGCCCAGCGGGCACTGCTGCTCAGCAACAATGCCCCCTGGTGGGTGGTGCTGGGTGACCAGGTGGACAAGGTGCTGGGGGTGGCCAACCGCGGACGACTGCTGAAGGCGCTGCTGGAGAACCGCGGCTTGCTCACTCCTGTAGATCTCTGCGAACCGGTGGACTACGTCCCGGAAATGATCCGGGCTGATCGGCTGCTCACGGGATTCCGTCGCGACAGCAGCGGTGTAAGAGTAGTTGTGGATGAATTCGGCGGTTTCGTCGGGGTGATCGGCGCGGAGGCCGTCCTAGCAGTTCTAGCGGGCTGGTGGCGCAAGCCGGCAACATGACGGTCATGGTGTCCATGCCTCCCGCCACCACCGAACGCTGCCGACAGCTGCTGAGTTGCTGGCGGCGAGATCTGCAATTGAACCTACGCGAACAGGGATTACTACGGGGGGAGCTGTCGCTGCTGGACCGTCAGCTGCAGCGGCTTGAACAGAGGGTGCTCCGGATTGCCGTCTTTGGTCGCGTGGGGGTTGGCAAGTCAAGCCTGATCAATGCCCTGGTCGGCCAACAGCTGCTCGAAACCGATGTGGCCCATGGCAGCACCCGCCGCCAAAAGGCTGTGACCTGCCCGTTGAAACTGACTGGTCTACGGCGGGTGGAGTTGATCGACACCCCTGGCATCGATGAAATTGATGCCGCTGGCCGCACACGCCTGGCGACCCGGGTGGCCATGGGGGTGGATCTGGTGCTGCTGGTGATCGACAGCGACCTCACCCGCTGTGACCACGATGCCCTGGAGACCCTCAAGGCCAGCGGCAAACCCGTGCGGTTGGTGCTCAACCGCAGCGATCGATGGCCCGAACACGAGCTGCCGCAACTGTTGGCCAGCATCCGTTCACGCCTGCACAGAGATTTTTCCCTCACCGCCGTGGCGGCGGCCCCGCGCAGGCCGGTGCTCGATGCAGAAGGCATAGTGCGCAGCACCACCGCGCCCGCCCAGGTCAGCCCCCTGAAGCACCAATTGGTCGACCAGCTCGATCGGGAAGGTGAGCTGCTGCTGGCCCTGCAGAGCCTGCGCCAGGCAGATCGCTTCCAGCAGCAACGCCAGCAACTGCGGTTGCAGCAGCATCGCCGCAGCGCCCAGGGTCTGATCGGCCGCTATGCCGCCACCAAGGCCACCGCGGTGGCGGTGAACCCATTGATGGCCCTCGATCTGGCGGGTGGCCTGGCCTGCGACACCGGCCTGGTGCTTCAGCTCTGCCAGCTCTACGACATGCCGCTCACGCCCTCGACCACGCGGCAGCTGCTCCAACAACTGTCCGGCCAGAACGCCCTCCTGGGGGGGGTGCAGCTGGGACTAGGACTGCTGAAGCAACTGTTACTAGTGCTGGTGCCGGTGAGTGGAGGGGCCAGCTTGGCGCCGGCCGCTCCCGTCGCCCTGGCCCAGGCCGCCCTTGCCGTCCACGCCAGCCGCCGCACCGGGGAGCTGGTGGCCCGCCAGCTGCTGCAGGTGCGGGGGGGGGAACCCGGGGCCCTGCTGAAACGGCTGGAACAAGGGGATCCGCTGGTGCGCCATTGGATGCAGCGCTGGCAAGGACGACCCCAGCCCAACTGGCAACCGCTGCTGCCCTGAGCGCAATGCAGCAGATCGCCTTGTTAGGCACCAGCGCCGACCCCCCCACCTGCGGCCATCAGGCCCTGCTGATCAGCCTGCTCAGCCTTTATCCCCAGGTGGCCACCTGGGCCAGCGACAACCCCCAGAAACAGCACGGTGCCCACCTGGCCCTGCGCGCACAACTACTGCAAGCCCTGGTGGAGGAGATCAACGATCCGCGGCTGCAACAGGACCAGACCCTCAGCCATCCCTTCACGATCAGCACGATCGATCAGGCCGCCCGCCGCTGGCCCGATACCGAACTGGTGTTTGTGGTGGGCAGCGACCTAGCGGCACTGATCCCAGGCTGGAAGTCGTCCGCCCAGTGGTTGAACCGCTGCCGGCTAGCGATCGCCCCGCGCCAGGGTTGGCTTCTAAACAACCAGGTCCTCGAGGATCTGAAGCAGCTGGGGGCCCGCATCGACCTGCTTGACCTGCGGGTGCCCGCCAGCGCAAGCTCCGCCCTGCGCCAGTTTCCGCAGCAACAACAGATCCCCGCAGCCGTTTGGACGCTGCTGCTGCAGCACAATCTGTACGGACTCTCCACCAGCCTCCACTGATGCGCCTGGCCCTGGCCCAGCTGAATCCTGTGGTGGGCGACCTGCGGGGCAACGCCGAACGGATCCTGGCGGCCGCCCTTGAAGCCAGCGCCGGAGGAGCGACGCTGCTGCTGACGCCCGAGCTCTCTTTGTGGGGCTATCCGCCCCGAGACCTGCTGCTGCAACCGGTGCGGCTGGCCCTCCAGAGCAGGGTGCTGGATGAGCTGGTCCACCAACTCGATGGACTGTGCTCCCTGCTGGTGGGGGTGGCCCTGCCCTGCGATGACGATCGCGCCCCAGGCCTCTACAACGGAATCGTCCTGGTGGACCAGCAGGGTTGGCGCGGCGTGGCCCGCAAGCAGCTTCTGCCCAGTTACGACGTTTTTGATGAACGGCGTTATTTCCGCCCCGGTGACGGGTCCTGCATGCTGACCCTGGCGGGGGGTGAACGGCTGGGGCTCACCGTCTGCGAAGACCTCTGGGTGGAGGACGAGCTGCAACGGGATCGGCTGGTCGGACCGGACCCGATCGCTGACCTTGTCGCGGCGAGGCCCGATCTGCTGATCAACCTGGCAGCATCCCCCTTTGACCCCGGCAAACCAGCCCTACGCCGTCAGCTGGCGACCCAGGCCGCCCGCCGTCTGAACTGCCCGGTGGCGTATCTCAATCAGGTCGGCGGCAATGACGAGCTGGTGTTCGATGGCGGCAGCTTTGTTGTTGACACCGATGGCAGCAGCCTGCTCGAGCTGCCTCCCTGCAGGGAGGCGGTGCGGGTGTGGGACAGCACGACACCAGCCGTCGCAGCCCCAAAAGCCCCGGTGAAGGAGGAACTCTTGCTGCGGGCCCTTGTGCTGGGGGTCCGCGACTACGCCTGCAAATGCGGGTTTCAGCGGGCTCTGCTGGGGCTCAGCGGCGGCATCGACTCAGCTTTGGTGGCAGTGATCGCCGCGGCCGCCCTCGGTCCCGAGAACGTCTCCGCCCTGCTGATGCCCTCCCCCTGGAGCTCTTCGGGATCGATCGATGACGCCACCGACCTGGCGAATCGCCTGGAGATCAGAACCCACACCGTTCCGATTCAGGAGCTAATGCAGGGGTTTGATGCCTCCCTTACGCCGACGTTGAGCCGGCCGCCGCAGGGGGTCACCGCCGAGAACCTGCAGTCACGTATCCGCGGCACCCTGCTGATGGCAGTAGCCAACCAACAGGGCCAGCTGTTGCTGACAACCGGCAACAAGTCCGAACTGGCGGTGGGCTACTGCACGTTGTATGGCGACATGAACGGCGGACTGGCCGTCATCGGCGATTTATACAAAACCTGCGTGTTTGGGCTGTGCGACTGGATCGACAGCCCGGCAGCCGGAAACTGCCGCGAAGAGCTGGGACTGCCGCAGCAAGGCGAGCTGGTGGGGACTGCGATTCGCACCAAACCGCCCAGTGCCGAACTGAGGCCGGATCAGAAGGACAGCGACTCCCTGCCGGACTACAGCGCGCTGGATCCCCTGCTGAAAGGATTGATCCAGGAGCGAACTCCGCCAGGGGAACTGGTGGCGGCCGGCCATGACTTTGCCCTGGTGGAAAGGGTGCAACGGCTGCTGGAAGGAGCGGAATTCAAACGGCGGCAGGCCGCACCCCTTCTAAAGGTGAGCCCCCAGGCCTTCGGCAGCGGCTGGCGGTTGCCGATCGCGGCGAGCTGACGCCAGCTGGCGGAGTGACGCCGACGGAGCCAGATTGAAGGAACCTCCCTTCGCCCCCATGGCAGCCTCCGTCCTGACGGCCCCGATGGCCAGCATCGGCGTGCCAAGGGAAATCAAGGCAGATGAGCAGCGGGTGGCCCTCACCCCCGATGCCGTGCGGGAACTGATCAGCCAGGGGCTGGAGGTGCGGGTTGAAGCCGGGGCTGGAGCCGGGGCGGGGATCGGCGATGAGGCCTTCGCCGCGGCCGGAGCCCAGCTGGTGTGTCGAGAGGAGGCCTGGGGTGCCCATCTGGTGGTGAAGGTGAAGGAACCGCAACCCGAAGAATTCGGCTTCCTGCGCAACGACATGGTGCTGTTCACCTACCTGCACCTGGCCGCCTACCCCCAGGTGGGAGAGGCGCTACTTGAGGCTGGCACAGCGGCCATCGCCTACGAGACCGTGCAGTTGGAAAACGGCAGCCTGCCGCTGCTGGCGCCGATGAGCGAAATCGCCGGGCGGTTGGCGGCCCAGGTGGGTGCCCACCTGCTGGAGAAACCTCACGGTGGCCGTGGAGTATTGATGGGGGGCTGCACCGGCGTGCAACCGGCACGGGTGGTGGTCCTGGGGGCCGGCACTGTGGGCTGGAATGCCGCCCGCACTGCAGCTGCCATGGATGCCGAAGTTCTGCTGCTGGACCGTTCACCGCAGCGGCTGCGCAGTCTGGAGGCGGACCGGCGGGGGCGGCTGATGAGCGTGGTGAGCAGCCGGGGTCTGCTGGAACGCCTGGTGCCCACGGCGGATCTGGTGATCGGGGCGGTGCTCACGCCCGGAGGCCGAGCCCCGACCCTGGTGGATGAGGGAATGGTGCAGCAGATGCGAGCGGGGTCGGTGATCGTCGATGTGGCGATCGACCAGGGAGGCTGCATCGCCACCAGCCGCGAAACTACACACACCGACCCCACGGTGAACATTCACGGGGTGCAGCATTACGCCGTCGGCAACATGCCCGGGGCGGTACCGTTCACCTCCACCGAGGCGCTGGTCAGCGTCACTCTCCCTTACATTCTCGGGATTGCAGGCCGAGGTTTGGAGGAAGCCGTCACCGAACGGCCGGAACTGTTAACTGGGCTAAATACAGTACAAGGGTCGGTCTGCCACCCGGGGGTGGCAAGGGCTCTGGGTATTCCACCCAGGCATCCAATGGCCTGCTTGCGCTGAATCGGCACGACATCTCTGTATATTCCATCCGAATCGATACGATATCGTTGCTATTGCGTGTCAATTTCGATCGCCCGAACGTAAAGCCATTCCCCTGCGAGCGCACCGCCACGGCGCTGAAACAACGACGTCTCCAGCAAAGCTCCCCCCCGATGGCGGGCCGTAAAACGAATGGTGCCCTCGAGATCATCGGTACCACCACCATCCACCGCCAGGATCGACAGCCCCAGCCACTGGGTATGACGGCAGGCCTGACGCAGGGCCCGGCGCGACTCCGACTGGTTATGAGTCTGCAGCAGATAGTCCACCTCCCCCCTGGCGAAGGCCGAATAGCGGGAGCGCATCAACTGTTCGGCGGTCTCGACCCGGCGCTCGCCCCTGTGCAACGGCCCGCAACAGCGGTCGTAGTCGCCGCCCCCACAGGGACAGGGCCCTGCATCCTGGGCGAAGCCACCGGCCATCAGGTCAACCGCTCCAAGGGAGGCAAGGGCCGCTGCAGGGAACAGGCCGCGACTCCCTCCCGCAGCGCCAGCAGCCAGCCCGCGGCTTCCGCGTAACTGGTCGCCCGTTGCACGCCATGATCAAGACCGAGGGCCTCAGCCGACACCGCCAGAACCGAGGGGTTGGCCACGGTGATCAACGGCACGCCGCGCTCCATGCATGCCAGCACGGCTTCACCACCGAGGGCCCCCTCCGGCGCCAACACCGCCCCCAACTGTGCAGCCTGCAGAGCACCTTGACCCGCCGGCACCAGATCAGGAGCCTGGCTGAGGCCCACCAGCACACAAGCCAGAAACGTGTACCCCAACTCCTCACCAGCGGCCCGCGGATCCAGCTGGGGATCCACGGGAAGCGGTGCCAGGGCCGGGGCATGGGCACAAGGCATCTGCAGGTGCCGCACCAGCAGATGGCTTATCACTGCTTCAGCGCCCGCGAGGGTATCCACACCGCTGCCCGCGCGGTAGGCCGCGAGCTCTTCACTCGCCGGATCCTCAGGAAAACGGGCCACGACGGCGATGGCCGTGGCCCCGGCCTGCTGAAGCCGCTCACCGGCCCTGAGCAAAGCATCGGGGCGGCCCAACCGTCCCCAGCTGGATCCGCTGCTGCCCTGCTCCAGATGTACCTCCAGGGGTTGATCCGTGGTCACGACCGGACCGATCTCTAGGCCCAGGCTGGCGCGACAGCCCTCCGCCACCTGGATCTGCCGCTGGGCCAACTCCGCTTCGATGCCGGCATCCAGCAGCAACCCGATCCGCTGGCACCGCACCGGCCGCAGATCCCATTCGCCGACGGCGAAGCGATCTATTCCGTAACCCTCCACATAGTGGATGCGAGGGTCGCGCCAGTACAGCGCCGCACCATTCATCACATTGGGGTGGGTGATCAGACAACCACTGGCGGCTGCCAGCAGGCGGGCACTCGGCATTGCATCACCGGCAAAGCCTCCAATGGCGCAACCGATCCCGGTCGGCACCACCATCAACACCGGCAGTGGAGCGGCGTTCATCCTTCAACGACCGCTTCCACCTGCAAGCAGCGATCACCGCTTGAATCCACGACAACCGCCGTGATCGCCCAGCGCAATAGAGGCGCCTCATGAGCTAGCTCTTGAATCACCAAACGGCGCAACTGCTGGGCGGGAATGGTGTGCGGCCAGGGCAACTGCCGTTCCAGGCGTCGCATTCTCACTTTTGGTATCGCCCGAATTGCGCCTCGTAAAGGGCGTCCTCCTGGCCGGCCTTGAGCGTGAGATCAGCCCGGGGGAAGGCGACACAAAGCAGAGCATAACCCTGCTGCTGCAGCTCTCCCTTCACGCCCATGGCGTCGGGTTGCTCCACCTCTCCCGCACTGATCACAGCAGCGCAGGTAGTGCAGACGCCTGAACAACAGGAGCTGGGCAGGGTGACACCTGCAGCCTCAGCAGCCGAGAGCACGGTCTGGTCGGCGCGGCAGCTGAAGCTATGAGTGTTGCCATCGAACTCGGCGCGGACGGTGTAGGTGGCCACCTCGGACATTCCGTGACTCAGCGCGGTTGGACTGGCATTCTCTCAGTTGGCCTTAAGCGGTTACGGGGTCCAGACGCTGGGGTGGGGAGCCAGGGATTCCGGCGGCTCACCCTCGACAAGAGCTGTTATGACAAAGTCAAAGCTGATTGAGCAGCGCATTAGTCCCGGATCGCCATTCGCCAGCAAACTGTGCTCAATACGACAAAACAAAGTAGATCCTGTGCGCCAAACCCAGCAACTCCAAGCCCCATTATTATTAATGACAATGAATTCTGCAATAAAAGAGTGAAGGGAAACATAATTGCTTGGCAAAACTTATCTGAGTTTTTCAAAATAATGCTTGGTAGCTTGAGAAAAAGAACGGCTTATGGTATAAAAAAGATCCGGTGAAACTGCTTAAGACACCATTTAAAGTAAATCCCACAAAAAAATGAGTATCAAAAAAAAGGGTTCGGAAAAAGTTAAAATTGGGCAAAGCTTCAACTTATCAATCAATAAGGATACGGTTAAAGAGCAGGGGGCCTTTGGCATCAAAGGCGGTGCATTTAAAGCCTCATTGTCGTCATCCACTGACTACCGACAGAGGCAAATTTATTGGTTGCTCAGTGGGAAAAATATTACAGCCAAAGACTTCAAGGACGAAGTGCTAACGGGCACTGAAACACTCAAAAAGGATGGTTCAAGAACATTCGACTTTGAAGTTTATCCAGATTGCGAACAAGAGGGAGTTGAAGATCTAAATATACAGTTTTTTCTAGATCCGGGCCGCAGCAAAATAATTGCCGCGGATTCCATTCAAATTATCGATACATCAAATGATCCAACCAACTGCGAAGAAAACGTATCAGACAAAGCGTATGCAATCATCGAAAGCAGAAAGCAAGTCAAGGAAAATACAAGCTTGTTCTATACGATAACGAATGGCGCCCCGGGCAAAAATCTTTACTACAAACTGAGCGGGAAGAATATCAATAAAAACGATTTTAATCTTTCTTATTCTGGACTTCAGGGAAAAATAAAAATTGGCGAGGATGGACAAGCCTTTATACCTGTTCTACCTAAAAATGATTACCGTGAAGAAGGCGTCGAGCAGCTAACATTCACTTTATTCGAGGACAAGAAGAAGAAGAAAAAGTTGTCATCAGTCGAAGTTCCCATCCTTGACGGTACGACTGAACGCGTCGACAATTTTCCGACCAAACCCTCAAAACCTAATGGCAAACAACCAGTTTGGGGAAGTTCTACTCCTGAGGGAACTTGGTTCACTCTTTCACCAAGCCGTACTGAAATACAAGAAAACACATCTTCTAGAACAAGAATTGATTCTGACGCTGCAGAAGGAACGAAACTATATTATAAGATTAGCGGCAATGGCATCGATGATGATGATTTAAATTTAAATTACGCCAGGAAGAGTGGCCAAGTCGAGTTGAATACTAACGGTGTTGCTTTCATTCCTCACTTGATAAGGAACGACAACAAAACGGAGGGTCCCGAGTCTCTAACAATCGAACTTTTTCGAGACGACAATAGTGATGATTTACTCGCCACCACATCAGTTCCATTAATTGACTCATCCACCCAGACCGAAACAGACAACCCTACGCAATCTCCAGCTCCAGACAAACTACAACCCATATGGGGAGGCGGAACAATTGAGGGAACTTGGTTCACATTGTCACCTAGTCGAAGTGAGTTTGAGGAAGGTGAATCTAGCAGTGTTCGCATCGATTCAGATGCCTTTCCTGGCACAACAGTTTACTGGGAATTGAGCGGAAATAATATGAATATCCAAGACCTTGATCTTGACGCTGGCAGTAACAGGCTAAGCTCTACGGAAACTATTACACGCAACGGATTCGGGGAGATTCGTCACAGCTTTACTGTTGATGGAATTAATGAAGGAACTGAAGAGATCACTATCAGTATGTATAGAAATGAATCGAAGAATGAGCTTTTAGCCACAACATCTTTCCCCTTGCTCGACGGCGCTGCTGAAATAGAAATCAACAACAACAACAACAACCTAGATGAAGGGAAAAAGATGAAATTCAAGATATTTACTACCGGCTTTCCAGCAGGGTCTGATTTGTACTGGGACATCAGTGGCGTCAACATCAATCAAGACGATTTTGATACGAGCCCCATTGAAGGATCAAAGACTTTAGATGCCACTCAAAAATTTCAACTCAACTTTGCAACTAGGAAGGACAAAATAACGGAAGGAACCGAGTTCTATCGCCTCAATGTTTATTCAGATGCCGAAAAGTCAACACTCGTTGGCCAGTCAGACGATGTGACAATTTTCGACACCTCAACTGCACCTGCCGTAACTTATGATTTGATCACGGGCACCTCCAGTGTCAAAGAAGGACCTGGATTCAAAATCAAAATCAAAACCAAAAACGTGGATCCTGGAACGGTCGTTTATTGGAGAGCGACCGGTACAGCCTCTGGTCAAGATCTCATCAACGAGACAACCGGTGATGCACTCGGTGGTCCTGTAATCCTTGGCTCTGATGGAAATGCCACCATGCAGTTCCGCACAATCAAGGATCAAATAACCGAGGGTCTGGAAACCTTCAGCGTTCAAGCCTTCACAGACTCGGGATATCTCAATCCGGTGGGGAACATCGTCACGGTTGGGATCCTAGACAGCTCCACTGGGTTGTGACATAAAAAAGCCGACCCACCAGGGTCGGCTTGATCTCGATAAACCCGAAGATCAACCCACAGCAGCAGCTCCACCGGCCACTTCCAGAATTTCCTGGGTGATGGCAGCCTGGCGAGCCTTGTTGTAATCGAGAGTCAGGGTCTTGGCCAACTCCTTGGCGTTGTCGCTGGCATTATTCATTGCAGTCATCCGGCTGGCCAACTCTGAGGCAGCGGATTCCTGCAATGAACGCAGCATCTGATTCTGCAGATACAGAGGAAGCAGAGCATTAAGCAGCTGGTCTGGGGTCTGCTCAAATACGATGTCCGAAGCAATCTTCGGCTCCGTGTTGGCTGGGCCAGCACCGGGTTCCACAGTCAAACGGCCATCCTTAGTGGTGAGACGGAAGATCTCATCCTCAGGATCAGCGATGTCCTGGGGATCCAATGGAAGCAAGGTCTGCACCACAGGCTTGCAGCTCACCAAGTTGATGAACTTGGTGAAAATCAGCTCGACGCGGTCGGTACCGGCACCGATGAATTCGGCCAACACATCGGTGGAGATGCTGTTGGCTTCATCGGCGGTGGGCACCTGCTCCAGACCGGAGAACGAGGCCTGCACATGGTAATCACGCTTGGTGAAATAACCGATGGCCTTGTTGCCGATCAGCACCAGCTTTACCTTGAAACCCTTGCCGGTCAGCTCAGCGAAGCGCTGCTCCGTGCGCTTGATGATATTGGCGTTGTAGCCGCCACAGAGGCCACGGTCACCTGTGACGGAGACCAGGGTGACGGTCTCTACATCGCGTTGCTCCATCAGCGGAGAAGACCCGTCCTCGAAGCGCATGCGGGACTGGAGGTTTTCCAGGATCCGCGCCAGCCGGTCCGCGAAAGGACGGCTGCGGAGCACCTGCTCCTGAGCGCGACGCACCTTGGCTGCAGCCACGAGGCGCATGGCCTCGGTGATCTTGCGGGTGTTTTTGACCGATTTAATCCGGTCGCGGATTTCCTTGAGATTCGCCATGTCGGCTCCTCCCTCAGGCCGCCGAAGCGACGACGGTGGACACGACTTCGCTGATGGCATCCTTGAGGATTGCCTCAGCTTCAGGGCTGATTACTTTCTTCTCCTGGATTTCGGTGATGAACTCAGGCTTGTTGGACTTCAGGTACTCACGGAGTTCACTGGAGAAGTCGACCACCTTGTCGACAGGAACCTCATCGATCAGGCCCTTGACACCGGCATAGACGATGGCGACCTGCTCAGCCAGGATCAGCGGGCTGAACTGGGGCTGCTTGAGCAGTTCACGCAGACGCTTGCCACGCTCCAGTTGCTGCTGAGTGGAGGCGTCGAGGTCGGAAGCGAACTGGGAGAAGGCGGCCAGTTCGGCGAACTGAGCCAGTTCCAGCTTCAGGGTGCCAGCGATCTTCTTGATCGCCTTGGTCTGGGCGGCACCACCCACCCGGCTCACGGAGATACCAACGTTGATGGCGGGGCGCAAGCCAGAATTGAACAGGTCGGAGCTGAGGAAGATCTGACCATCAGTGATCGAAATCACATTGGTGGGGATGTAAGCGGAGACGTCACCAGCCTGGGTTTCGATGATCGGCAGGGCGGTCATCGAGCCTTTGCCCATAGCGTCAGATAGCTTGGCAGCGCGCTCCAGCAGACGGCTGTGGCAGTAGAAGACGTCACCGGGGTAGGCCTCACGACCGGGCGGACGACGGAGCAGCAGGGACATCTGGCGGTAAGCGGCGGCCTGCTTGGAGAGGTCGTCGTAAATCACAAGGGTTGCCTTGCCCTTGTACATGAAGTACTCGGCGATGGAGGCACCGGTGTAAGGGGCAAGATACTGCAGAGCAGCAGGCTCGGACGCGTTGGCAGCCACTACCACGGAGTAATCGAGGGCACCGCGCTCGCGCAGCACTTCAACAACGTTGGCCACAGAGGCAGCCTTCTGACCCACAGCCACGTAGACGCAGATCATGTCCTGATCCGCCTGGTTGAGGATGGTGTCGATCGCGATGGCGGTCTTGCCGGTCTGGCGGTCACCGATGATCAGCTCACGCTGGCCACGGCCGACGGGGATCATCGCGTCGATGGCGGTGATGCCGGTCTGCATCGGCTCGTGGACCGACTTGCGCTGGATGATGCCAGGCGCCATGGATTCGATTAGGCGTGTCTCGCTGGTGGCGATTTCACCCTTGCCGTCGATGGCACGACCCAAGGAGTTGACGACACGACCGAGCATCGCTTGACCGACGGGCACTGAGGCGATCTTGCCGGTGGCTTTCACCGTGCTGCCTTCCTGAATGCCGTAGCCCTCACCCATCAATACCGCTCCGACGTTGTCGTCTTCGAGGTTCAGAGCGATGCCTTCGGTGCCGTCCTCGAACTCGAGGAGCTCACCGGCCATGGCTTGCTGCAGGCCGTAAACGCGGGCGATGCCGTCGCCCACTGACAGGACGGTGCCGACGTTGCTGACGGAAACAGACTTGTCGTAGTCCTCAATCTGTTGTTTGAGGATGGCGCTGATCTCGTCGGGACGGATGGAAACCATGGCGTGTGATCCCAGCTGGGAGTTAGGGAAAAATGGGCGGTAAAGGAAGGAGTGGAGTCAGCTCGCTTTGGCGAGCGCCAGACCGAGGCGACGAACCTGGCCAGCCAGGCTGGCGTCGATCACCTGGGATCCGAGACTCACGACGAAACCGCCGATGAGTGAGGGATCAACACTGAGGTCGATGTCGACCTTGTTGGTGCCGGCCATCGCCTGCACCTTCTTGGATAGAGCCGCCTGCTGATCCTCAGTGAGGGTCTGGGCAGAACGGACTTCAGCCAGTGTGATGCCCTGCTGTTCGCGGTAGAGCTCGAGGTAGCGCAGCATCACAGCATCGAAGGCCAGAAGCCGCTGACGATCAGCAAGAACCTTAAGGAGGTTGAGCAGCGAAGCAGTTACCTGTTCGCCAACGAGGCTCTGAAGAGCTTTCTTCTTGGCATCGGGCTCCAGGACCGGAGATACCATGGCATCTCGGAAATCAGCTGAGCTGTCCCATATCTCAAGCAACTGCTTGCACTGGTCAGCCACTGACTGGGATTCGCCGCGGGCCTCAGTAACCTGAAGCAGTGCTTCGGCGTAGGGGGTGGCGAGAGAGTTCAGGAGAGGCATCAGGCGTTCTCCAGGTTGGTGATGGTGGAATCGATCAATCTGGCCTGGGCCTGATTATCAAGTCGGGATGGCAGGTCGCTGAGGACCTTGTCGATGGCAGCCAAAGCAGCCTCACGGCGAAGGGTGTCCTTGATGCGAGCCGCCTCGGCGTCAGCATCAGCGGCAGCGCCCTGCTTTACCGCCGCCATGGCGGCGATGGTGCGCTGTTCACCATCACTGCGGATGGCAGCCGCACGAGCTTCACCATCCACACGAATCTTGTCGGCTTTCTGCTGAGCAGCAGCCAGGTCGGATTGGGCTTTGCCGAGCTCTTTAGTCGCGGACTTCAGGCGCGCTTCGGCATCCTGAAGCTCCTGAAGAATGGCCTGACGGCGACGGTCGAGGATGCCGCCAAGGAAACCGCGCAGGAACCAGACCAGAACGCCAATGACGATGGCCAGGTTGACAAGGTTTGTCTCTAAGGGATTGAAGTTCAAAGTCATCATGCAGCCAGCAGTCGGTCGATGATGGTGACGCTGAGCTGATCAACCTGCCCCTGAAGCTGGGTGCGGGCAGATTCACGCTCGGCTTCGATGGCGCGACGGCTCTCATCCTTACTGCGATTTGCCTCGGCTTCCGCCGTGGAAAGAGCTTCGCGGTACAGACGATCAACCTCCTGTTCAGCCTCGACAATCACTGCCTGAGCCGCTTGTCGTGCCCCCTTCAGCTGTTCGGCCAATTCGGCCTCAAGCTGCTCCACCTGAGCAAGCTTCTGCTTGGCATCGGCGCGGCTGGTGGAGATATAACCCTCACGGTCTTCCACGACCTTGCCGACCGGACGGAAGAAGAGGATATTGAGCAGGAAGGTGAGGAGAACCACCTGAACCGCCATCAGCGGAAGGGTGGCGTCGAGGTCGAAGAGACCTCCCTCCGGAACACCTGCTTCAGCGAGCAGAAGCCAGGTCATGGAAGGGTGTGCTGGAAAGGTATCGAAACAAGAGGTTCAGAGGGGGGAGCGAAGGCTCCCTCGCGCTGATCAGCCGGCGAAGGGGTTGGCGAACAGAAGCACCAGTGCCACCACCAGGCCGTAAATGGTCAGCGATTCCATAAACGCCAGTGACAGCAGCAGGGTGCCGCGGATCTTGCCTTCGGCTTCGGGCTGACGGGCGATGCCCTCAACAGCGCCGCCGGACGCAGTGCCCTGACCGATACCAGGACCGATGGCGGCCAAACCGACTGCCAGGCCAGCAGCCACAACGGAAGCGGCGGAGGTGATGGAATCCATGTTGGGTGGGGTAAGGGGAAGCGCGGGGATGCGCTGAACAGAATGGACTTGGGGATCGGTTCCCCCCGCGCAGGGACACTCCTGAGAGGAGCGGGCCCGGCTGTTATCCGGACCTACGCGCGAAAGTGTTTAGCAGATCGCCATCAAAAGGCGAAAGAAAATGGAAGCGACTAATGCGCTTCGTGCAGCCCTTCACCGATGTAAAAGGCAGTGAGGGTGGCGAAGATCAGCGCCTGAATCGCACTGGTGAAGAGGCCAAGAAGCATCACCGGCAGGGGCACAAGCAGTGGCACGAGGTACACAAGAACGCCAACTGCCAGTTCGTCGGCCAGGATGTTCCCGAACAGACGGAAGGAAAGGGAAAGAGGCTTGGTGAATTCCTCGATGATCTTGAAGGGGAGCATGATCGGGGTCGGCTCCACGTACAGCTCGAAGAAGCGCAGACCTTTGCGGCTCAGACCGGCGTAGAAATAAGCGAGAGACACCAGTAGGGCCATGGCCACGGTGGTGTTGATGTCGGCGGTAGGAGCACCAAGCTCACCCTCGGGCAGTTCGATGATCTTCCAGGGGATCAGCGCGCCACCCCAATTGCTGACGAAGATAAATAAAAACAGGGTGCCGATGAACGGCAGCCAGTCTCGGTAATACTTCTCCCCGATGTTGTCGCGGGCGATATCGCGGATGAAGTTCCAAAGAAACTCCAGCAGGTTCTGCAGACCCAGGGGGTCGCGCTGCATGTTGCGGGTACCAGCCAGGACTAGTGCCAGAAGGATGCCTATCAGAATCCAGGAGCTCAGGAACACCTGGCCGTGGAGGTACAGATCGCCGATCTGCCAGTACAGGTGGTGGCCCACTTCCAGTTCAGCGAAAGGAAGTGAGAAGGGCAGCAAAGCCATGGGTGCAGAGAGGAGTGCTCAGCTTCAGTTGTCGTCGAAGACGTGCTGAAGAATCAGGGCGGGCTTGTAAAGGAAGAATCCCAGGAATGCCGGCAGGAGATCTAGCTGGGGCAGCTTGGCCGAACCGACCACAAGCAAGGTCGGAACGATGAGCTGAAAACGCCCCAGTCCACGGGACTGGTCACTGAGCCGGGCCACGCTGCGGGCGAGCAGACGCACGTACAGAAGTCCGGCGCAGGCACCCACGAGCACACTGCCGGCCACCGAGAGATTCATGGTGAGGGCCACGATGAGAACCGTGACCAAGGACACCAGGACGGTGGCCAACAGCAGACGGCGTTGAAGACGGTAGAAATCCTCCAAACGCTGCCTGAAATGGCGCGCGGAATCTATCACGCATCTTCCTGACTCAGGCCTTCAGCAGCAGCAGCTGACGAGCCGCTAGATCACGGATCACCGCTGGCGCGGCCAACGCACCCAACGGGGTATCCGGTTGATCGTGGATGCTGATCAATAGCTGTCGCTCCAAGTCATTGAGCTGCAGCGGTTGCATGTTGCGGTCCAGGATTGGATACGGTTCCCCCCAGAGACAGGGCTGTCGCAGTCCATGGGCGGCCCTCAAAGCTTCATCACTAAGCGGAGTGGTCGCGATCGGTGCAGATGAAAGGAAAAATTCGAAGTGGCTGATATCCGGATCCAGTTGCTCCACCAGCAGCCACTGCTGCTGGTGCGGCAGAGCCCTGGCCCGCTCGAGTAATTCCCCTTGCAGCAGTCGAGCCAGATCCCAGACCTCCGGATTGGAGAAGCCGGCGAAATGCAGACCCGCCGTTGCAATGAACGTGAAGAGACGCTCGAGGTTGTAACTGGTCTCCTGCGGGTGCAGGTACATGTCGGCGAAGTTGGAATCGGCTGCGCAGTCCAAGGCCCAGCGTTCGCGATGATGACGAGCAAGGCGATTGCTCTCGGGCAGGGTCTCGAACAGCTCCCGGCCCAGACGAAGGCCCTCGCTTCCGGTGCCGACATCGAGCAGGGTCAGGGCCTGCTGGGTGCGATGAATCTCCCAGCGGCCGGCATCCGCGTATAGGAAAAGATGGAGCAGACCATCGGGGGCGAGGCGGCCAGCCAGGGCGCGCAGCCCTGCCTCCGGCTGATCCAGATGGTGCAGCACTCCAACGGAGTTGATGTAGTCAAAGAGGCCTTCGTTTTCCAGATCCAGCAGGCTGCGCTGTTCCTGGCGCAGTGAACTCACCTGGGCGGCAGCTCCGGAGCACTGCAGACGCTCGCGGGCCATCGCCAGCGCCCTTTCGCTGATGTCGATCCCCAGAACGTCGGCACCAGGGTTGAGATGGCATAGGTAGTCGGTGCTCACCCCGGTGCCGCAACCGGCGTCCAGGATGCGTGGCCGTTCTGACCCGGCCGGCACCGCCCCATGGACGGCAGCGAGGACGCTCTGGTAGCACCAACGCCAGTTGTATCCAGGTGGTGGGCCGTCCTGCATCGGATCACCAGGGAAGGGAAAACGGTCGTAGAAGGCGCTCACCACCGGAGTGGCGGCATCCCTGATCCCAGGGTTAGCCATTCAGGAGAAATCGGATGTTGCCGAGCTTTTCACAACTTTTGTTCATAGGTCGGCTGGGCTTCATCCCGGCAGCCGTAACGTGGCGGGATCCGGCTTGCATCCGTCGATGACAGTGACCGCCAGCAGCGGCAGCCCGCGTGTGTCTCCCCAGCTCTTCGACACGCTGCCGCTCTCCAGCGTTCGTCAGGCGGAGCAACAGGACCGTTTTCCCGAGCGGGTTGAGCTCGAGAACCTGGTCAATTTCTTCCGCAGCGGTCAGGACCGCATCGAGGCCTCGCAGATCATCGCGGCCAATGCCGAAGCCATCGTGGCTCGCGCCGCGAACCGCATTTTTGTCGGCGGTACACCGCTGTCTTTCCTGGAAGCGCCGCTCACCACCGGTGAGATCGGCCGTCCTACTGGACAGGAGGGCACCCCACTCGCCTCCGACCAGGCGGCGTTTGAGCAATCGGTGCGCACTTTCACCGGCAGCAGTGGCGATACCAAACGCGGCAATTTCCTCACCAGGCTGCTCGAAGGCGCCGGCGGTGATGCCGACGTGCGGGTGGTGCTACCCACCGGCTTCAACGCCATTAGCGTCTCGAAATACGGCCCCGCCTTCATGCGCAAGTCCGTGCGGGACATGGGCTGGTTCCTGCGCTACGTGGGCTACGCCCTGGTGGCCGGTGACCCCAGCATCCTCTCGGTGAACACCCGCGGCCTGCGCGACATTCTTCTAGAGAACTGCTCCCTCATCGCCACCAACGTGGCGCTGCAGGAGATGCGTGCCGCTTCAGCCCAGCTGCTGCGAGATCGACCAGAAGCCCGCCAGCTGACGATCGACTGCTTCAACGTGCTGCTGCAGGAGCTCGCGATTCCTACTCCCAGCACCAAGCAACGCCAGGGCAGCAGCGTGCAGCAGGGTCTGCAACTGCCCGCCATCTACGCCCTTGCCGCTGAAGGGCGCCAGCTCTTTGAAATGCGCCCCAGTCTCTCCAGCGGCGAAAAGGCTGAGATCATCCGGGCTGCTTATCGCCAGGTATTCGAGCGCGACATCGCCAAGGGCTATTCCCAGACCCCCTGCGCCAGCCAGGCCAGCCAGGTGGCGCAGGGTCAGATATCAATGCGCGAGTTCATCCGCGCCCTTGGTCGCAGCAAGGAATATCGCCAGCAGTTCCACGACGGCTTTGTCAATAGCCGCGTGCTCGAGCTGGCCTATCGCCATTTCCTCGGACGAGGCATCAGCTCGCTTGAGGAGTTCCGCAAATCTTTTGCCATCCTCAGCGATCAGGGCCTCAACGGCCTGGTCGATGTGTTGGTGAACTCAGCCGAGTACGCCCAGACCTTCGGGGAAGAAACGGTTCCTTTCCTGAGGGACCTTGGCACCGAAGCGCAGGAAAGTGCCGGCTGGGGTTCCAATCGCAAGCTGTTCAATTTCAGCGCCCCCTTCGATGGCGCTCCTCAGTACGTCACGCTTTACGCCTCCTATCGCCAACCTTTCAGCGATCAACATGTCTACGGCGGTGGCAATGATCCGGTGGCCAACCAGTACGGCGCCATCTTCCCCAGCGGAACAGCATCGGTAGCTACCCGTCCGGCTCCCTACGGCTACGACAGCCGTCGCCTGCTGGTGAGCAACGGTCTCAACACCCCTGGCCAACTGAACAGCGCCAGCTTCCGCAGCAGCCGCCCCCGCAAGGTCGGACCCCGAGTGGTTCGGCTTCAGCAGATCGCCACCGGCGGCAACGTCAACCGGCGCGTCAGCGGTCGCCCCAGCGTGCGCAACACCGAATCCAGCACCCAGGCGGTGATCAAAGCTGTGTATGTGCAGGTGCTTGGCAATGCCGGTTACGCCGGCGAACGGATGGGCTCCGATGAAGCCCGGCTTGAAAACGGCGACATCTGCCTGCGGGAGTTCGTGCGCGCCGTTGCTCGTTCCGATGCGTTCCGCCGGCGTTACTGGAGTGGCCTTTACATCACCAAAGCGATCGAGGTGATCCACCGTCGCCTGCTGGGCCGACCCACCTTCGGCCGCTGGGAGATCGACGCCTTGTTCGACACCGCCGCCCGCAATGGTTTCTACGGCGTGGTGGACGCCCTGATCAACAGCCGTGAATACAACGAGAGCTTCGGCGAAGACACCGTCCCCTTTGAACGGTTCATCACCCCTGGCGATCTGGCGGTCCGACGCACACCGACTTTCAAGCGGGAGGTCAAGGTCTATGGATACGACAGCTCGGGCATCGTTCTCGGCGGCCGTCCCGACGCTGCCACCAACACGGCGTTCCGCAGCAGCGGTGATCTGACGCCGCGCAATCTGGTGGGCCGGTCCAGCGCTTCCAAGGAGAACTGGAGCGCGATGGCCCGTGGCTTCAGCAATGGGCCCGACCTGATGCTGAGCATGCGTCTTACGGCACCTGGTGGAGCCGGTAGCGGAGGACGGACTCGCAACACCAGCTTCCGCACTCTCACCACACCCACCACCAAGCAGAAGCCCCTCACCAAAATGGGCATGGCCCTAGTGTCCGGTGATGCTTCGGGCTTCAGCCGTCGCGCCGGCCTGCCCCAGCCCCTGGCGTTGAACCAGCCTTGCGATGAAAGTGAGCTCCGCACCGTTCTGGATGCCACCTACCGCCAGCTACTCAACAGAGTTCCCCTGGAGAACGAGCGTCTGACAACCGCCGAGTCACGTCTGCGTAATCAGGACATCGATCTCGATGGCTTCCTGGCCGAGGTGGCCATGAGCGAACCCTTTCAGAACCGCATCGCCTCGATGGCCCCACTGCGGGCCGCCTCCGCTGCAGGCCTGGCGCTGCTAGGTCGAGCCACCACTCCTGCGGAAACCAGCCGGTTCCTGATCACCCGGGCCCAGGGCGGCCATGGTGCAGCGGTGAGTGAACTGCTAGCCGATCGCTTCGGCGATGCCGTCCCAAGGATCGAGGGGATGGATAGCCCTGAGGGGGTGAGCCAGTCGACGATTCAACGGACAGCAGCTCTGTACCGGGGGAACGCCGGGCTCAACCCGCCCACGGACGAGGCGATCTGAATCACTCCTTACAACCTGCTTCGAACGACCGCTGAAATGGCGGTGGTCCAACCCATCATCCCTGGTGAAGTCACCATTCATCAGAACTCTTCTTATGCGTGCTCGGACGGGACCCTGAAGTCTGAGAACGACAGCAGGGCAATGGATTCCAGCGATCGCGAGGGCCGTGAAGAACTGTTACCCGGGCAAAAACCTCGGGGCAATGCCGATGCAGGATGCGTCAGCCGAACGCAAGGGAACGCCGCCACATCGACCACGTGTTGATCGTTGTGAACAAGCTGCGCTCCCGACGCTCGACCCCCTGTCCCAGCCTTTATTCTGAGACACGATCCCCCGGGATCACCCCTTATTCACCGGATATCGGTCTCCTACGGGCGGCCGCTTGTTTCGAGGCAGAACTGCATGAGCATCGTCTCCAACTCGATCATCAACGCGGACGCCGAAGCCCGCTATCTCAGCCCTGGCGAACTCGACCAGATCAAAGCCTTCGTGACCGGCGGACAACGCCGTCTTCGCGTGGCTCAGGTTCTGTGCGAGAGCCGCGAGCGGATTGTGAAGCAGGCCGGCGGCCAGCTGTTTCAGAAGCGCCCAGATGTCATCTCCCCCGGCGGCAATGCCTACGGCGAAGAGATGACCGCCACCTGCTTACGCGACATGGATTACTACCTGCGACTGGTTACTTACGGCATCGTCGCGGGAGATGTAACTCCTATCGAAGAGATCGGAGTGATCGGCGCTAAGGAGCTCTACCGCTCCCTGGGCACCCCCCTCGAGGCCATGGCAGAGGCCGTGCGTGAGATGAAGACTGTCGCCATGGGTCTGCTGACCGGCGATGACGCCGCTGAAGCCGGCACTTACTTCGACTACGTGGTGGGCGCACTCGCCTGAACCCTCCGCTGATTCCCCTTCACGTCTCCTCACGGATCCATGCAAGACGCCATTACCAACGTCATCAACAAGTCCGACGTCCAGGGTCTTTACCTGGACACGGCTTCGATGAGCAACCTCGAGTCGTACTTCGCTAGCGGTGAGCTCCGGGTGCGCGCCGCTGCCACCATCAGTGCCAACGCCTCCGCCATCATTCGTGATGCCGTGGCCAAGGCACTGCTGTACTCGGACATCACTCGTCCCGGTGGCAACATGTACACCACCCGCCGCTACGCCGCCTGCATCCGCGACCTGGACTACTACTTGCGGTACTCCACTTACGCCATGCTCGCTGGCGACACCTCCATCCTCAATGAGCGCGTTCTCAACGGACTCAAGGAGACCTACAACTCATTGGGAGTGCCCATCGGTGCCACCGTTCAGGCCATCCAGGCCATGAAGGAAGTCACCGCTGGCCTGGTCGGCCCTGACGCAGGTAAGGAAATGGGTGTTTATTTTGACTACATCTGTTCCGGTCTGGGCAACTGAGGCCAATGCGGTTGTTCAAAGTCACCGCCTGCATCCCCAGTCCTGAAAAGGTGAGGACGCAGCGAGAATTGCAGAACACCTTCTTCACCAAGTGGGTCCCCTACGACAGCTGGTTCGCTGAGCAACAGCGGATTCAGAAGCAAGGGGGGCGCATCGTAAAGGTGGAACTCTGCACAGGCGGCCGCCAGGTCAACGTCGGTAACTGATCACCCCAAAGATCGTTCAAAAAGCCCGGCTCCTGCGGTCGGGCTTTCTTTATGGCCGTCAACTGGCCAAGGAGGTCGCCACCAGCTGATCCAGATCCGGCTGCTCGGCCGCTTTCTCCTCTGACAACCAGAGCACATACTCGTGGTTGCCAGCCGGGCCGGTGATTGGCGAGGCAACGATCCCTTGCGGATGCCAATTCAACGCTCTGGCCGCCACCATCACCTGCTCAATCGCATCACGGTGGGCCGCCGGATCGCGCACCACGCCGCCCTTACCCACACGGTCCTTGCCCACTTCGAACTGGGGTTTGACCAACACCAGGGCCTCTTGGCAGAAGCCGTCCGCTGGCTGCAACAGGCGTCGTAATGCCGGAAGCACCAGTCGTAGGGAAATGAACGACACGTCCGTCACCGCCAGGCTGGGCCAGGGATCCCCCGCTCCGTAGAGCTGCTCTGGCAGCAGGTGGCGCAGATTGGTGCGCTCCCGCAACACCACCCGTTCATCGGTGCGCAGGCTCCAGGCAGTCTGGCCATAGCCCACATCCACGCCATAAACTCTGGTGGCGCCGTGCTGGAGCAGGCAGTCGGTGAAGCCGCCAGTTGAGATGCCGCCATCGAGACAAACACGGCCACCGATGGCGATCGGGAAAGCCTGCAGGCCCGTTAGCAATTTCTCGCCACCGCGCGACACGAAGCGAGGAGGCTGTTCCACCCGCAGCTCCAGAGTTGCGGCCACCTCGGTTCCGGGCTTGTCCAACAAGGTGCCAGCGCCATCGCGCACCTTCCCGGCACGGATCAGTTGCTGAGCCTGTTGTCGCGATGCAACAAGTCCGCGCTTCAGCAGCTCCAGATCAAGACGCTGTTTCGGGGCCATCGCTTGCAAGCCAACGACCAAGTGGTTCACCTTACGAACACACGACAGGACCTAGCCTCCGCGCAGTTCCCCGCGCAACAACGGCTCAAAACTGACACTGATGTCGCACTCTTCAGCGAACTCCAGCACACAGCACCAGGCGCGTTCACCAGCTGACGAATTGCGAAGAATGTCCGTGAAGATCACCGGGGTCTAGACGCACTGCAGGGCCATCTCCACCAGCGGCCAACCCACCGTCGCCTGCAGGGCATCGTCGCGGCAAGTGGGAGCCACATCGGTTGCGGCGATCAGCACCCGGCGTTGATCGGCATCCCAGTGGACAGAAAGGTTTTAACGCCGCAATAGGTCCGCCATCAATGCCCAGGAGCGGCCATGGGGATCGATCTGCACCGGCAAAGCCTGGCCGCGGGCCTCAATTCTGGTGATGCCGCGGAAGTCCAGCTGATAAGTCGCAGACAGCGGGGCTGCTCCTCAGACAGCAAGGAGGCAATGCGCTGGCATAACTGGTCACTGCCATCACTCGGCCCGTGTGGCTCCAGCTGCAGCAGATCCCAGCGCTATCCAGAGTTCCCCCAGATCACCGGTTCGTAGTTGTCGTGCATCCAGCGGCCGTCGAGGTTGGAGGCGGGTTCGGCATGGGTCATCGCAGATTAAATCGTGATGTCGGCAGCCGTCCAACCCCAGCTGCGGGCGATGGCCGCCACCTCCAGGCAGAGGCTGTGCAGCTGCGCTGCTGTTGGTGGCAAGGTCCAGGGTTCGGGTTGACCACCCATGCAGGCGCAGGCAAGGAAAACGCTGTTGCTGTTGCGCCGCGAGGTGTAGACCGGCAAGTCCGCCGTGAGGGCGTGCAGCCGATGCATACGACCATCGCCGCCAATGATCCGGTGGTAATGGCCGGGGCGGACCCAGTCGTAGCGGGTGGCGGTCTATTGCAGATAAATCGTGGCCGCCACAGCTGGGGATCTGGCTCGGATCCATGTGCAAACAGGACGACATAACGTCAGCAGCTCCACACCGCCTGACCGACTTTGTGCCATTACGTCACATAAACCGCCCCGATCCCGAAGAAAACCGGGGATCCACCAGCCGGTCCTCGATCCACCGGGAGGATCGCATGGAGCCACCACTTGGACGTGTCTGATCACCACCCCAAACCCGCCAAGGTGGTGCCGCTGCTGCGGCCGGGCAGCTTTGTGACGCTGGACAACCAACCCACCGACCTGCCACCGTTTCAATTGATTCAATGTCGTGGCGGTCGCTGCTGGGTGCGTCAGCAGGCCTGGGGGCAATTTGTTCATTGGGAAGTGGAACACGAACGGCTGCGGGCCGCCTGATACCAAGTCCTCCAGGGCTTGATTTGTTGACAACCAATGCCTTGGCAAAGCGTCACTAACGCGGCTCAATAGGGCATCGAATGTTGCAACAGCCCCAGTTGGTCATCGCCACAGCCTCGCGCCGCCGCTCCGCCCGAGAAAGGGTCCTGCAGCGGCCTGGGCTGATCCAGCGGTTAATGCCCCTGCCATGGGCCATGTGGCCGGCGGAAGCACGGTTGCTGGTGGGCCTAGCCGCCTTCTGGAGCCTGGCAGGGTTGTTGGTGCTGGGCTCCGCAAGCTGGTGGGTGGCCACCCGCGAAATCGGTGATGGTGCCTTCTATATGAAGCGTCAGGCGATCTGGCTGATCGCCAGCTGGAGCCTGTTCAGCATGACGGTGACGATCAACCTCAGACGCTGCTTGCGCTGGGCAGGCCCGGCCCTTTTTGGGGGGTGCCTGCTGATCGCTGCCACCCTGGTGATGGGCACCACGGTGAACGGGGCCAGCCGCTGGCTGGTGCTGGGTCCGCTGCAGATCCAGCCGTCGGAGCTGGTGAAACCGTTTGTGGTGCTCCAAGCGTCCAATCTGTTTGCCCATTGGTGCAGGATGCAGCCCGATCAGAAGCTGCTGTGGCTGGGCAGCTTCGCTGGATTGCTGCTGCTGATCCTCAAACAGCCCAACCTCTCCACAGCCGCCCTGATCGGCCTGACGTTGTGGATGGTGGCGCTCGCCTCCGGGATTCGCTGGCGCTGTCTTTTCGGCACCGCCCTCGCTGGTGGCGCCCTAGGTACCGCCAGCATCCTGATCAACGACTACCAGCGGCTGCGGGTGGTGTCATTCCTCGACCCCTGGGCTGATCCGATGGGAGACGGCTACCAGTTGGTGCAAAGCCTACTAGCCATTGGCTCCGGCGGCCTCACTGGACAGGGCTATGGCCTCTCCACTCAGAAGTTGCAGTATCTGCCGATTCAGAGCACCGACTTCATCTATGCGGTGTTTGCCGAGGAATTCGGCTTTGTGGGCTCGTTGGTGCTGCTGCTGTTCCTGATGCTGGTGGCCTGGGTGGGCCTGAGGGTGGCTCTACGCTGCCGCTGTAACCAGACCCGGTTGGTGGCGATCGGCAGCTGCACGATTCTGGTGGGCCAGTCGATCCTCAATATCGCCGTAGCCTCTGGCGCCATGCCCACGACCGGCCTGCCACTTCCGCTGGTGAGTTACGGCGGTAATTCACTGGTGTCCAGTCTGGTGATCCTAGGCCTGCTGGTGCGTTGCTCGCTGGAATCCACCGGCCTGATCGGCGGGCGGGCGCGAAGGTCCCGATAGGCTTACCCCACTCACGTAAGACTCCCACTGGACTCCCTTCTGCTGCTGTCGGATATGGCCCAGTCAAGCGAGGCGCTGCTCGAACAGGCGTTGGCCCAACCGGGGCCGCTGACGCTGGGGCTGGTGTTCGCCGGCGGAGCCCTCACCAGCCTCGGACCCTGTTCACTATCGATGCTTCCAGTAATTATTGCCTACCTCGCCGGCTTCGAGGATGACCAATCCCCATGGAAGCGCAGCGTGGCCTTCTGCAGTGGGATTGTCGGAGCTTTGGTTCTGCTAGGTAGCTTAAGCGGCCTGCTCGGGCGGATCTACGGCCAGGTGCCCGCCTTGATCCCCACCCTGGTGGCAGTCTTAGCTGTGCTGATGGGGCTCAACCTGCTGGGCATCATCCGCATTCCCTTACCTGCGGGGCCCAATCCCGACAGCTGGCGCAGCAAGGTACCTGCATCTCTGGCGCCGGTGGCCGCCGGCCTGGCCTTCGGGGTGGCCTCCTCCCCCTGCACCACGCCGGTGCTAGCTGTGTTGCTTGGCTGGATCGCCCAGAGCGGTCGTCCCCTGGTGGGCATGGTATTGATTGGTTGCTTCGGAATCGGCCAGGTCCTGCCCTTGCTGTTTGCGGGCACCTTCGCAGCTAGCGTCCCCAAACTTCTAGCGTTGCGCTCCATTGGTCGCTGGGTGCCACCCATTAGTGGCGTGGTGCTGCTGACCACGGGAGTGTTGACCCTGATGGCGCGTTGGGTTTGAACCGATGAAACGCCTGCTGGCCTGGCTGTCAGACCTGCGTGTCGCCATCGTCCTGCTACTGCTGATTGCCCTGGCGAGCGCGGTGGGCACGGCAATTCCCCAAGGCGATCCCCCCGCCAGCTATCAGGAGGCCTATGCCGACACGCCCTGGCTGGGGCTGCTCCACGGCGAGCAGGTGCTGCAGTTGCAGCTGGACCATGTGTATTCCAGCGGCTGGTTTCTGGGGTTAATGGCCTGGCTGGGTGTCGCGCTGATCCTCTGCAGCTGGAGACGGCAATGGCCGGCGCTGCAAGCAGCACGGGACTGGATCGACTACCGCACGCCCAGGCAGCTGAGTAAGTTCGCGGTCGCCGAAACCATCGCCTGCCCTGATGCGGAGCACGGGCTGAATCAACTCACGGCGATGTTGCAACGCCAGGGCTGGGAGCTCAAACCAGGACACGGTCGCTTGGCGGCCCGCAAAGGGGTGATCGGCCGTGTCGGACCTCTGCTAGTGCACACCGGAATGGTGCTGCTGATGCTGGGGGCGGTTTGGGGTGCTCTGGCCGGCAATCGACTGGAGCGGTTCCTCGCACCGGATCGGACCCTGGATTTACTAAGCCCCAATGGCCATAGCCAGTTGTCGATCACCCTGCAGGACTTCCGGATCGAACGCGACCCCGCCGGCCGACCGGAGCAATTCCGCTCAGTGCTTGATCTCAGCGACAGCGTGAAACTCGAGGAAATCAGCGTTAACCACCCGCTGCGTCACCGCGGCATCACGATCTACCAGGCGGACTGGGCCCTGGCATCGATCGGTTTACAGATCGGTCGCAGCCCTGAACTGCAACTGCCGCTGCAGACCTACCCTGAGCTGGGGGAGCAGGTGTGGGGTCTGGTGCTGCCCACCCGTCCCGATGGGACTGAACCCGTGTTTCTGAGCCTGGAGAGCGAGCAAGGGCCAGTGTCGGTGTACGACAGCGATGGCTCGGCATTGGCCCTGCTGCGACCCGGTGGCCCCGCAGAGGAGGTAAAAGGCCTACCCCTTCGGGTGGCCTCGGTACTGCCGGCCAGCGGTCTGCTGCTGAAACGAGACCCAGGTGTACCGCTAGTGTATCTGGGCTTTGCCGTACTGCTGATCGGAGGCAGCCTCAGCCTGATCGCCACCCGTCAGCTGTGGGCCATCGCGGCAGATGGACAGCTGCATGTGGGGGGACTATGCAATCGCAACCTCGCGGCCTTTACGCAGGAGTTGCCGGCTTTATTGGCGGAGGTTCAACAAGGCTGACGCGTCCCATGGGTGACGCGGACCACGGTGTGAACGTTGCCGCGAGGGTTGAAATCAGCCTCCAACTGCATCCAAACCGGATCTGTAGCCGCCACCAAGTCATCCAGAATGCGGTTGGTCACCTCCTCATGGGAGATCGACTGATCTCGGTAGCTGTTGACGTAGAGCTTGATGGCCTTGAGCTCCACCACCCTGGGTCCAGGCTGATAGAGCAGCCGCAGCACAGCGAAATCGGGATAGCCCGAGAACGGGCACTTGCAGGTGAACTCGGGCAGCTCGATCGATACCTCATAGGGCCGCCCAGGCCTAGGATTCTCGAAGCAGATCAGCTCGGCCTCGGCGATGGCACGCTCGCCGTACTGGGGCGTCTGGGTCAAAAGATGAAAGGGTCTGTGGTCATCTGTGAACTTAGGGAGTCAAGCTTCGGCAGCGTTCTGTAACAGGAGTCACACAGGGCTCCAGGAAGCGCGTCATCCTGGGGAAAGATCTGTACATCCTCATGAAAAAGGTCGAAGCGATCATTCGTCCTTTCAAGCTGGAAGATGTGAAGGTGGCGCTGGTAGAGGCCGGTATCATCGGCATGACCGTCAGCGAGGTGCGTGGCTTCGGGCGGCAAAAAGGACAAGTTGAGCGCTATCGAGGTTCTGAATTCACCGTGGAGTTCCTGCAGAAACTGAAGATTGAAGTAGTGGTCGAAGACGACCGGGTGGAAGACGTGGTGAGCTCGATTGCAGATGCCGCACGCACCGGCGAAATTGGCGACGGCAAGATCTTCATCAGCCCCGTGGGATCGGTGGTGCGCATCCGCACCGGCGACCGCGACAGCACCGCGCTCTGATCCGCGCATCGGCAGACCTGAAACTTTTGGGCAAGTCGGCGATCAGCGATGGCCGGCTGAATGTTACACAAATAACTTCATCTATACCTATACGCAACCACTAAAATGAAGATCTTTAAGTCACGCTAAGCTCTTGAACGAGAGCCTGATAGAATGCATCCCAATAAGTTAATGTGCAAAATTTCGGCGCTGATCTCCTCAGAAAATTGACATTGAGAGTTTATATCTAATCTTTAATAGCCAAAAATCATTCGTCCCATGCAGTCCAATACCCTTCTAGTTGGGATCACTTCGGTAAACCACCATTTTGCAACCGAGTGGATCACAACACGCTGAACTGAGGTTTAGGACTCCATAGCCACCAATGTTGAAGGAAAGTCCAGAGACATCGTCTACCTCACCAAGAAAAAGAATAAGATAACCAATCTCTGCTAGAAAAAGTCCTTTAAGGGATTGAGACAACCTCGATAAATACAGAAAGTCTGACTCAATTAAGGTTGCAATGTCAACCTGCTTATCGAGCGCTTCCACGCTCATTATGCATTGCTCGTTAAGCCTTAAGAGTTCGCCTTTAACGACATTATTGATGACGCCATTGATCAGGCGGTGGGATTTTGTTCGCAAAACTACTGATTCCTCGCCTTCTATTTGACAGATTCACTGATACAGCAAGTCACCCCTCTCAGAGGAGCTTTTTGAGAGCCAACGGGTTCATAGAGTCGAAGTGTTGTTCCAACCGAGCGCGCCGGTGATTGAGCGTTACACCCTCCCCGAGATGGGGGCCGTCTGGAGTGAACAGGCGAAGTTCCAGAGCTGGCTGGATGTGGAGATCGCCGCCACGGAAGCCAACTGCCGCCTCGGCCGCGTGCCCCAGGCGGCGCTCGACACGATCAAAGCCACGGCCAGCTTCGAGGTGGAACGCATCCTCGAGATCGAGGCCGAGGTACGGCACGACGTTATTGCCTTCCTCACCAACGTCAACGAGCACGTGGGGGATGCCGGGCGCCACATTCATGTGGGCATGACCAGCAGCGACGTGCTGGATACGGGCGTAGCCCTGCAGCTGAAACGCTCCGTCGCCCTGCTGCATACAGAGCTGGATGGCCTGGCCGAGGCCCTTCGCGAACTGGCCCGGGCCCACAAAGACACCGAAATGATCGGCCGCTCCCATGCCATCCACGGCGAACCGATCACCTTCGGGTTCAAGGTGGCAGGCTGGCTGGCGGAAACCGAGCGCAACCGCATCCGGCTGGACCGGCTTGAGCAGGATGTGGCCGTGGGCCAGGTCAGCGGCGCCATGGGGACTTATGCCAACACCGATCCACAGGTGGAAGCGATCGCCTGTGAGATCCTCGGGCTCACCCCCGACACCGCCAGCACCCAGGTGATCTCCCGCGATCGCCATGCCGACTACGTGCAGACCCTGGCTCTGGTGGGCGCTTCTCTGGAGCGCTTCTCCACCGAGATCCGCAACCTCCAACGCACCGATGTGCTCGAGGTGGAGGAGAACTTCGCCAAGGGCCAGAAGGGCAGCTCCGCTATGCCCCACAAACGCAACCCGATCCGCAGCGAGCGGATTAGTGGTCTAGCAAGGGTGCTGCGAAGCTACACGATTGCCGCCCTGGAAAATGTGGCCCTATGGCATGAGCGCGACATCAGCCACAGTTCCACCGAACGGATGATGCTGCCTGACTGCTCAGTCACCCTACATTTCATGCTGCGGGAGATGACCAACGTGGTGAAGGGGCTCGGGATCTATCCCGACAACATGCGCCGCAACATGAATGTGTACGGCGGCGTGGTGTTCAGCCAGCGGGTGCTGCTGGCCCTGGTGGACAACGGCATGAGCCGCGAGGAGGCATACAGGATCGTGCAGCGGAATGCCCACACAGCCTGGAACACAGCAGGCGGCGACTTCCGCGCCAACCTCGAAGCCGATGCTGATGTAACCAGTCGGTTGTCAGCCGACCACCTAGCAGAATGCTTCAGCGCCGAATTGCATAAGGCCAACCTCGGTGTGATTTGGGAGCGTCTGGGGATCTAAATCCACAATTGATTGAGCCAGATCCTCAGTTGCCAATCACGGAGGGCAAGCCAAGGATCCGGAAGATCGACGCTGCATTCACGATCGGTGTCAGCGGCGACAATGCATCTGTAAGGCCGTCTCTCACCTTGGCCAGTCCTGTGCGGTTCACCACAATCACATCCCCCTGACGCAGTGGTGGGTTCGTGGGGCTGCTCAGCACTGCGCTGGGGTCGAAACTCATGACCGATACCGTCGGCTGCCCATCACCATCCATACGCACCAGTTCCACTGTGCTGATGCTGCCGCGACGGGTAATTCCCCCAGACGCGAAGATCGCCTGGGACAACGGCGCATTGGACGGCACTTGCTGGACACCCGGCTTGGCCACTTCCCCGATCACGTTCACGCGGATCGTGTCTGGGGCGAAGTTAGAGGCCGCCATAGTGATCAGATCGGCATTATTCACGCCCTCGTTTTTGTGCAAGCGAATGCTGTCGCCGTCATAAATCAGAGGGTTCGGGGCATGCCCTCCCTCGCGCAGAACCGTGAGGTAGTCGAATTGGTAACGCTGAATCGAATTTCCGGATCGCGCAGACGGACGCAAGACCTCAATTCGGGAGAGATCACCACTGGCAGTCACACCACCAGCTTTCTGTACAACATCGACCAGGGTTGGCCAGCCCCCTGCTAGTTGGGTTGGCAGGCTGAACACTCCGGGGCGCCCAACTTCTCCGGTCACCGTGACCTTCACCGGGCGAGAGGTCACCAGATCGAGATATACGATTGGACGGCGAAGAAAGACCTCGTAGGCCTCCGTGATCCTCTGGCGCGCTTCCTCCAGCGTTAGCCCCCACACGTCGACCGTACCTATGCGGGGCAGGTTGATGGTGCCGTCGCTCAGCACCTTCACCCTTGCCTCGTATCCGCTCATTTTGAACACGGACATGGCCAAGCTGTCCCCAGGACCCAGCTTGTAGCGAAAGGAATCCCTGCTGATGCTTGATAACTTGTCTGCTCGCGCCACAGAAACATCAGATAGTCCAATCGGAGCAACCGCCAGAGATGCAGCCACGGCCACCATTCCCGACAACAGACGGGTCAAAACCACAGAACCTGGGCGCATCATGGAACGGGTCTAATCTGCCCGCTGACTGAGACAGATTGGAACAACAATGACGCTGTCTGGTCCGTCCATTCCCGCAAGCCTGGCTGAGGCGACGGACACTCGCTTGCTGACGATCGATGATCTGGATCTCCACCTGATCTCAGGCATTGCCTTTGCAGAGGTAGCCGATGCGGTCGGGCAGCTGCGGGAGTCCACCTATCGAAAGCAGCTCTCCGGATCCGGCGAGGAACGGGATCTTGACGGTCGCGATCCCCACTACGACCACCTACTTCTGGTTGAACGCAGCAGTGGAGACCTTGCCGGCTCCGCCCGGCTGCAGTTCATTCCCGCTGGAGCAAGCGACCTGCCCGGCAGCAGCAGCTCGTATCTCGAGCATGTTTATCCCGGGATCAAGGCAGCACTAGCCAACCGCACCAACCACCTTGAGATCGGACGAGTCGCCTTGGCTGAGCGCTTTCAACGTCAGCCCCATTCACTGATGGCCTTGTTTCGTGGCGGACTACTGATTGCAGCCCGCAGTGGTTACCACCTGCTGCATGGATTGGTGTCGTACAACCACTTCGCGCATAGCGACGGGGTGAACTCCGCCTTTCTCAGCGCCCTGATGCGCCCGCCTTACCGCCTTTGCAACAGCCAACTACCACCACCGCGCTATCCGGTGCCGGGCATCAATGTTGATGAACAGCCACACCCCAGCGGTCACATTCAGGCCCTCGAGCAGGAGATCCGCCAGAACCTTTCTGCAGATTTCCGCCTGCCGGTGCTGTTGCGTCAGTACGTCAACCTGATGCAGGCGGAAGTCTGTGGTCTGTCCCTAGCCCTGGACTTCAACCAGATCACGGAAATCTTGATGGCCGCTGATCTGCATCGACTCCCTCCTGAACGACTAGCCCTGTTCATCGATTTACCCCATCAGCCCGTCTACCACCAATTCAGCTGGTACCGGGGGGAAGGGTGATCCCACCAGCACTGATACTTTGGCTGTTCATTTAAAGGAGGTCGTGCATTGGGAGAGGGCTGCCCTGACAAGCAGGAGCTGCAGGGACGGCTGATCGAGATCCTGCATCGCATCTCCGGCGCCGACCCAGCCGCGATCACCCCGGATGCCCGGTTGATGGAAGACGTGGGAATTGATTCACTTGGTTTCTACGAAATCCTGATCGAAGCGGACACGAATTTCGGCATTCGCATTAAAGAGGAAGAGCTCCTGCGCTTCCGCACAGTTGCCGACATCCTGCAGCACCTTGAATCTCTCAGCACAAACGCTGCCGATGGCACCCCGAGCTGAGCCAACAGCCGTCGTGGGATGGGGTTCTCTTAACCCCTTGGGAGTCGACGCTGATTCCACATGGAATGCAGTGGTAGCCGGTAGAAGCGGGATTCAGGTCATTAGGGAACCATGGACCGACGACCTGCCCGTGCGTCTGGCCGGTTGCGTCCCCACCGGCACCCTTGACAGCCTCTCGCCGCTACTGCGTCGTCGCTCTGATCGCTGTACCCATTTGGCAGTCATAGCGGCCCGTCAGGCCTGGGCTATGGCCACCCCTGTAACCACAGGCATCGATCCGAACAGAGTTGCCGTAGTGGTCGGCACGGGCATTGGTGGTCTCGCAACGATGCACGACCAGCACATGCACTTGAGCGCTGGAGGCCCCAACCGGGTGAACCCGCTCACCGTTCCAATGCTGATTCCGGATGCTGCCGCCGGGCAGATCGCCATCGATCTCGGTGTCCTCGGTGGAGCTCACACCCCGGTTTCAGCCTGCGCTTCAGGCGCCGAAGCACTGATGCTGGCTCAGATGCTGCTCAACGATGACCGTGCCGATCTGGTGCTGGCTGGTGGCAGCGAAGCGCCGGTGAATCGGCTGGGACTGGTGGGTTTTTCCGCGATGCGTGCTCTCTCCACCCGCAACGAGGCCCCGGATCAGGCCTCGCGTCCCTACGGGCAGGGCAGGGATGGCTTTGTGCTTTCAGAAGGAGCCGGCGTACTGGCCCTGATGAGGCAGTCGGATACCCCTGAAGGGGCTGACCTGGGCTGGTTGCTGGCCAGTGGCAGCAGCAGTGATGCCCACCACATCGTCGCCCCGGAGCCCCAGGGTCTCCAGGCCAGCCGTGCCATCGAGGATGCGTTGCGTCGAGCGGATGTCAGTCCCACGGACCTCTGCGGCGTTCAGGCCCATGCCACCGGCACTAGCCTCGGTGACTTAGCGGAAGCCAGGGCCTTGCGGCGCAGCCTGGGCAGCGCTGCTGATCACTTACCGGTTTATGCCCCCAAAGGCCAGCTGGGTCACCTGCTGGGGGGCGCCGGCGCAGTGGAAAGCATCCTGGCCCTGCAGGCCCTGCGCCAGGGCGTCATGCCCGGTAGCCTCAACGCCGATCCCCTTGATCCGGAAGTGATGCTGGCGGTGACCAACCAAGGACCAGTGGCGCTGCCTTCAGAACAAGGCAAACTGCTACTGCTCAAGAATGCCTTCGGCTTCGGAGGCCATAACATCAGTCTTGTGCTAGCCGGTAGTAGGCCTGCACCGCACGGCTGAAACCCTCCCGATCCCGGGGATCATCTGGCAGGACCAGATCCTTGGAACGACCTCGGCGGCAGTGAATCGTCCCCAGAGGTGACGTCAACCGGCTCAGCAGCAGCGCCAGGGGGCGATATCGCGCTCCCACAGCCCCCTCCAGTCCTTCGTAGCGGAACAGCCAGGGCACAACACACCCGTTGTAATGCTGGGCCAGCATCCATGCACTTGGAGACACCCGCTGCTCGATCGGGGTCACCAGTGAGCCATTAGGTGCCAGCATAATTTGACCTTGGTCGCGCAACAGCGCAGAGGCCCGCATCATCCCCTCCAGCCGCGAACTGGGCTGGCGGTGATCCAAAACGGCCGATCCAGCATTGCGAGCTGCGGCTGCATAGCCAGGCAGCACCCATTTCAGATGCAACTGTGCTGTAGTCATGCCCGGCAGGCGCAATACACCCTGAATCACTAGGCCATCACAAGGGCTGCGATGGTTGAAGATATGAACCAGTGGCACCCCGGCCGGCTCACTGGGTTGGCTGTCGTCCACCACAACCTGCACCCCCAGGGCGCGCAGGGCCACGGCAGAGGCCCAGGTCATCAACTGAGCCGCCCAGTCCGAACGGCGGAGCAGCACTGAAGGGAGCTGCAGGCCGTACAGCAGGAAACCCAGAGCCGCCCATGCCAGGCGTGCCAGCACTCGGGCCGGCAACAGCAAGGGGTTCGCAAGCGTCCTGGGCTGCAAATGTGGCAGCTTTGGTTGCGGCTGCAGCTTACGCGCCTCTGGACCGATCGGGAAGGTGACGCGGAAGGGGAAGTCTCCGTCAAAGTTGCCGTTCACCTGGGTGGTCATCACCAGGTGGTGATAGAAGCGCCAGAACAGCGGCCTGTCACTGGGGTGCGGGTCCAACCAGAAGCGATCCAGTGACTTCTGGTCAGTCAGTCCTTCGAGGTTGTAGAAGGTTGTGCCCATCGTTTTGGTAGGCACGGCATGGAACAGGGCCTGAAGACCCACCGTGCTGTTCACTGTGATCACGCCGCGACAGGTGCGCAGGTAACGGCTGAGGGGGCCGTCGTGGAAGTAGTGCACTCGACCACGGATGCCGTAACGGCCCGCCAGCAAGGCAATCAGGCTGGAGTAATTGTTGTAGCCCCGATCCCGCGGGTGGTGCTTGAAGGCCAGATGGTCTGAGCTGTGGGCATGGGCTGCGAATGAGCGGATTACGTCTTCGATGAAGTCGTGCATGCCGCGGTAGGGCGAACCCAGCTGAATCTGGGAATCACTGGACACCTGAAGCACTGCCAGGAAAAAGGAGAGGTGCTCCAGCAGCCGGCGCTTCAGATCCCGCTCCTGCCAGCGGTACAGCCAGTAACGCCAGCTTCCACGAAGCTGGCACCAAAGGAAGCTTGGTGTGGGCTGCAGTTTGTGCTCGCCCTCGATTATCGGGTAGTGGGTGAAGGCGTGCTGCATGAAGGTGGGTGCCTTCCACGCCTTGCGCCAGCGCCAGCCTGGGTCCAGCACAATGTCCTGCGGCAGCTGATCTACCGGAGGCAGGTCGCGGTAAAATGCCGCTGGTTGGTTGAGGTTGGAGCGAGCATTGACCCGGTCCCGCTCCAACGTCACGTAATTGGGCCTCAGGTAGCCCAGCTCGAACACCCAGGCCTCAATTGCTAGCGCTTGAGCCTCTTCAATGGCAATCCTGTGGGGAATGATGAAATCCCCATACATAAAGATATGGCGGATGCCGCGCTCCTGCAGCAGCTGGCGCAGGAAAGGCCGCCAGGCCTCCATCGGCTGCCGGAATGGCACACACACGTCCGACGGGAAGCCAAATTCCCTCAGCGGGAAGGTCACTTTGGTGACCGGAATACCGCAGCCCTGCAGGTATCTGCTGAAGCGAGCAAAGAACAACCCAATCGGGCCCATCAGCAGCAAGACAGGTCCTTCGATGCGCACCTGTACCAACGCCGGCGCCCGTCCCCTGCCCAAATCGCCGTCCAGCACTGGGAAGATCCTGGCACGCCTCAGCGGCGGCGCATACGCCCCCAGTGGCGGAACAGGGCCTGCACCAAGGTGCGTCGGGCCGGCGGTGCCGACCGCCAAGCCACCAGCTCCTCGATCGCCTGCTCAGGGGTGATGAACCAACCGCTGTGGCGGCTCACATACCGGGGATAGTCAATCAAAGCGGCATGTACCAACGCCGCCAAGGGCAGCGAGCGTCCCCGCCGGGAGGACGACAACTTGTCCTGGGTCAGTCCCCAGCCTGCATAGAAGGGCAGTCCCCAGCAATGCACCTCCAGTCCCCGCAGCAACGCCTCAAACCCCGCCAAGGAGGTGAGCACGTGCAAGGCATCCACCTGCTCGAACAGGGCATGGATCGACCCATCGCTCAGCAGGCAGTCGCAGATCTGTGCAGCCCGCTGCTCTCCATCTCCAGCGCGGCAGAGGCCCGCCACCACATCTGGATGGGGCTTGTAAACAAGCAAAGCTGCCGGTTCAGCAGCTCGTACCGCCTCCAGCAGCGCCAGGTTGCTGGATAACCCAGGGGCGCCGTAGCGGATTGAGGCATCGCTTTCCACCTGACCCACCACCAGCACCACACGCCGGGCACCCTCCGGGCGCTGCCATCCTCCACCGGTCAGGTTGTATTTGGTGATTGCACGCTCCACTAGCAGCTGGCGCAAGGCCTCGGCACGCTGCAACTCCGTCTCACTCCAGTCCCCAGTGGCCAGTCCGTACTCCAGATCGCTGGCAACGGCGGCGTCGTAGTACATCCCCCGGTGGTCCACCACCCAGGAAATCGGGTCGATCAGATCTGCCCCCAGACCCACCGAGCGCAGGAAACCATCCTCGACCCTTAGCAGCGGTAGGCCCCGCTGACGAGCTGTAGCTAGCAGACGCGGTCGAGCCCGCAGACCCCACACAGCCACAGCCTCCGCCCGCGGCCCCGGCAGCGACCGCGGCAGGCGGAAGCGCAAGGCACTACCGGCCAAAAAACACTTGAGGCTGCGTTGCTTCCAAGGGGTGAACCCAAAGGCCTCCACTCGCTGTGGATGCGCCCTCTGCAGGCGGCGTTGCAGCCCGATCGCCCGCATCAGCTCCTCGATCGAACAGGCCTGGTGCCGATGCGGGTCAATGCAACGGGTGCCGGCCACTAGAGCCGCATGCACCACCCCTTCCAGAGCAATGCCCTGCTGGCGGCGAGACGGCGCCGGAAGGCGGTCGCGGGTCAGCCCCCAGCCGGCGTAAAAGGGCATTCCGAAACACTGCACCGGCCTGCCCCAAAGCAAGGCTTCAAAGCCCATCTGGGAGGTCACCACGTACACCGCCTGGGCCTGTTCCAGGAGCGCAGCGGGGTGAAGCCCGTCGGCGCAGAGCTGGATACGGGGGTGCTGCAAATCCCGACGGCGGAAATGGCCGCGGGCCCGGCCGCGGATCACATCGGGATGCACCTTCACAACCACGGTGCAGTCAGGGTGATCCCTCAGGGCAGCCTGCAGCATCTGCTGAAAGTGTTGCGGACCAGCCTGTCCGAGAGCGATTGAGCAGTCTCCGGCGGATTGATCCACTACCAGAACGAAAGGTGCGTTCGGGGCCGGCGACTCTCGGGCTGGATTGAGTTTGCTCAGGCGCAGTTCACACCACAGTTGCTGCAGACGGCGTGCTCGCTGCTGCTGCTCCGGCTGAAGCGGTTGAGGGATGCGTTGCTCCAACCGGCTGGGCTGAGTGGCGTCGAAATGAACACCCAAGTCATCCACTAACAGCGCCAAAGGCGGATGCTTGGACCCTTTAGCCAAGGAGCGCAGCAAGCCATCCTCGAGGTGCCAGACCGGCAGCTGCCAGTGCAGCCCCAAGCGCTCCACCCGCCGAGCGCTGGGCCGGCGCCCCCAGGCCAGCAGCGCGTCCACATCCCGACGGCAGCCGCTGAGCAATTCTGCCGGAGCCAACAGCGAGGGCACCGTGCGATGGGCCAGCAGACCTGTCTCCGGCACCCCGAAGCGCTGAATCATCGGGTAGGAGGGAGCAACTTGAATCCTCTCCGATGATCGCGTCCCCTGGAGCCCTGGCTGTGATTCCAGCGCGAGGCGGCTCCAAGGGCATCCCTGGCAAGAACCTCCAAGACGTGGGCGGGCTCTCCCTGGTGGCTCGCAGCGTGCAAGCGGCATTCGCCAGCCGCGGGGTAGACCGGGTGGTGGTCAGCACCGACGATGACGCCATCGCTGAAGAGGCTCAAGCCCATGGAGCTAAGGTGGTGCGGCGTCCGGCAGCCATCGCCGATGACAGCGCCAGTTCCGAATCCGCTCTTCTTCACGCCCTCGAAACACTGGAACAACAAGGGCCGCTGCCCGCCCAGCTGGTGTTCCTGCAATGCACGTCCCCGTTCACCAGCGGCTCCCAGATCGACCAGGTGCTGGCAGCACTGCAGAACCCTGAAATCAACAGTTCCTTCGCTGTCGCGCCCTGGCATGGCTTCCTCTGGCGCCGTGACGGCCGTGGCATCAACCACGACCCCCAGCAACCACGTCAGCGACGCCAGGATTTAGAGCCCGCCTTTCTGGAAACCGGCGCGATCTACGCCATGACCACAGACGCTTTTCGAGCCAGTGGCAGCCGCTTCTGCGCCCCCTGGCAACCCGTCGTGATAGACGATTCAGGACCGGAGATCGATAACCCAGCCGATCTGGCCCTGTGCCGCAGCCTTGCGGCTCGTGCATCCGGCTAGTTTTGCCAGATTCGATGAGGCCACCGATGGCGCCCGCTGCCGACAAGCGCCTGTCTGGCCGAAAGGTTGCAGCCGTCGCCTGCTTTGATTCCTTCGGGAAAGTGGCCATGACCCTGCTCTCTGCCTGCCGGCAGGAGGGAGCCGAGACCACCCTGCATTTGCTGCAGATCTCTAACAGGGCTCTGTCCCGCCGACAACGGTTGGAGATTCGTCGTACCGACCCCCGCACGCCCATCAAAAAGAGTTCTTGGAGTGACTTCCGCAGCCTGACAGCCGCAATGGTCGGTGACATTGACGTGTTGATACTGGGTTTGGACGGTTTCCGCAGCCGTGATGCGCTCCTCATGCTCGCCAAGGAGTGGAGCCAGCGCCCTGATCGCCCTGTTCTAGTGAGCGCCTATCCGGGGATCCTGTTTCGCTTTGCCCTCGAGGGAATGCTGGACCGTTCAGGCGCTGATCTGCTCTGCCTCAACAGTGAGCAGGACCTCAGCAATTATCGGCTCGGCTGTCAGGCCCTGGCGCTGGCCAGCGACAACGCTGTGGTGACGGGCCTGCCCTTGCTCTGGAATGCCGAACACCATCAAGCAGCACCCGACAAAAGCTCGATCGTGTTCTTCGAGCAGCCCTCAATTCCGGTCCATCCGTTGCAACGGCGCTACATCTGCATGAAGCTCAAGGAGCTAGCGGAAGCCTGGCCTGACTATCCGGTGATCTTCAAACCGCGAACCTCAAGCATCGAGAGCACGCTGCACCGGCGCCACGGAGAGATGGCCAGTGTGATCGAGCAAATGAGCGAAACCGTGCCCAACCTACAGCTCAGTTTCAAACCAGCCACGCGGCTGCTCCGGCAATGTCACTGCGCCATCACTGTGTCATCGACTGCAGCCCTCGAGGCCATGGCCATGGGTGTCAGCACCCGCATCGTCGGCGATCTCGGTGTCACCGAGACCCTTGGCAATCACTTTTTCGCCGAATCGGGAGCCGTGGCGGACTTTGCTGCCATCGCTCGTGACCCCTTCACCCCGATTCACAAGGACGACTGGCTTCATCAGCATGGACACCACCACCAGGGACGGGAGATCTTTCTCGCCGCCCTGTTGGAGCGACTGCATAGAGACCGACCCCCGTTGCCAACCAATGGTCTTGGCCCGGGCAGCTGGGGCAGCCCCAGCTGGCAGACGTACGCGATCCGCCACGGCGGCCGCCGCATGCTCAGCAGCGGGGGGGCTCGCTCCAGCCAGCGCAAACGTCACAAAACCCGCACCCTTCTGCGCCGCCTGCGTGATGGGCTGGTGGGATTCGGTTGGCTGTCGAGATGGCTGAGGGAAAGATGACGATCCTTCTGGTGAGTGATGACGACCGGAGCGCACTGGCCTGTCAGCTGCTGGCTCAGCAGCTTGAGCAGCGCGGTCAGACCTGCCTGACCATCGGTCCGGCGCTGTCCGAGCGCAAACACAGTCCTCTGCCAACGGTGACCCCGCAGATTCCTTTGAGCTTGATGGATCTGCTAAACCATGAGCTGCTGGAATCGGCCAGCGCCGTGGGCGTGTTCATGCGTCGCAACGACCAGCTCCAACACTTTGTCGACGCGCACCGCGAACTCGCTCGTCAGCGGGGTCAGCGCGCTGCAAAAGTCTTCAGCGGTCCTCTCGAGGCATCGGTCGGGGACAACCTGGTGCATGAACTGAGTGATCGCCAGTCCTGCGATCTCCTGGTGGTCCCAGGCGAACGGCAGCGAAAAGAACTTGAAGCAATCACGCAGTTCTGGCCCGAGAGCGTGGCACTACCACGGATTGCGGCTATCGGGCATTGGTTCTCACCGGAACGACCTCCCCTTGGCGGCCTCAATGGTGGATCGCCAAAGCCACCCCACACCCTGCTCGTTCTCGTGCAGGAAAGCATTCCCACCCAGATCGGTGCCAAGGCACAGCTGCTAAGACAGCTCATCCGCTGGGCGGAAACGTCTCCAGAGTGGTCGATCGTCGTTCAACGCGATCACTCTTGGGAGAGGGGTCAACCCTGGATAGCCAAATTTAAATCGAGCGACTGGACGCTTCCTGCCAACCTGGACTTCGGAGCTCCAGGTCAGCTCTTGAGCCAGCTGACCAGCTGCAGCGCTTGCCTCAGCGTGAGCTCAGCCTGGAGCCTCACCGCCATGGCATGGGGGCGTCAAACCTTCATGATCGGCGACTATGGCATCCATACAACACAGGGAACCACTGCGTTCTTCGGCAGCGGCAGCATGCATCGTCTTAAGACGATTGACCAGTTGGATCAACTTCTTGCGTTGCCACCCGTCAACGCGTCCTGGCTGCAGTCCATGGGCTGGGGAGTGCATGACGGCACCACGCGCCTGATTCGCTGCCTGGGGGAGCTGATGCCATGAATCATCCGTTCAAACTGCTGCTGATCGGCGACAGCGATAGCCAATTGCTGGCGTGTGAAGCCCTATGCCGCTTCCCTTCGAGCCTCAACGTTCAGATCACCATCAATGCCATTCCACGCGAGGGAACGCCGGACTTGATCTTGCAGCGGGCTGCGGCCCTCGGTGATCTCTGGCGGCTGGATATGGGTCAGCTGCTATCCCACCCCAGCCTGCATCAGTTCGATGCCATCGGCGTCTACCTCACCGGAAGCAAGATCAGTGACTTCCGCTTGGCACTGGAATTAATGCCCAGCCTTGGGCGGCCGCTGCTGTTCTGCGGCTTCAACGGTGTTGTACTCGAGAAGTTTATGGAGGGTATGAGCTGGCGGCTGGGATATGACCTCATCTGTCTCAGCGGACCTCGTGATCGCGAAACGCTTGCACGAATGCTGGAGGGCACTCCCTTTGCCGGTCAGTGCACTGTGCTCACCGGATTGCAGCGTCAAAGCACCACGGATCAAAAATTCCTGAACCAACAACAGAGGCGAAAGCAGCTGGTTTTCGCTGAACAAGTGGTGATGCCGTCAAATTCCGTAGAACGAGCAAACCTGGTACGGATCCTGGCGGACCTGGCCCGACGGTCGCCGGACTGGGAGGTGCTGGTCAAACCTCGTATTGCACCAGGTGAGTCAACCTTTCACAGCACTACCAACCACATCAGTGCCACGCTTCAGCAAACCCTCGGCCATCCTCCAGACAACCTAAGGCTCGACTACCGACCCTTGCCAGAGCTGCTCCGTCAGTCCAGGTTGATGGCCACGGTGTCATCTACCGCCTTCTTCGACGCTCTGGACTTCGGTTGCAGGCCCATGGTTATGGCCGATTTCGGCATCAATCCGACGAACGGAAGCCATGTCTTCGCCGGATCGGGCGTCTGGCAGTGCCTGGACGATGTGGAAGATCTTGATGCTCTTGACAGTTCGCTGCCCGCCCCTGATCCAGACTGGCTTGCCTGGATGGGGTACGGCACCGATCTTGCCCCTGAGAAGCTGATCAGGGCCCTACGCCAACTGCAATCCGACCCGATAGAAAGTCCGCTCACTAAACCGGGCTACCTCAGCAACGCCAACCTCAGCTTCACCCAGCTGCGCCGCGATGCAGAACGTGCCATTCAGGAGAAGAACTGGAACGAGGCAGAGAGTCTGTTGCGACTCGGCATCCTGATGCGACCAACCCATCGAAATGTGGCCCGCCGACTACGGGCTGTCCAAGCACAGAACCGGATCATCAGGCGACTTGTGCTGAGCGTGACCTACCGGGACGTGGGGTAATGTCCGTTAGTTCTGCTTAGGCACCTGCGGGGCAAATTGTGAAGGGTATCCAGATCGAGAGGAACTTCACGCAGTTCGTTGTTTTTGCTGAGGACACGATCCTCTCCGCCCTGAGCAAAATCACCGCGAATCAATCACGGCTGATCTTTGTGGTCTCGGAATCCGGGATCCTGCAGGGTGTACTTACCGATGGCGATTTCCGCCGCTGGATCGCGAGCTGTGGTGACATCGATCTGAACCGCCCGGTGACAGCGGCAATGAACGCCGACTGCCGCACCGCTCGGGAAGGCACACCTTCTGGAGAACTCTCAGGTCTACTGACCTCAAGAATCATCGCCCTGCCGCTGCTCGACAGCCATGGCCGGATTGTTGCGGTTGTCTTGCCCGCCACAGACGCTCTGCAGTTGGGATCCCGGCGCATCGGTGATGGCGAGCCCAGTTTCGTGATCGCCGAGATCGGTAACAACCACAACGGTGATGTCTCCGTTGCGCTTCAGCTGATAGATGCGGCCCATGCAGCTGGGGCGGACTGCGCCAAGTTCCAGATGCGAGACATGTCAAAGCTGTATAGCAATGCCGGCGACAGCAACGACATGGCCTCGGATCTGGGGACCCAGTACACCCTTGACCTGCTGGAGCGCTTCCAACTTAGTGACGAAGAGTTGTTCCGCTGTTTTGACTACGCCGCATCCAAAGAGCTTGTGCCGCTGTGCACCCCCTGGGATGAGACCAGCCTTGAGAAGTTGAATGGCTGGGGCATGGAGGGATTCAAGGTGGCCTCCGCTGACTTCACCAATCACACGCTGATCAGTCAGTTGGCCGCCACCGGGAAACCTCTGATCTGCTCCACCGGCATGGCAAGCGAACTTGAGATTCGCTCTGGCATTCGCCACTTGCAGCAGGTGGGGGCAAATTATGTGCTTCTGCACTGCAACTCAACCTATCCCACGCCATTCAAGGACGTGAACCTGCGGTACTTGGACCGCCTACGGGAACTGGCAGAAGCCCCTGTGGGCTACTCAGGCCATGAACGGGGAATTGAGGTACCTCTTGCGGCGGTAGCCATGGGGGCAGCAGTTATCGAAAAACACATCACCCTCGATCGCGGTATGGAAGGAAACGATCACAAGGTGAGCCTGCTGCCTGATGAATTCGCCCAAATGATGCAAGGCATCCGCAGGGTGGAGGAGTCCATGGGCCAAGGCGGTGAGCGAAGCATCAGCCAGGGCGAGATGATGAACCGTGAGGTGTTGGCCAAGAGCCTTGTTGCAGCCTGTGAGGTGCCGGCCGGAACAGAAATCACGGAAGAGATGGTGCGCATCCAGAGCCCAGGGCAGGGTCTGCAACCCAACCGACTGAAGGATCTGATAGGCCGCCGACTGCCTGTAGCCAAGGCCCAAGGGGAGGTGTTCTTCCCATCCGATCTGGAAACACCAGCTGCCAGCCCACGCACCTATCAGTTCAAGCAGCCCTTTGGGCTGCCCGTTCGATACCACGACATCAAGGTGTTTTCCGAAGTCAGCAACCTCGATCTCGTGGAAATCCACCTCAGCTACAAGGATCTTGAGGTTGACCTCAACCGAGTTCTTCCGGAGCAACAGGGCATCGGACTGGTGATTCATGCCCCGGAGCTTTTTGCCAGCGACCACACCCTGGATCTCTGCACCCTTGACGAAAGCTATCGACAACACTCCATCGCCGAACTTCAGCGGGTGATCAACATTTCAAAGGATTTGAGAAACCGCTTTCAATGCCACGAACCTGTCTTGCTGGTGACCAATGTAGGTGGTTTCTCCGAGCACCATCACCTCAACATCGACGAGCGCAAACCTCTGCGCGACAGGCTGATCAAAAGCCTGCGGCATCTCGACACTTCAGGCGAGGTGGAAATAATTCCCCAGACAATGCCTCCCTTCCCCTGGCACTTTGGTGGACAACGCTTCCACAACTTGTTTGTGGACACCGACTTCATTCGCAACTTCTGCGAAGAGCAGAGTATGCGCGTCTGTTTGGATGTCTCACATTCTAAACTGGCCTGCAACCATCTACATATCCCCTTCCGTAAGTTCCTCGCTCAGATCCTGCCGTTTACGGCCCACTTACATCTGGCAGATGCCAAGGATGTGGATGGAGAAGGGCTTCAAATTGAAGACGGTGATATTGATTGGGTTCAACTGTTTGAGCAGATCAATCAACACTGCCCCAAGGCGTCGTTCATCCCTGAGATCTGGCAAGGACATAAGAACGGTGGAGAAGGAGCATGGCTAGCACTGGAACGACTTGAAGCAGCAGCGGCGTCATGAGCAAATCGCCTCGGCACTTCATCTTGTTTCGTGACATCCCGCTGTTATACGGGCGAGTCCCGAAAGTCGCCAATTCATCGATCAAAGCCACACTGTGCAAATTTCTGATCCAGCGACCAGATGGTGGGATCAAGACAACAGCAGATAGGTTTTGGCGAGAACATACCCATGGAGAAACTGAATTAGTCACCCCGAAACATGCCAGGCGACTACGCAGCAGCCACTTCAGTTTTAGCTTTGTGCGCAATCCCTTTGACAGGTTAGTGGCAGCCTATAACAACAAGATCCTCGAAATCGATGATGTGCCATTACCCATGAAAACCATGGGATTACACCACGGAATGGCATTCGATCATTTCATTGAAATCATTTGCAAGGCCGACCTAGAGAGCATGGATAACCACGTTCGTCCACAGGCCGACATGTTACTTTGCTCCGACAAACTTGTTCCAAAATTCATCGGACGAATGGAACATATGTCCGATCACTGGCAGCGCTTGCGCCGTCGTATGAAACACGAGGGCTTACCAACTCTTGGAGAACTTCCTTACAAGAATGTTAGGCGAGACGGGAAATCGGATATCCGCAAACTGTTCAACTCGTCAAATCTTGTCAACAAAGTGCTTGAGCGCTATGAACACGATTTCAATCTTTTCTACAGTGATTATTCTGTTGAGGAGCTGCTCAATGGAGACGGGCTCAAAAAATTACCCCCACTGCAGCGCAAGAGCAAGCAATCTCACCCCAAACAACAGTTAGAAACAAAAGCGTGATCTGGGAGAGCATCATGGGATCCAACGTCGATTCAATACGCATGATGAAGGAGTCCCTTCGCGGAGATTACGACAGTCTTATTGAAGAAAAAATATCAAGCCTGCCAAATTTCATCATCATTGGCGCAGCTAAGTCTGCGACGACAACACTAACAACAGTTCTTCCGAGACATCCAGACATCTTTATCAGCAAACCGAAAGAGCCGAAATTCTTTGGCCGCTATCACTCAAAAGGGTGGGAGTGGTACGCCTCACGCTTCGAAAAGGGGGCTTCCATGGCACTTCGCGGAGAGGCAAGCACACTATATGCAAGCAGAATGAAATCATTTCGATATGCTCCTAAACTGATGAGACGATGTCTACCTAACCTCAAACTGATTTATGTCGTTCGCCATCCTCTAGACAGAATTATTTCGCAATGGCGTCATTATCGCGGCCGTACACCTGATTGCGCTGATTTTAGCGATCTGATGGACAACCGTACGCTCAGACGCTTAGTTGTCGGTTGTTCACTCTACCATCGACATTTATCATCTTTTAGAGAATACTTCCCAGACAATCAAATTCACTGCGTTACCTTCGAGGACCTTCTAGATCGTCCAAAGCGAACATTACGAACGATGCTCCGCTTCCTAGGAGTCAAGCCAAAGCTGCAATTGATTCTAGAGAGTGATCTCACGTTGCCCCAAGAAAACATCGCTGGCGCGAAAGGGCGAGGACATGTCGATAAGCCCCAGTGGACCCCCAAACTCAAAAAACGTGTACTGAAGGTCATCAAGCCCGATGCAAAAAAAATGCTTTCTTACATGGGAAAACCAAAGAATTATTGGGATCTATGAGCGCTAAACACTACATCTGCTTCCGTGAACTGCCTTTGCTTTACGGCCGCGTTCCTAAGGTGGCCAACAGTTCGATCAAAGCCTGTCTTAGCCGATTGCTGAAACAAAGGCCAGGGCAAGGATTACGCACAACCTCAGACGCATTTTGGAGCAAAGGCACCCATGGGGAGACATCCATGGTGGATAATCACACTGCACGAATGTGCCGAGGCACACACTTCAGCTTTAGCTTCGTGCGCAATCCATTTGACAGACTGGTTTCTGCTTACAACAACAAAATTCTTGAACTGGATGAAGTACCAGGTCCAATGCAGTCCATGGGACTCATCCGTGGCATGTCCTTCCATTCCTTTCTGGAATGCATCATAGAAACCAAGGATGATGACTTAGATGTGCATCTATTGCCCCAAAGCAACATCCTTTGTCTCGACGGCCAGCTGATCCCCAGTTTCATCGGTCGACTGGAAACAATGGAGACCGATTGGCGACGACTCGCAATACGTATGAGGAAGGAGCAACTACCAACGCTCGGAAACCTCCCCGAAAAAAATCGTCGCCGAAGTGACGACCGCAGTGATGTTGGCAGATATTTCTCGGACCCAGGACTGGCCCAGCTTGTCGTCGATCGCTATGGCGATGATTTGAAGCTGTTTTACAGCGACATTGATCCAGACCATCTCAGTCACGGTCATCTGGGCTGAACATGCTCCCTCCTACAGATCAGAGGGGGGAGCGAAATCCTCGCTTTAACGGGAAGCTGAGCGCTTACGCACCACCCGCGGGGTAGTGCGGCTGCTGTCCGTCTGAACTTGGTCGACGGTTTTGTCTTCCCCATCTTTAGGAGCTTCTGGATCATCATCCGGCTCCTGCTCAGCGATGAGGCCAAGAACCATCGCCGCTTCCAGCTGATCACTGACATCACCAATGATCATAAGGGCCTTAAGGACCAGCTGAGCACGTGGTGCCTTCGGCAGCCCAGGTCGCAGTTTCTTGGTCGTGTTCCACAGATCCAGGGCGACTTCCTTCAGAAGCTCGTGGTCAGCAGCCATACCCGGGGTACTTCTTGCTTGTTCACCACAGCCTACTGTGACGCCGGACCAGGAACTCATCAGTGATCTAGCCAGCCCACTGTGAATTTCAAGCAAGTACGAAGATTTATCCATATCCCCCTCTGAACCAAATGAATGGATCCCGTGTATGACGATTTAAAAAAGGCAGATCAAATAAAAGCGCAGCATAGAGAACCACGCTTGAACAAAGGGATCGACACGCTATATAACTATTGACGACAACAAAAAAGATCAGCGGAATCATCCTTCAAAAACTAAATCACTTGGTAGCAAGTCAGGGGAACCCTCGAGGATGGCAACTAACCCCTGTGACTTAAGCTGACGAGAATCAAGCTCTCCAAAACCGATGTTTAAATACACTTTTCCAGACGGTTGGTGATATACGACCGACAGGTGGTCAGAGTCAAAGTACGATTTGAGCTCTTTCTTATTCTGCGCCACATGCAGATGTGGTAGCTCAGAACCAGACAAAAGAGGACTAGAATTGGAGAAGACAAGCTTATCTCTCACTGAATCAGCCTCGGTGGGAACATCATGATGATGATGATCACTATGCTGATCATCCAATCCAGATCCATCTAAATTAAAGTCAGAAATGCGATCAGCGTGACGACGACCAATCTTGTCCTTTTTCAGAATATGGAAAGAATCAGAACCATCTCCACCTGTCAAAAGATCTCGACCTGAACCACCGATCAGAAGATCATCACCACCCCCACCATCTAGCTGATCATTCCCCCTATTGCCTTTCAATTGATCATTATCTGAGTCGCCATAGAGGATATCGTCCGACGAGCTTCCAGATAGACGATCATGCCCTAACCCTCCGCTTGCAAAAAGCGAGTCGGTTGGCCGGAATGGCACCAATCGATCATTTTGACGTGTACCAGTGCGGCTAAGACGTGAGTCATAACCTGACAGATCTGAGTATTCACCGTGACTACGTGAATGAGCGCCATGATGGGAATGGGTAGATCCAAGTTCTATAAAAGTTGTTGTAGAAGTATCATCAAACTCAGGACTCAGGACATTATATTCAGAATCCACAAATGATTCTGATTCCACATTCAGACCATTTTGGAGAGGAGAAGAACCATCATATTTAGCATCACCAGGATAAATATAGTCGCCTTTAAGATCTCGGTTCAAACGTTCGATCGACTGCTCAACCGTTTCTTCTCCACTGCCGATTAATCGATAGGAACTGGACAGAAGCCCCTTCAACTTCTCAGAAGGGCCCATGTACATTTCGATATCGCCGTCAACATTGATACTGTTACCGATCTGAGCCAGGGCATAAAGACCAAATTCGGCAATTTCTGAAAGCTCTGATGAATTGTACTGGCTTACGTCCGACAAACCACGATCCTCGGCAAGATTCATATAACTAGATCGTTCACCGAAATTGACAACACCTGCCTGAGCGTAAGTCACCGCACCAAGTGCGTGGTCATAAAATTTTCCGATAATAGCATCAGTGGCAATAGGATTGGAAGGATCAAAATCCCCATCAAAGCGAAGAACACTACGAATATAGTCTGTGGATACAGGCTCATTAGCTACATCTGGTCCGTACTTGACACCTAAAAGACGACTACTAAAACGCGCCAATTCTTCGGGAGTAGGAAGGCGATCGATTTCGACGACAAAGAGTTTGATGACATCCTTTTGAGCAGAAATAAATTCTGAATCATTAGAAAGATAAGGCAAGCGATAAATATTGTGTTGATCTAAATATGCATAAGCATCTGTTGCATCCCCGACGGAAGCAACAGTGACGGGATTCGCAAGAAAACCAGAAAAAGCTTGCTTAAGATTTAAATCTCCACCACCACCACGTTTCTTCAAATCAGAGAGACTTTGCTCATCGTTTACCAACCAATCAAAACCCCGTCCTGAATCAATAGGTTCAAGACGATCGAGTGGTGAACTAATCTGGAATTGAAAATCATCTGCAGCATAAGCTGAGTACTTTGCTTCATCAACAAAAGGATTAAAATCTCCAGTAGAGTGAGCAACATAGCTAGCAGCCCGCATAGTGGCTGTTTTCATTAAGGCAGAGCGCTTCTCTTTTTGATACATCACAAGAGTCTCCAACCCAATATTATGCCAAGAAGAAAATCCACTTGACAAGTCAATTTTGCCCTTCATCTTTGGATAAAAAGCTGATAAAGTTGTATTATTGCGTGACGAGATTACCTGAATTGGACTTCCCTTATCCTGAGCACCAACAATTGCTATATCGCTAAAGTTGTCCGTGTCAAAATCGCCGATCGTAAATCGAGTATCACTCTTGTCTCGGAGGCTGGGATCCCATGCAAAAGAAGTAATGTCTCCTGAATGGAAAAAACCATTATTAATTTTACTGTTGCTCCATACACTAATACGACCATTCCCTCCCTCGCCAGCTCCAATAACAATGTCCTTAAGGGCGTCACCAGTCATATCGCCAACACCTAAGTTGACTCCCGCGGTCCAGTTCTTCTCGTCTGGGAAAGCATTAAAACGATCCATCTCTGTGAGATCGCGACCGCTAAATACACGAATTAGGTCACTACCGCCAACACCAAAACCGACAATAATATCTACAAAGCCATCCTTGTTGACATCACCAAATGCCAGCTCGTGACCGATATTACCAGACAAAGGTAAAACAACTTCACTATAATCCGAAGCCTTCTGGATAACAACATCCTCACCAGGCTCGAAACTAGAGCGATTAGAAGTCCAAGTTCTGTCTAAGTTATCAATTGTCTTAATCAGAATGCCTTGACCACTATCCTCATGTGGAAGAATATGGCAATGCTGCATATATCCACCAGTAAAATTTTCATAAATGGTGGCTGTGGTCATTCTCGATGGTTCCCACTCGTTATAGTTAGCGGGTGCTGGATAACGATTACTGCTGGGAAGAGAATAAGATTGGGATTTTGGCAAAGCAGACTGCAATGCAATAGTATCTTGCCTGAAGTCAGCACCAAAGAAGCCCTCACCATTATCTTGGGCTGAATGATCAAAGCCAAGTGAATCAACTATAACCTCTTTCAAATTAGAATTTGTCAAATTTTCGGAGGTTATTTGCTGATTCAATACTCGCAAAAGGGAAGTTGCCGCACTTTCTAAGGGACGCTCGTCACGGGTTGCGATCTCATTAATCGCAAAGAGCGCAATATCAGCAACGTTATCTAGGCGAGCTTGAGCATCAAGATCAGAAGATGAGAAATCTCCACCATTACGGAAATGTTCAAGCATCAGCTGAGGAAAATTGTTAACACCAACTCGCTTTAACTCACTTGCCCAGAAAAAAGTATTCTCGGGATTAAAGATATTTGAACGCGTAATCGTGTAATAAGCTCCGTCCGCAATTTGCAAATCAAGATCTCGTGCTGTATCATAATATTTTTGATAAAAGTTCTCAAACTCGGCCTGATATGGGCCCTGAGTAAGACGCTCAACAAAAGAATCTTCTGAACCAGATGCTGCGAGAAGATCTGCTTCAAGTCGTAATTCTTCAGGATCTGGGAAGCGCCCCAAATACGCCATAAATAGTAGAATAATAGAATTAACCTCAGAGGAATCTTCAATCAATGGCGATGCATTAACACGCCTAAGGTTGCCCGTATTACCTGTAATTGATGGATCAATACTCTGAAAATGATTCTGATGAGGGTGAAAGGGATGCTGCTCTGAAGCCCACTGCTCATGATCCCAAAACTCGAGTGTATCGAGTTGAGTAATTAGGGCTGGATTGTAAGGAAGAACATTATCATTCAAAAGAAATGGTGTTGGATATCCACCGTAACGGTTTGGCTTATCGTTAGGCAAAGACTCTTTGGGGTTATAAAGCCCGCCATTGATCTTGGCATATCGGTTTGCTCCTTCTACGAACAAGTTGCCAGACCAAGTCATCCGACGAACCTGACGAGGTTCGTACTTAGATAGATCGTCGTTAATCGCAGGAGCAGACTTTTTAGGAGTCACCTCATTAGGCAGACGTTTAGGTGCATTAGCTTTTTCTCCGTCCACAACAATCGTGCCCAACTCGATATTGGGCCAGATCCAACCACCGGCACGCAATCCGGCACCAGTCCACGCCTCAGAAATAATTTTGTATTTACCGGGCTTCTCAAAATACGTAAGAACTTCCTGACGCTTAGCAGGTGAAAGAAAGTGATTATTCTCTAGCTCAGGAGCTGGAAGTGGCTTAAACCTCCCATTCACAGGATCTTCTATTTGAAGGCCATTTAGAATTGAGTTGTTATTGCCAGTACGTGTTTGAGTAATTGAATTTGATTGATAACCGTCGCGCGCATAGAGGTATGTATCGACTGATTTCCAAGTGTTGGGATTGTCAACATCAAAATCCTTACCCTTCACTGGGCGAACGATCTTTACGTTATAAAAACTGTTGCTGGAATAATTTATAAGCGAGAACGCATTCCATTCACCAGTTTTATATCCAGTTTTCTTGGGCTGATATTCACCATTCAGGAGATATAAATTTCTTGCAGTGCCTTCAGGAGTAAATGGACTTGTTAAGAGCTCATAACGACCTGTTTCCTGACTATAGTCAAAATTAAAGTTTTTAATCCCGATATAACTACGACGAGCCCTTGAAAATTCCTTAGGAAGATAGTCCAGGGGATCGCCAATAGAAAGATTCCCAAAACCTCCACCATAGACTTGAGAGTTAGCTGATCCATGAAAATGGGGATGCCACCATGATAAGCCTTGATGGTGAGATTTTGGTATTTTAATGACTTGTTCCCAATCCTCTGTATACTCAACCTTGACATTATCTCCAAAGCCGTCAGATATAACGTTGGTTCCATGAAAGTGCACATTAGTTGAACCCGCAGCACCAGATTGGGTATATCCAACACCTCCAACACTCAATCGGGGCTGCTTTCCTAAACTACGAATATCGAAATCACTGTTTTCATACCCAAAAACAACATTGAGCTTTAATTGATCACCAGGTTCAACATGCAGATGGGCACCAGGTGAAATAGGCTCGATTTCATTTGTAGCAGAATTCCGATGTCCATATGTATACAGAAGTATATGGGATGCGACATCTGAATTGGCGTTTTTGCTGTCAATATGTGAATAAACAACTTCCGGTGTACCTTTAGGAACTTCCGTACCCAAAACGTTTTTAACGTGTTGGCCGATACCCGGCACGGAGATGGGACCAGTGCCCCAATAAGTAGTATAGGTAACTACACCGTCTTTGACACCATCTTCGTCGAGCGGACCGCCATCGTAAACAAGATATTCAGGGAAGAAACCGCCACGTTTCTTAAACGGTGCCATCGCGAATCAACATCAATCAGATAAAATTTAGCAGTGAATCGCGCAAAAAAAAGAAAATTTTTAGGAAGTTAGGCCATTTTTGGGGGCGCTTTTTTATATTTATTTCAGCTTTTCTGGCCGTCAATTCGTGGAGCGCTGCTTAAATTGGTAGAAGAGTGTTATGTTCCATGCACAGACTGCTGATTAAATCTGCATTACTGGCAAGCTTTGCTGTGTTTGCCAGCAATTTTTCTGATATCAAAGCTAAGGGTGCCGATCAAACCGTCTCGGAAACCTCTTCTTCCACCCTGGCTTATGGAGGATCGATTGATGATGCGTCTTTGAGTATTGGTACCTGTACAAATATTGTTGAGAATGTAAATCTGTTGAAAGATGGGTTCCAATGGACCGAAGGGCCGGCCTGGGATAAAACCAATAACCGCTGGATTTTTAGCGACGTGATGGGTGATTCCGAATATGCCATCACACCTGAGGGAGAGCTAACAACTCTCAGGGAGAAGGCAGGTTTTCCAAATGGCCACGCAGCAAAGAGCGATGGATCATTTGTAGTTGCTCAGCATGACCGCACTTTGAACTCGGCGTCTAGTGACGGTGAAGAGTTCATGCTGATCGCAGGCTCTTACCGAGGTGATAAACTTAATAGCCCGAATGATGTTTCGATAGGTGATGATGACACTATATATTTTACCGATCCAATGTTTGGAATTCAAGGATTTGGACCAGAAAAGGCTGAATCTGCTTTGGGATATGCAGGTGTATTTCGTTTCGCCAATGGATCACTTGATCTTATTAGTAAAGACCTTGCGACACCAAATGGAATTGCAATTACGAATGATCAGCAGACCTTAATTGTATCTGATACTGCTACCAATTCCTTGTACTCAATCGATTTAGGATCTTACGAGGACCAGCCCTTGCCTGCAGTCAAGTTTGCAGAGCTTTCCCCGGTCGAAGGTGGTGGTGATGGCCACGGACCAGATGGCCTGCGAGTTAGTTCGGATAATTCAATTTGGGCATCCGGCAAAGGTGGTATCAATGTTCTAGCGCAGGACGGAAGCAAAATTTGCTCAATCCCATTCCCTAATCATGTTGCAAATCTTTCATTTGGAGGCGATGATAGTAATTTAATATTGGTCACATCCGCAGACAAGCTATATACGATTTCACTTAAGTAGACGCCTCTTACCTCAGATCATGAAATTAAGGTCCTTTCTTGCGTCTTCGGGATTTATTTTTACAATCTTCCTGCATGATGCAATCCTCACTAAATCTCACGCAACTGACACTATTAACACAATCCCTGTTCAACAAGTATCTAGATCTACCGTAATAAATAATACTTGTGAGACAATTTGGAAGACAATTTCTGATTTTGATAGTATTTCCAGTTGGTATTCAGGTTTTTCAAATAGCCGTCATAAGTCAGGGCCTATTAACCAGGTAGGAGCTGTTCGTGAACTGACGCGGGCTTCTAATGGCAAAAAATTTGAAGAGAAAATGATACTATTCGATAGACCCAGTTACACTATTGCCTATAGCCACGTTAAAGCAGGTCCAGTACGCGAAACAATTAACCAAGTCAATCTAGTGAATCTGAACAGCCGCCAACAGTGCTTGGTAACTTGGGGTTCAACCTTCAGATTGAAATCAGAGCAAGTAAATGATGCCGAAAAGATAAAGGGATTTTTTGTAAAGGCATTTATTAATGTCCTGTCAGATCTGAAAGCAGAAACCGAGCAGTAGGATATTCAGATTTTCTTTCAAATGTTGATTTGCGAATATGCAGTCTAGTAGCTGAGCAAAGTGAGAGAATCAACTTAGTATTAATATGATTTTCCTCTGACAAATGAGACTCTCATTCTACTCTCTCAGTTTAGTTGGAGCAGTCCTTTTAAGTCAACAAGTAGCGGCTGCAAGCACTACAAACCATAAATCCTCCATTAATTCAGATATTTCAAACCAATCTCTTGAGAAACAATGTGAATCAATTCTTAGCTCATTGATCAAAAGTAGTAAAAGTCTCATTGATGAATGTTTAAATAGTAATCAAATATCCTACAAACTTAAAGACCAATTAAAATCTCTAAATACTGCAATCATTGAGACCAAGCCTCAATATATTGCTCAGGCTAAACCTCTTAGCCTTGAAAGTTTACAGCGACAAATTGATGCCCTAAGAAATAAAATTGTTCAGCTCGAAAGCCAAGCAAGCATATCAGCCTCTGCTGCTGAAAAAAGAGAAATTTTATTGGAGCAATCTGTTGCTGAATTGACAAAAGAGGTGAATATTCTCAAGGTTGAACTCGAAGGTAATGGCAGTAATATTGCCAGCTCAGCAAGGACAGCAACTGATGCAGAGGTAGAAGCGCCTCTTTTCAAGCCCACTGTAACGTTCAGTGGATCAGCCAACATGCTCTACGGTGGTATAACTGGTGAAGAAGATAGTGCAGGTCGACAGTTGTGGAAATCTGATCTTTCTAATGCAAATAAGGATTTTAGTAACCAATCGTTTTCGAACACACCCCTTCAAATCACTGGTGCAACAAATCGCGCAGGTGGTAAAGCTTATCGATACTACTTTTCGGGTCAGAGTGAAAATACATTCCCACCCAATGGCCTGAAATCTGTCAATCGAAGAACTGCCGAAAGTTATGCGTTAGCGTCAAGCTGGACTGGAGGAAAGGTTCGCTTCAACACCCTAGCAAATGGTGGTGATCTTGTGATCACCAATAAAGATGACCCTAATTTCAGTAAAACGAGTCCCAAAACTCTTGATTATGGATCTTCAAAGCAACTGTCAGTTGATTGGCAAGGTCGGCCTATGGTCCCCAATGTTGGAACAGGAGGTTTAAAACCTGGGGTCACATCTGGAAAGAAAGTTGATGCAAATGACTTTTATATCAATAATCTTGGTAATGAGATAACGCTTAACGGCATTTCACTTTCAAGAGATGATGTTCAAAACCTTATTAATCTCGGCAATGCTTCACGACGCGCTAAAGGTGTCAAAGACGATATGGACGTCGACTACACTGTCGGTAGTGGAGAAACAATTAGTACTATTGCATTTAAATTCGGTACAACAGCTTCAAAACTTTTAGAATTAAATCCTGGACTAGGTGATGATATTAGTGATGTAGATATTTTAAAACAAGGAACAGATCTTAAGGTTCCATCAAACCTTAATGCGAAACTTACCAAAGGTGATAATATTGTTACACCCGGCGGACTTGTTGACAATAAAGCTGCATACGATGATCTGCTAAATCTAGCAATTGCAGAATATGGCTCGTTAACTAATAATCAACGTCGTAAAGCAGAAAACTCCGCCCAAAGTTTTATTCGTGGGTTGGCTAAGTCCGAACCAGGTTCAGACCCAACGAAAATCAACAATAACTTTATGCGTGCCTATACCTTTAATCACGATGTCAAGTTAAATCTCACTGCAAGCCTTTGGGGCCCAGATATGCTGAGGGTTACACTTAGACATAGGAATTATTTACCATACGGAAATCGTGCAAATTTCCCTGCTGCCAACTTAGCATTTGGTTTTGGTGGCAATAACAATCAAAACTTAACTTTTGACAGGCTTTGGTGGAAACTTCCCATAAATAACAATACAAGTTTTTGGATTGGAACTCGCCTTAAAGACTATCATTTCTTGCCTGTACGGTATGGTAACTTCTATCCAGTAGAACAACAAAATTATTTCTTTGCGACAGCTGCTGGTATGCATGATTTTGTCGGATCTGGTATTGGATTTACATCTAATAATCTTGCTAGTAATTTTATTGGGGGTAGTCTAAGTCTTGGGGGAGGTTATCTCGCTAATTCAGCAGATGCAATCAATCCAATTACAAATGCCTACCAAGAAAAAGGTTTAGTTGGGAGAGATACCAGATTCAGAGTACCTCTGCAACTTGGTTATACAAGCGACGATGGTTCTGTCATTGCGTCACTGAACTATATATTCAGCAATGGTGATACATTAAACTGTTTTGTTGGCACAACGCTGGCCTGTAATCCTTTCTACTATGACACCGATCAATACAATCAATTTGGTCTTTCATTAGGTTGGCAGTTTGCAGAAAACATTTCATTCAACGCTGCCTATAATGAACTTTGGTATCGGTCTCGCTATGACAGCTCTGTACTTGGAGTATCAATGGTCGAAACTGGCGATACTGCGAAGTCACGCAGCTGGATGAGTTCATTCCTTATAGATGACCTGATATTTGATGATACAAAGCTTGGTATAGCAGTAGGAAATGCACCTTATATTTACGAAAATGACTCTGCTTGGGGCACTGATACCGCACCTCTAGCCTTCGAAACCTGGGTGAATTGGGATCTGAGTGACTATGTTTCTGTTCAACCAGGAGTCTTTTTCCTAACGAATCACGACGGTTTATCCGATGGCGGTACTGATTGGGGAATGACCGTCCGCACTTATTTGAAATTCTAACTTTTTAGAAATCTTCCAATTGATCCCATCTCATTTTTTTTACATGCACTGCATCCCTCGTCTGTTCTTTCTCTCTGCAATCTCTGCTACTGCACTTGTCTCGACACCTGTTGCTGCTCAATATCAATCTACAACGCCAATTTTTCAATTCCGGATGGATCAATCGAATCTGTTTAAGAGATTATATTTTTTCGGTACCTCAGGTGAACGGCTAGACCGCTCTGAATATTATCTTGTAATTAAGAAAGAAGAGCGTCTTGGCACCACAGATCAATTACAGGTTTCAATACCAAGAGGTTTCTACAAAAGATTTAAATTAGGTTCCCTCAACGTTTGTACTATGCAGCTGGGTGGTTTTGTGAAAAAAACAAAATGCAAAGATGACATAGCTTTTGGATCTACATTTGACGATTCAAATCAATTATTAACAATTAATCTTGACGAGACTCTTGGCGACAATCATGATATTGCTATTTACGCAAAACTAAGTAATCCCATCAGCAATGGTCTGTACCAATTTAATCTTATGAGTACTATCAATGAGCAGAAATCTAAGAGTTATTTGGGATCATGGCTCATTAGCGTGAACTAAAAGTTTATGGAGATTTAAAATATTATCTGTTGCGGTGTAAAAGTCAAATACCAACGCATATAATTCAAAGAACGTCTGAGGAAAATCGGTCTACTTCACTTAGTCATGCCACCCCGTCAGGGATTGGATATATATCATCGAAGCCACGCTGGCGTGATCGCAGCCACCCACCCCTGCATCTGCAGGATCTAGATCCTGCAGATGCAGGGGTGGGTGGCCCTACTACGGGAACAATTAGAGCCAACCGCCGCTCTCATTCAAACGCCGAATCAGCGCGGTCAGCTCAGTCTCAAGCTGGGCATCGGAACCTACGAGATCATCTGTGTTATTCCCGGAAGAAGAGGAATGGCGGCACCAAAGCTGGCCAGACCGTGGGCTGAGTCTGATCTGACATCGGTACTAGAGGTCATCAGTGCCGCGAAGTTAAAGGGGTCCGCCAACGCAACGCGGGACTACGTCATGGTCCGCAGCTCATATCTATTGGGCTGCCGGATGTCCGAGCTGTGTCGGCTGCGATGGGAGGACATCGAACCGCCCGTGAGGGGGGCAACGTTCGGCTGCTAGTAAGGGCAGCAAGCCCCGCACCATGCGCGTCAGCATCGACACGCTGGCGTTGCTTGAG
>QCSJ01000001.1 GCA_003211535.1 Synechococcus sp. AG-670-A05 | reverse complement strand
GGATCATCGATGGCATCAGCGGCGGAACGGCCGCCACCGCTACCGCCGTCCTCGCGGACGTCACAACCCCTGAGAACAGAGCCAAAGCCTTCGGACTGATTGGTGTCGCCTTCGGTCTGGGCTTTGCCCTGGGACCAGGCCTCGGTGGTGTGCTCGGTGAAATGAATCGCATTCTCCCCGCCTGGGGAGCCACCGGATTTGCGGCCGTGAACCTGGTGATGGTGAGTTTGTTGCTGCCGGAAACCCATCCCCTCGAAGCCCGCAAACCTCTGCCACGCAAGCGAGCCCTCAATCCCGTGTCGCTGCTTGAGCGGGTGTTTGCCCGTCCGGATGTGCGACGTCTTGCCCTTGCCTTCTTCGGTTTCTTCATGGCCTTCAACGGCTTCACCACCGTTCTTGTTCTCTATCTCCGCAACGCCTTCAACTGGACGGAAGGGATGGCCGGCGCCGCCTTCGCCCTGGTGGGAGTGATCGCCATGGTGGTTCAGGGAGGACTGATCGGCCCGCTGGTGAAGCGATTCGGCGAAGTCCGCCTCACCCTCACAGGGCTGGGGCTGCTCAGCGTCGGTTGCCTGATGGTGCCCCTCGCCACAAAGGAGACATCGATGCCGGTCATCTACACCGCCGTTGCCCTCCTGGCTCTGGGCACCGGCCTGGTCACGCCATGCCTACGGGCCTTGGTCTCGAAACGCCTGACTCGGGATGGCCAGGGAGCCGCCCTCGGCGGACTCCAAGGACTCCAGAGTCTCGGCACCTTTCTGGGGGCATCAGCCGCTGGATTCAGCTACGACCGTTTAGGGCAGACCAGTCCCTTCTGGATCGGAGCCCTGGTGTTGTTCGGCGTTGCTGGGCTGGTGGCCGGCGCCCCCCGTCCAGCAACGGTGGAAACACGAACCTGATTGCTACGTTTCGGCTGAAACCGCTGATCCAGCTCCAAACCTCCAATGAGCTCCGCTGTTCTGAGCCAGGATCGCTACTACAACCGGGAACTCAGCTGGATCGCCTTCAACGAGAGAGTCCTCGCTCAGGCTCTTGATCAACGCACGCCGCTGCTGGATCAAGCCAAATTCAGCGCCATCTTCAGCAACAACCTCGATGAGTTCTTCATGGTGCGTGTGGCGTCCCTTAAGTCCCAGGTGGAAGCCGAAGTCACTACCCCCAGCGAAGACGGAAAGACGCCTCTTGAACAGCTGCTGACCATCCGAGAGCGACTCATACCTCTCCTACAGCAACAGCAGGACCACTACCGCAAGCACCTGCGCAAACGACTGCTCGACCACAACGTTGAATTGCTGGATTACGACCAGTTGAATAAGAATCAACAACAGTGGGTGAGTGACACATTCCGCCACTCGGTGTTCCCGGTGCTGACTCCGCTGGCCGTCGACCCTGCACACCCCTTCCCCTTCGTCAGCAACCTTAGCCTCAACGTTGCCGCTGTCATTCACGATCCGGAATCAGGACAACGTCAATTCGCTCGGGTGAAGGTTCCCCAGAAGAATCTGCCCCGCTTCGTCTCAATTCCAACCAAGCTGAGTGCGAGCGATCCCAAGCCCATTCATACCGCCGTGCCCCTTGAGCAGGTGATCGCCTTCAACCTTGATCTGCTCTTTCCAGGGATGAGCGTGCAGGGGCGTTACTTCTTCCGCGTGACCCGCGACGCCGACCTGGAGCTGCGGGATCTCGAAGCCGACGATCTGATGCTTGCCCTTGAGCAGGGGCTGCGCAAACGACGGATAGGAGGGGAGGTGGTGCGACTCGAGGTCCCCAACGACATGCCAGAGGACGTCGTTGAGATGTTGATGAATGGCCTCGCCGTTGAGGAGGAAGACCTCTACAGGATTGATGGTCCCCTGGGTCTGGATGATCTATTCGGATTGATGGCGTTACCCCTGCCGAAGCTGAAGGACAAACAACACAGTGGACAAACACCAGCGGTGCTCGCCAGAACTCAACAGCACCTGATTGATGAAGGTGCCATCAAACCAGAGGAATTTGAGAACATCTTCTCGGTGATGCGCCAACAAGACATCCTGTTGCATCACCCCTATGACCTGTTTTCCACCACCGTGGAGGAATTCATCAATCAGGCCGCTGACGATCCCCAAGTGATGGGAATCAAAATGACGCTCTATCGAACGTCGAAGGATTCACCGATCATCGCGGCCCTCATCCGTGCCGCTGAAAATGGCAAACAAGTGATGGCCCTGGTGGAACTCAAGGCCAGATTTGATGAAGACAACAATATCCAGTGGGCCCGACAGCTGGAACGCTCCGGCGTCCATGTGGTGTACGGGGTGCTGGGCTTGAAAACCCACACCAAGATCGTGCTGGTGGTCCGCAAAGAGCAGGAGAAACTCCGCAGCTACGTTCACATTGGGACCGGAAACTACAACTCAAAGACGTCGAAGCTCTACACCGATCTCGGGCTTCTCTCTACACGGCCAGAACTAGGCCAGGACCTGGTGGAGCTGTTCAACTATCTGACCGGATTCTCAAAGCAGCAGAGTTTCCGTCGGCTTTTGGTGGCACCGGTGACCCTGCGGAAGGGAATGGAATCACTGATCCGACGTGAAATCGAACATGCCCGGAAAGGTCGCGACGGCCACATCAGGGCCAAGATGAATTCCTTGGTGGACCCGCACATCATCGCCCTGCTGTACAAAGCCGCAGCAGCAAATGTGCGAATTGAGCTGATCATCCGCGGCATGTGCAGCCTCTACCCCGGCCGAGAAGGATTAAGTGAAACCATCAGCGTGGTGAGTATCATCGGCCAGTTTCTCGAACACTCACGCATCTTCTGGTTTGGAAACGGTGGCTCACCCGAGGTATACATCGGTAGCGCGGACTGGATGAGCCGCAACCTGGACCGCCGAGTGGAAGCTGTGACACCCGTGGAAGATCCCAACCTTCGCAAGCGGCTGGAGCGCCTCATGGAGCTTTATCTCAAGGACAATCATGGTGCCTGGGACATGCAAAGCGATGGCAGCTTCATCAAACGGCAACCAGGGGACGGGGAAGACGTTCATAACTCCCAGCTTGAACTGATCAAGCAATGGAGCCAGGGCATCCCGCAATCGTGATCTTTTGAGATGAAGTTGGGTCAAACATCCGTGATGACTGATACGGAACACGCTCAATAAGAATCAAGCTATTAAATACTGTCCTCCAAATCACGCTGGAAGGAGGACTCATCAGAGACTCCTAAAAGTCTTTTGATTCACGACAGTCAGGTATGGAAGCGAATGCTAAATTAAGTACAAATTCATCAGGAGACCAGGGTGATGGGGATCCCTCTGGATTCTTCCGGGTCGACTGCAAAGTCCACCAGGAAGACACCTGTTTTGCCATCCACTGGACGGCGAACATCAGCACGTCAAGGGGGCCGTCTGGCCACCGATTCCATCGGCTTTTACCTCAGCAGGATTGGCCGTATTCCGCTGCTCACAGCTGCTGAAGAGATTGAGCTGGCTCACCACGTTCAGGAGATGAAGCAACTTCAGGAAAGTCCTGAAGAGGAGCTCACCTCCCGTGATCATCACAAAATCCGCATGGGCAAGCGCGCCCGCGATCGGATGATGGCCGCCAACCTTCGCCTTGTGGTTAGCGTTGCCAAGAAATATCAGAACCAGGGCCTGGAACTGCTGGATCTGGTTCAGGAAGGGGCGATCGGCCTCGAGCGGGCCGTCGACAAGTTCGACCCGGCTATGGGATACAAGTTTTCAACCTATGCCTACTGGTGGATTCGTCAGGGGATGACGCGCGCCATCGACAACAGCGCCCGCACCATCCGGTTGCCGATTCATATCAGCGAAAAGCTCTCCAAGATGCGACGCATCACGCGGGAGTTGTCCCATCGCTTCGGACGTCAACCGAATCGGCTGGAACTGGCCAGTGCCATGGGTATCGAACCGCGTGAACTGGAAGATTTGATCTCCCAGAGCGCCCCCTGTGCATCGCTCGACGCCCATGCCAGAGGAGAGGAAGACCGCAGCACCCTCGGTGAACTGATCCCAGACCCCAACGGCGAGGAGCCGATGGAAGGCATGGACCGCAGCATCCAGAAAGAGCATCTCGGTGGCTGGCTGTCCCAGCTCAACGAAAGGGAACAGAAGATCCTTCGACTTCGCTTCGGTCTCGGCGGTGAAGAGCCACTGACCCTTGCGGAGATCGGCCGTCAGATCAATGTGTCCCGTGAGCGGGTCCGTCAGCTGGAGGCCAAGGCCATCCTCAAGCTGCGCTCAATGACCGATCATCAACAGGCCGCCTAAACCCGGCCTTCCGTGCGTTATCGCAATTGATCGGACCCATTGCTATTACTCTTTGGCTCGGGGTGGTGATCCTGATCGCCGTCCTGACGCATAAACGCTGGCCCGATCACCAGGAGTTACCGCGCAAGATCATCCATATCGGAACAGGGGCCGTGGTTCCGATGGCGTGGTTCTTCGCCATCCCCACATTGCTTGCCATTCCCTTCGCAGTGTTGGTGACCCTGGCGATCGCAATCAACCACCGATGGCGGATAGTCCCTGCCGTTGAAGATGTGGATCGCAACAGCTACGGCACCGTTGCCTACGGCCTGGCGATCACCACACTGCTGATTCTGTTCTGGCCCGGCCGAGCTGATGCCGTCTGCGCCGGTCTGCTGGTCATGGCACTCGGCGACGGATTGGCCGGTCTGGTCGGAAGATCAGTGAACTCAACCCGGTGGACTGTGCTGGGACAGACAAAATCCGTCGCCGGAACGCTGACGATGGCCCTGGTGTCAACCCTAGTGCTAGTTGGGCTCATGCTTGCCTATAGGAACGCTATCGCCTGGGGAGTTGCAGTCGGCATCAGCGTCATGGCCACTGTCTTGGAACAAGTCAGTCCCGCAGGGGTGGACAATCTCAGTGTGCCGCTGCTGGTGAGCCTGGGCTGGGTGCTGCTGATCAGCTGACCCGCAACATCGCGTTCCAGTGACTCTGCCAGTCGCCATGACTGCCAAGACCGGCGACGAGTTCGACCTCTACAGGGTGATTGGCGAGTTGACGTTGCCATCGACGGATCTGATCGTCCTGCTCCATCCAACGGTGAACCACCATCTGCTGCAGAGGTTCGATGTCCCAGTGCTGGTGACGTGCAATCCGCTGGGACCAAGCCAGGAGTTCATCCAGCAACAGGGGACGGAAGCCCGCCACATGCAGACCGGTACGTTGCTCCAGAGAAAAACGGCACAACGGATCGCCAAAACCAAAGAAATGGAGGTGAACCAAAGGTGTCTCCGTCGCTGTTGAAAACCTACGGAGATGAGATCAAAAAACTGTTCAATACGATCGATCTCTGGTAAACAGTTTGGAAATGCAAAAAGCAACGCCCAGTTAGCACTCAAAAGCTCAGAGTGCTAACCAATATTGATCAACACGCCGTTACAACGCTGCTGCGATCGGCAACAGCCTCGGCCAATTGAGACAGCAAGGTATCCGTGGCCTTAAGGCTGATGCAGGCATCGGTGATGCTCTGGCCGTAGGTGAGCTGAGAAAGATCAGCGGTGAGTTTCTGATTACCTTCCACCAGATGACTTTCAATCATCACGCCCATCACATGGCTGGAACCAGCTTTCAACTGATCGGCCACCGTGGCGAGCACATCGGCCTGGCGGCGGAAATCCTTGTTCGAGTTGGCATGGCTGCAGTCCACCATCAAACGATTCTTCAGCCCTGCCTTTCTGAGTTCCGCTGCCGCATCCTGAACGGCCTCCAGGTGGTAGTTGCTGCCGTGATGGCCTCCGCGCAACACCAGATGACCATCGGGATTGCCGGTTGTGCTCACAATTGAAGCATGCCCGTCACGGTTGATCCCCAGAAAATGATGGGGTTTTGATGCTGCCTGCATTGCATTGATGGCAATGGTGGCGCTGCCATCGGTGCTGTTCTTGTAGCCAATCGGCATCGACAACCCTGACGCCATCTCCCGGTGGGTCTGACTTTCGGTGGTACGGGCCCCGATCGCAGTCCAGCTGATCAAATCAGCGATGTACTGAGGAACCACTGGGTCCAACAATTCCGTCGCCGCAGGCATACCGTCCCGCGCCAGATCCAGCAGCAAGCCACGAGCCCTTCTCAAACCCGTGTTGATGTCGTAAGAACCATCGAGATGGGGGTCATTGATCAGGCCTTTCCAACCCACAGTTGTGCGCGGCTTTTCGAAGTACACCCGCATCACCACTTCCAGCTGATCCGTTAGTCGTTCCCGGATCGAGGCCAGTCGTTCGGCGTACTCCCGCGCCGCTTTCACATCGTGAACAGAGCAGGGACCCACCACCACCAGCAGACGCTGATCCTCCCCTCGCAAAATGGCCTGGATCCGCCGCCGAGCCGATGCGACCGTCTCCATGGCGGCAGCGTCGATCGGCAGATCCCCGTGCAGCAACGCCGGTGCCACAAGAGGACGGGTCTCCACCACATGCAAATCCGAGGTGGTGACCATGACCGCGCACTTGAAACGGACCAAGGCTACGCATCCCGCTCACTGGCAACCGACCCGGTCCGGAAGAATGGTGCTCTGCCCCGCACATTCCTCACCATGCTGAGCGCGTATCGCGAGCTGGCCGCCGACCGCGAAGCCCAAGGCATCCCGGCCCTGCCTCTGACTGCTGAGCAGACCCAGGCCCTGACCGTGCTGCTGCAACAGCCACCCGCGGGGGAGGACGAGGCCCTGCTGCATCTCCTAAGTGAGCGCATTCCCCCAGGGGTTGATGAAGCCGCCTATGTGAAAGCCTCCTGGCTCAGCGCCGTGGCTCAAGGACAAGCCACGAGTCCCCTGGTGTCACCCCGAGAGGCCACCCGCCTGCTGGGAACCATGGTGGGTGGATACAACGTGGCGGCTCTGATCGAGCTCCTTCAGCACAGCGATGAAGAGCTGGCCAGTTGCGCGGCCGAGGGCCTCAGTCGCACCCTGCTTGTGTATGACGCCTTAAATGAAGTGATGGCACTGGCGGCGAGCAACCGCTTTGCCAAGCAAGTGGTGGACAGCTGGGCCGCCGCCGAATGGTTCACCCGCCGTGAGCCCCTAGCCGAAACGATCACGGTGACCGTCTTCAAGGTGGAAGGGGAAACCAACACTGACGACCTCTCCCCCGCCACGCACGCCACCACGCGCCCGGACATTCCCATGCACGCCCTGGCGATGCTCGAGACCCGCGATCCGGACGGTCTGAAAACAATCGCAACTCTTAGGGATAAAGGTCACCCTGTCGCTTACGTGGGCGACGTGGTGGGCACCGGTAGTTCGAGGAAAAGTGCGATCAACTCCGTGCTCTGGCACACCGGGAACGACATCCCCCACATACCCAACAAACGGGGGGACGGCGTCATTCTCGGCGGCAAGATCGCGCCGATCTTCTTCAACACTGCCGAAGACTCCGGAGCTCTGCCGATCGAATGCGATGTCACCTTGCTCAACACCGGCGATGTGATCACGATCCGACCCCATGCCGGCACGATCGAACGGGATGGCGAGGTGGTGAGTCGGTTCGAACTCAAGCCCAGCACGATCAGTGATGAAGTTCGGGCCGGCGGCCGCATTCCCCTGATGATCGGCCGGGCCCTAACCGACAAGGTCCGGGCTCATCTGGGGCTCACCCCTTCAGATGCCTTCATCCGACCCTCGGCACCGGCGGACATCGGCAAAGGCTTCACCCTGGCCCAGAAGATAGTGGGCAAGGCCTGCGGTCTGACTGGCGTTCGCCCCGGCACCAGCTGCGAGCCATTGATGACCACCGTCGGCTCCCAGGACACCACTGGGCCGATGACCCGGGATGAGATGAAGGAGCTGGCCTGCCTCGGCTTCTCCTCCGACCTTGTGATGCAGAGCTTCTGCCACACCGCGGCTTACCCCAAACCGGTGGATCTGCAGACCCAGAAGGATCTGCCGGACTTCTTTGCCCAACGTGGCGGCGTCGCCCTGCGCCCTGGCGATGGGATCATCCATAGCTGGCTGAACCGAATGCTCCTACCCGACAGCGTGGGCACCGGTGGAGACAGCCACACCCGCTTCCCCCTCGGCATCTCCTTCCCCGCCGGTTCCGGCCTGGTGGCCTTCGCCGCCGCTATAGGCGCCATGCCCCTGGACATGCCCGAGTCGGTGCTGGTGCGGTTCAGCGGTTCGCTGCAACCCGGGGTAACGCTGCGGGACGTGGTAAATGCCATTCCCTGGGTGGCCATTCAGAAGGGCTTGCTCACTGTTGAAAAGGCCAACAAGAAGAATGTGTTCAATGGCCGCATTATGGAAATCGAAGGTCTGCCGAATCTGAAGCTGGAGCAGGCCTTCGAGCTCACCGATGCCACCGCCGAACGCTCCTGCGCGGGCTGCACTATCAAGCTCTCCGAAGCGACTGTCAGCGAGTACCTGCGCAGCAATGTGGCCCTGCTGAAAAACATGATTGCCAGGGGCTACAACGATGCCAAAACCCTGGCTCGTCGGATCAAGGCGATGGAGAACTGGCTGGCCAACCCGCAGCTGCTCAGTGCTGATCCGGATGCGCAATACGCCGAAGTGCTGGAGATAAACCTCGACGAGCTAACGGAACCGGTGCTCGCATGCCCCAACGACCCCGACAACGTCAAGCTGCTGAGCGACGTCGCTGGAGACCCCGTTCAGGAGGTGTTCATCGGCTCCTGCATGACCAACATCGGCCACTACCGCGCCGCGGCCAAAGTGCTGGAGGGCTCCGACAGCAACAAAGCTCGCCTCTGGGTCTGCCCACCGACACGTATGGACGAGGAGACCTTGAAGGCCGAGGGCTACTACGCCACCTTTGAAGCTGCCGGCTCGCGCATGGAGATGCCGGGTTGTTCGCTCTGCATGGGCAACCAAGCCCGGGTGGAGGACAACACCACGGTGTTCTCCACCAGCACCAGGAACTTCAACAACCGACTGGGCAAAGGTGCCCAGGTTTATCTTGGCAGTGCCGAACTGGCAGCGGTCTGCGCCTTGCTGGGCCGCATTCCCACTGCCGATGAGTACCGATCCATCGCCGCAGAAAAAATTGATCCGCTGTCCGATAGGCTCTACCGGTATCTGAATTTCGATCAGATCAGCGGTTATGAGGATCAGGGTCGGGTGATGAGTGCCGATGAGGAAGCGGTTTTGCTCGCTGAAGCCTGATCCCACAATCAGCCTGTGCCCACCCTGAGCGAGCCGAAACGACGACGCCATCTGCTGGGGTCCAGCCGCAGCATCCGGGGGTTGCTTGAACGTCGCTGGCTTGTGGTGGTTCTGGCGCTGGCACTCACCGGCCTCGGTGCCGCCATCACCGGCCTGCTGTTCACCGGCGGCATCAACATGCTCAAGAACTGGCGCCTGGAGCTGCTCAATGACTTGCCCGCCTGGTTGGTGCTGCCTGCTCTGGGGATGGTTGGCGGTCTGGTTTCGGGATGGCTGATCAGCAATCTGGCGCCCGCTGCCGGTGGCGCCGGCATCACTCACATCATGGGATTTCTACGCCACAAGGCCGTTCCCATGGGGCTGCAGGTGGGACTGGTGAAGCTTGTTGCCGGAATCATTGCCATCGGCAGCGGCTTTCCGCTTGGCCCAGAGGGTCCAGCTGTGCAGATGGGTGGGTCTGTGGCCTGGCAGATGTCCCGCTGGCTCAAGGCACCTGCAGCCTTTCGCCGCATGATCGTTGCCGCAGGGGGTGGCGCCGGCATCGCCGCCGTCTTCAGCGCACCGATAGGGGGTTTCATCTACGCCATCGAGGAGCTGCTGCACTCGGCCAGGCCTGTGGTACTGCTGCTTGTGCTCATCACCACCTTCTCTGCAGACACATGGGCGGACGTGCTGGGCTTTCTCAGCCTCAACCCTGGATCGTCGGGCCTCAGCAGCACCAGTGGCTTCCAGCTGGAGCGGGCTTACACCCCCCTGGTGAAATTCCTGCCGGTCGATCTGCTGTATCTGATCGCCCTCGGAGCTTTTATCGGCGTTCTGGCGGAGCTGTACACCCGTTACGTGCTGGCCATGCAGCGCCAGGGGAACCGCTGGTTCGGCGACCGGCTGATCCTGCGCATGACCCTCAGCGGGCTGGTGCTCGGCTGCGTCTACGCCGCGCTGCCCGACACCTTTCACAACCCATCCGAGTTGAAGCACCTGATTGCCGCAGGAAAGGCGGACGTCGGTCTCGCACTCGCCAGCTTTGTGGTGCTGTTCTTCAGCACCGGGCTGGCCGCAGGGTCAGGCGCCCCCGGGGGGTTGTTCATGCCGATGCTGACCCTAGGCGGTGCCATAGGTTTGGCCTGTGGCATCGGGGTGGAAGCCCTCACGGGCCATGTCCCCACCACCTATGTGTTCGCAGGAATGGGGGCCTTCGTGGCGGGGTGTTCCCACACGCCGATCTCTGCCATGTTTCTGGCCTTCGCCCTCACCAAGGACCTGCTGATCCTGAAGCCGATCCTCGTGGCCTCTCTGATGAGCTTCCTGGTAGCCAGGTCATTCAACCCCAACTCCATCTATGACCGTCAGATGGGGATGGAGCTGGCGTCCGAGGAGCGGATGCAGCACCGGATCAACCGTCATCGCCGTCCGTTCACACCTCCACCTCCACCCTCCGAGCCCTCAGGAGACACCAACTGAATAGGGAAACTCTGCTGTTCGATCCGGCCTCACCGGAACCCGACGCCCTCAAGGCCGTGCTGGCGTTTCCCAGCACGTATTCAGTAGGGATCACCAGCCTCGGCTATCAGATCATTTGGGCAACCCTCGCGCAGCGCAGCGATGTGGACGTGAGACGCCTGTTCACCGATCAGGGGGATCCCCTGCCACGCCATTGCGATCTGTTCGGGCTGTCCCTGAGCTGGGAGCTCGACGGCCCTGTACTGCCGGAGCTGCTGCAGAACCAGCGCATCCCCACCTGGGCTGTGGAGCGTCGCGATGAGGACCCAATCGTCTTCGGTGGGGGGCCTGTGCTGACCGCCAACCCTGAACCGCTGGCCCCCTTCTTTGATGCGGTACTGCTCGGGGATGGGGAGCTGCTGCTTCCCGCTTTCATTGATGCCCTCCAGCAATGCCGAGGGGCAGACCGCCAGGCACGGCTGCGACACCTCGCTCAGGTCCCTGGGGTGTACGTGCCCGCGCTCTACACCCCTCAGTACGACTCAGACGGGGAACTAATTGCCGTGAAACCAATCGATCCTGCGGTTCCGTCCCTGGTCGAAAAACAGACCTGGCGCGGCAACACCCTCAGTCACTCCACGGTGGTCACCCCTGAAGCCGCTTGGCCGGACATCCATATGGTTGAGGTAGTGCGCAGTTGTCCGGAACTGTGCCGCTTCTGCCTGGCCAGTTACCTCACCCTGCCCTTCCGCACACCGTCCCTGGACGACGGTCTGATCCCGGCGGTGGAAAAGGGCTTGACCGCCACCCAACGGCTTGGACTGCTGGGAGCATCTGTGACCCAGCACCCCCAGTTCGCCGATCTGCTCCACTGGCTCGATCAGGATCGCTTCGATGGCACAAGGATCAGCGTCAGTTCCGTGCGGGCCGCCACCGTCACCCTTGACCTGGGCCGGATCCTTGCCAAGCGCGGCAGTCGTTCGCTCACGATTGCCATCGAAAGCGGCAGCGAACGCATCCGGGAGGTGGTCAACAAAAAACTCACCTCCGAAGCGATCCATGCCGCCGCCCGGCACGCCAAGCAAGGTGGTCTGTCAGGCCTGAAGCTCTATGGCATGGTCGGACTTCCCACAGAAGACGATGCCGATGTTGACGCCACTGCCGATCTGCTGCTGAACTTGAAAAAGGGCTCCCCTGGACTGCGTTTCACCCTTGGCGTCAGCACCTTCGTGCCCAAGGCCCAGACCCCTTTTCAATGGCAAGGGGTTCGACCGGAAGCGAACAAACGCCTGAAACATCTGGCGAAGAAAGTGAAGCCCAAGGGCATTGAGTTTCGCCCGGAGAGCTACGGCTGGAGCGTGATCCAGGCCCTGCTGTCCCGCAGCGACCGACGCCTGGCCCCGGTGATCGCCGCCGTCGGAGACGCCCGCGAGAGCATGGGCGGATGGAAAAAGGCCTACCGAGCAGCCCTCAGCGGCGAGCTGGATCCCACACCAGGAGAGACGTTGCCAGCGCCGCCCCCATGGGATGAGGTGGTTCATGCGACCTGGGAACCGACCCGTGTCCTGCCCTGGATCCACCTCAGGGGTCCGCTCGCTCCGGAGAAACTGCGTGAGCATCACGATCAGGCCCTGACTCTCGAATGAACGCATAGAGCCCAGCAAGCAGGGTCCAGCCGAGGATGTTGAGGCGGCCGTCAAACAACGGCAAATCGGTGGCATGCATCACCACCAGCACCAACGTGGCCGCCCACCAAGCGCGCTCCAGAGGAGGCTTCCGCAGCATTCCGCGTTGTGCAGCCAGCACCAACAGCAGCAGCACGCTTCCAACAACCAGCAGCATCACCGGAAAACCATGGCTGACGGCTAGCTCCAGCGGCAGGTTGTGCACATGGCCATGCCAGCGCTTGGCAGCGTGGATCGGATACAGAACGCTGAAAGCAGCAGCACCCCAACCAAACCAGGGTCGAGCTGCCACCAATTGCAGGGCGTACTGCCACTGCGCCAGGCGAGTGTGTTTCCAGGCGGTTTCTCCCTGGCTTTCCAGAACCCGCACAAGCAGTTGATCTGGCAGCAGGCGCATTCCCAACACTTTCAAACTAGCGGAAACCCCAGGCAGAACAGCCAGCAATAGAGGCGAGGCCAAGATCAGTAGCAAAGGAAGCAGCCACATCCACTGCCACGAGCCCAGCACGAAAGGGAGCGCTAGCACCAGTGCACCCATGGCATTGCGGGACTGGGTGAGCAACACCGCCAGAGCGGTGGCTAAGGACATCAATAAAGCGCCCCCACGACGACGCCAGCCATCGGGGCGAAGCACAGCAGCCAGCATCAACGGCCAGACCACCGCCAGCCAGGCACCGGTGATGTTGGCGTAATCGAACAATCCGGACAAACGGCCGGGCGGGCGGCCATCGGGATGGAGGAACCAGATAATCGCCCCGCCCCCGACCTGCCAGGGACCCTCCCAACCCAGGAGCATCTGGCCGAAACCCGTCACTACAACAGGCAGCGTGCCCGCCAGCAGCATCCACACCGCCTGACGGCGTTGGCTGGTCCCCTCCAGATGGGGTTGAAAGGCCCAAAACGCCCAGATGAAGGGCAACCAGTTGGCCAGACCTGCCCAGGCCAGGCCTGCGTTCTCGGCCAGACAGGCCCCGATCAGCATCAACAGACCAGCCAGCAGCAGCGGCTGGCACCAGGGATCCCGCCACAACGGTTGCTCCCGACCGCGACTACCGCTGATGCAGGCGATGAACAGGCTGACGGCCGCCAGCAGGGCGCTGGAGGGCAGAAACAACAACCCAAGCCGAAACGCCCGGCTCCCGATTGGCCGATCGTTGCTCACGCGAACACAGCGGTACGGCCGCGGTAAACAATCACCTGCCGATGAAGGTGCATCCGCAAAGCCCGCGCCAAGGCAAGCCGCTCGGTGTCGCGTCCCTTACGGATCAGGTCATCAACGTCATCACGGTGGCTCACAGGCACGGTGGTCTGGTCGATGATTGGCCCATCGTCGAGGTCCTCGGTCACGTAGTGGGCGGTGGCACCGATCAACTTGACCCCCCGCTCCCAGGCCCGGTGATACGGCTGCGCGCCTTTGAAAGCCGGCAAAAAGGAGTGATGGATATTGATCACATCCGGGAAGCGTCGCAGAAAGTCGCCACTGAGCACCTGCATGTACTTGGCCAGCACTGCGAGTTCGATCCGGTTCTCCTCCAACAGCTCCAGCGTCCTCTGCTCAGCCTCCGGTTTGGCGGCCTTGGCAACTGGGACGCAGACAAAACGAACCCCAAAGCCGGCACAGAGGGGTTCGAGATCCGGGTGGTTGGCGATGACCAGGGGCACCTGCATCGGCAATTCACCGCTCTGCACTCGCCACAGCAGATCCTGGAGGCAGTGGGCCTGCTTGCTGGCAAAGATCGCCACACGAGGCAGCGCATCGGAAAAGTGCAGTTGCACCTGCCCGTTCAACCGTTGCCCCAAGGCTGCAGCTGACTCGGGCAAGACAGCCCGGGACAGACCGAACCCATCGAGATCCCACTCGATCCGACTGAGAAACAGCCCAGCCCCAGCATCGGTGTGGTGGTCGGCGTGGCGGATGTTGCCGCCCTTGGCCGCCACCCAACCGGCCAGCTCACTGACCAACCCCGGACGATCCGGGCAGATCATCTGCAGGATGACCGTGACGTCACGCACGACGAAGGTTTGAAAAGCAGATTCTCCCGCGTAGAAACGGCTGGTTAAAGTCCTTGAGATTTTTTCCTGACCATGCTGAAGGCCCTGCACCGCCTGGCCGCGATCTACCTCTGCGTCGCGTTGAGCCTGGGTCTGATGGCCCCGGCTGCTGTCAATGCTGCAGGCATCAACCCAAATGACCTAGCGGTAATCCGCCGTCAGGCCGCTGCGTTTGAAGCCACTAAGTCCCGTCTGCCTGACCTGGCCCGACTTGTCAGTGAAGAGGACTGGGTCTTCACCCGCAACCTTCTGCATGGTCCGATGCAGGAGGTGGGTCGTGAGATGTCTTACATCAATCAGCGTCTGGATCGCTCCGAGCGCAAAGATGCTGACAAGATCGCCCGCAAGTTGAAGGAAGCTCTGGCCGACCTCGATGAAGCGGCCCGTTTGCAGGACGGCTCCCGTCTTCAACGGTCGTACAGCAATCTGGCTACCAGCTTCGACGCGTACTCCGATGTGATCCCAGCTGAGGCTTTCAGCTGAACCGTCCCGTCGCCATCGTCGGTGCCGGGTCCATTGGTCTAGGCACCGCATGGCACCTAAGCGGCCTCGGCCATCCGGTGACATTGATAGATCCTTGCCTGACGCAGCCAGTCAGCAGGACAACTTCGGAAGCCGAACTCAACGGAACCACTGCATCCCTGGGAGTGCTGATGGGTCACGTCTTCCATCGATCCAGTGGTCGTGGCTGGCGTATGCGCAAGCGCAGCATGGAGCTCTGGCCCGGCTGGATCAGCAAGCTGCAGCGCTTCGTTCCTGACCTGGCTATCCAAACACCGCTGCTGCAAGTCGCGGGGAGTGAAGCCGCCAAAGGTCGATTTGATGACTTGGTCGAACAACGCCAGCAGCTCGGTCTGAGGGCCCTCCCCCCCGCAGAGCTCGACGCGCTATGGCCAGGTGCGAAACACGGTGGCCTGCGGTCTGAGCTGGACGGTCGCGTGGATCCCCTGAAACTGCAGCATTCCCTACGGCTTGCCGCTGAAGATCATCAGGTGACCCTGATCGCCGAACCTGTTGAGGCCCTCGAGCGTTACAACGCTGGCTGGAGTGTGTTGCGGGCAGGAGGCCAGCGCGATTTCTTCGCGGCTGTTGTGGTTTGCGCAGCCTTAGCCAGCTCAGCACTGCTGACACCCCTTGGTCACGACCGGCCCATGACGCCGGTGCTGGGCCAAGCCTTGAGGTTGGAAATAAATGACACACCCACCAACTGGCATCAATGGCCTGCCGTTCTGGTGGATCAAGGCTTCAACCTCATCCCCGATAGACCGAATCAGCTGCTGCTGGGGGCCACGGTTGAACCCGGCGCAGAAGCCAGCGAAGACCCCCTCGCTGTGATGCGTTCCATCCACGGCCAGGCTCCTGAATGGCTGAGATCCGCCACAGTGATCGACCACTGGACTGGGCTACGGGCAAGACCGTTGGAGCGGCCTGCACCGTTGCTTGAACTGCTGGAACCCGGTCTGATCCTGGCAAGTGGTCATTACCGCAACGGGGTTCTGCTCACACCGGCAACAGCCGAATGGGTCGGTGCAACTCTGAAAACGATATAAAAAAGGCCCCGTAGGACCCAAACACATCGATGAATCAAGAGATCACTTGGTCTCGGTGAACTCCGCGTCGATGACGTCGTCGCTGGCGTCACCAGCATCGGAGGCAACACCCGCACCGGCATCGCCACCGGGAGCTGCACCGCCGGCTGCGGCACCCTCCTGCTGATAAACGGAAGCACCCACGGTGTAGAGCTCCTGCTGCAGTTCCTCCAGCAGGGTCTTCATTGCGTCGTAGTCCTCAGCGTTGATGGCCTCCTGAAGCTTTGTGCGCTTCTCCTCAACCTTGGACTTGGCATCGGCCTCGACCTTGTCACCCAGTTCGCCCATCTGCTTTTCAGCTTGATAAACGAGGGTCTCAGCCTGGTTCTTCAGATCGATCTTTTCGCGCCTTTCCTTGTCGGCGCTGGCGTTGGCCTCGGCATCCTTCACCATCTTGTCCACCTCGGAATCCGAGAGGGTGGAAGCACCGGTGATGGAGATAGACTGCTCCTTGCCACTGCCCTTGTCCTTGGCGGTGACGCTGAGGATGCCGTTGGCATCGATGTCAAAGGTGACTTCGATCTGCGGCACACCACGGGGAGCCGGAGGAATGCCATCCAGACGGAAGGTTCCCAGCGACTTGTTATCAGACGCCATCTCGCGCTCGCCCTGGAGCACGTGGATCTCCACGTTGGTCTGACCATCCACAGCCGTGGAGTACGTCTCGGTCTTCTTCGTGGGAACCGTAGTGTTCCGGGTGATCATCTTGGTCATCACACCGCCGAGGGTCTCCACACCCAAGGAGAGCGGGGTGACGTCCAGCAGCAGGATGTCCTTCACCTCACCAGCGAGAACACCGCCCTGGATGGCGGCACCGACAGCCACCACCTCATCAGGGTTCACGGTCTGGTTGGGGTCCTTGCTGGTGGTGCGCTTCACCAGTTCCAGCACGGCCGGGATGCGGGTGGAACCACCCACCATCACGATCTCGTCAAGCTCGTTGGCGGAGAGCTTGGCGTCCTTGAGCGCCTGCTCCACCGGGATGCGGCAGCGGTCGATGAGATTCGCAGCAAGCTCTTCGAACCTGGCGCGGGTGAGAGTGAGATCCAGATGCTTGGGACCCTCGGGCGTTGCCGTGATAAACGGCAGATTGATCTCGCTCTGTGTGGCACTGGACAGCTCGATCTTGGCCTTCTCCGCAGCCTCGGTCAGACGCTGCAGGGCCTGCTTGTCCTGACGCAGATCGATGCCTTCGTTTGATTTGAATGTTTCGGCTAGGTGATCGACGATCACTTTGTCGAAGTCGTCGCCACCCAGGTGGGTGTCACCGGAGGTGGAGAGCACTTCAAACACGCCGTCACCCACCTCGAGCACGGACACGTCGAAGGTGCCGCCGCCAAGGTCGAACACAAGAATGCGCTCGTTGCTCTTCTTGTCGAGGCCGTAGGCCAGAGCCGCTGCGGTGGGCTCGTTGATGATGCGCAGCACCTCGAGACCGGCGATCTTGCCGGCGTCCTTGGTGGCCTGACGCTGGGAGTCGTTGAAGTAAGCGGGGACAGTGATCACCGCCTGGGTGACGGTCTCACCGAGGTATTTACCGGCGTCCTCGGCCAGCTTGCGCAGCACCTGGGCCGACACCTCTTCAGGAGCGAACTGCTTGTCGAGAACCGGGCACTTCACCTTCACGTTGGAGCCAGCCTTCTCGACGCCGTAGCTCACTTCCTTGGATTCCTCGTTCACTTCATCGACACGACGGCCGATGAAGCGCTTAACGGAATAAAAAGTGTTGTCAGGGTTCATCACCGCCTGACGCTTGGCGATCTGACCCACCAACTGGTCCTGATTCTTGGTGTATGCCACGACGGAGGGCGTGGTCCGGAAACCCTCGGCGTTCGCAATCACGGTGGGTTTGCCACCCTCCATCACGGACACGCAACTGTTCGTGGTGCCAAGGTCAATGCCGACAACCTTGCCCATCGGTGGCAACCTCCTGAAGGGATGAACGAAACTTCGTTATCTTCTTCAGGTGACCCTGCCCCAGGCGAGGTGTGGTTCCCGAACAGGCAGGCTGGGCGGGCATTCCGACGAGGCCATGATCAACGGCAGCACTGGCCTAGTTGGGCTGCTTGGCAACCCTGTGCAGCACTCGCTCTCCCCTGCGATGCAGAACGCTGCGCTGCAGGCGCTGGGTCTCAACTGGCGATACCTGGCTCTGCCCTGTTACGGGACGCATCTCCCGGAAGTGCTGCAGGGGCTTAGAGCGGTGGGCTGCCGTGGCCTCAATGTGACCATCCCCCATAAGCAGGCTGTGACCAGCCTCTGCAACGAGCTCAGCGACGCGGCCCGTCGACTTCAGGCGGTCAACACTCTCATCCCTGACGAAAAAGATGGCTGGCGGGGCACGAACACCGATGTGGAAGGATTTCTGGCACCCCTCGGCGGCAGCGAGCGCTGGCGGAACCGGCGGGCCGTGGTGCTCGGATGCGGCGGTTCCGCCCGAGCCGTGGTGGCTGGCCTGCAGACCCTTGAACTGTCCTCCATCCAAGTGATCGGAAGACGCTCGGAGGCACTGCTCAACTTCCTTGCAGACTTGCAGCTGGAGAGCGCCCCTCTGAGCTGCTGCCTCGACACGGATGAAGCCGTGACCACCCTTCTGAATCAAGCTGACCTAGTGGTGAACACTACGCCGGTGGGCATGGCCCTTCACGGTGACGCCGACGCCATGCCCCTTGGCCCTGATCTCTGGGACAGGCTTCCACATCAAGCCACCATTTACGACTTGATCTACACACCGCGTCCCACCGCCTGGCTGCGTTGGGGCCAGCTACGGGGTCACCGTTGCATCGACGGGCTGGAGATGCTGATTCAACAGGGGGCCGCATCCCTGAGGCTCTGGAGCGGCATCAATGACGTTCCTGTGGACACCATGCGCCGGGCGGCTGAAATCGCTTTAAGCAACTAGCGTCAGCGGATTGCAATGCGCCGACGATGGAACCCCCCCTCTGGCAACGGCTGGTAGCTCCCTTGATGTATGTCCTGCCTTGGAGTGATGCCATCCCTTTTGGATTCGCCCCCGATGGGTTGTTTCTTCAGTACCCACTACTGCGCCCGTTGGTGCTGCCAGCCTTGCCGCTGATGCAGCTGGAACGCAGCATTCCCTTCGGTCTGGGGGGCCTGCTGCTGTTTTTCGTGCTCTTCCTGGCCGTGGTACGCAATCCAAACGTCCCTTACTTCTTGCGCTTCAACGCTCTGCAGGCTCTGCTCACCGACATTGCGCTGATTGTGCTGAGCATCGGCTTCCGCCTTTTGCTCCAACCCATTGCAGCCGGAAGCCTGCTGCTAGGCACACTCTCAAGCGCAATCGTCGTTGCCGTTCTGGCGATCCTGCTCTTCTCGCTTGTGGAATGCCTGCGGGGCCGTGAACCCGATCTTCCGGGCATCAGCCAGGCTGTTCGAATGCAGCTCTACTGAGATAAGGAGGTCTGGGGGATAAGGTACAGGATCCGTCGCTCACCGAAGTGAGCCTGCAGTCCCCGTCGGCACAGCCCATGACGCTCGATCCGTACTACGAAACCATGTACATCCTTCGCCCGGACATCCCGGAGGAGGAAGTTGAGAGCCACCTCATCAAATACCGCGACATGTTGGTGGAAGCCGGTGCGGATGTACTGGACAACCAGATGCGCGGCAAGCGCCGCCTGGCCTATCCGATCGCTAAGCACAAAGAAGGCATCTATGTGCAGCTGAGCCATAACGGCGATGGCCAACAGGTGGCTGTCCTTGAAAAGGCCATGCGCCTGAGTGAGGACGTGATCCGCTACCTCACGGTGAAGCAGGAGGGTCCTCTTCCTGCTCCACGGGTCGTTCCTGGAAGCGAACCCGCTGCCGCTCCGCAGGAACAACCTGCAGCCAGCTCAGAAGCGTCGTCCTGACACCGTTGTCGAGGTCATGATCCGAAATAGCTTCGGATCATGACCCAGGATGCTTTGGAGAATCAGGCTCCTGAACCGCTCTGGGTACCGGAGTCCCCGAATCAACGAAACATGAACTCCTGCAAGAACGCATTAAGGAGTTAAAAAGTCAGAAAAAGGTCTATGAGAGCAGCTTCTTTACGATCTTCCCGAATTATTCGAACGTAAATTTCACTAACGGTTCGAGCCGTTAGTGGAGTGCTAAAAACGCTGGACAAACGGTTGGACCAATCAGAGGCTTTCCAACCTCCGGCTCTGACTCCTTCCGAGTTACAGAGCGCGGTACGTCGTCCAAACAACGTGATTATCCATGCTTAATTTAGGTTACCGAAACTTCGGGGTTTAGGCCTGTGGCGATCAGCTTGATGTCCGCTGTGATGCAGCCCAGAGACGGGTCGGCAGTCCCCAGATATAAATAAATCCCTCGGCGGCACGGTGGTCGAACGTGTCCTCGCTGCCGTAAGACGCCATCTCCGGAACGTAAAGACTGCTCCGGATTGAACCGCGGCCGATAACAGTGGCGTTGCCTTTGTGCAGACGCAAGCGCACGACGCCGTTGACGTGCTGCTGGGTGCGGTCCATGAAACCGTCCAATGCATCCTTCAGCGGCCCGAACCAGAGGCCCTGGTACACCAGATCAGCCCACTGCATCTCCAGCTGTCGCTTACTGCGCAGAACATCCGCAGCCAACGTCAAACTCTCCAGTTCCTGGTGGGCCTGGATCAACAGGAGCAACCCCGGTGTTTCGTAGATCTCTCGGGATTTGATCCCCACCACCCGGTTCTCGATCATGTCGAGCCGACCGATGCCGTGGCTGCCCGCCAGACGGTTGGCTTCGCGGATCATCGCCACCGGATCCAAGTTCTGGCCATTGATGGCGACAGGATTGCCGGCATCGAAAACAATCTCGACATCCTCAGCTGCATCCGGCGTCTCCGACATCGGTGACGTAATAGCGAAAACCTCCTCCGGAGGAGCCACCATCGGATCTTCAAGGGGTCCGGCCTCGATGCTGCGACCCAGAAGGTTGAGATCGATCGAGTAGGGCGATTTCTTGCTCACCGGCGCTGGGATTCCGCAACGCTCGCCATAGGCGATGGTCTCCTCACGACTCATGCCCCACTCCCTGGCAGGGGTGAGCACCTTCAGATCGGGAGCGAGCGCCGCAATCGCCACATCGAAGCGCACCTGGTCATTGCCCTTGCCGGTGCAACCATGGGCTACGGCATCAGCACCCACCTCACGGGCCACCTCCACCAATCGACGGGCGATCAACGGCCGGGCCAGTGCCGTGGAGAGGGGGTAGCGACCCTCGTATAGAGCATTGGCGCGGATCGCCGGGAAGGCAAAGTCCTCGATGAAGGGCTGAATCAGATCCCCCACTAACGACTGACTCGCACCGGCATCCAGAGCCTTCTGACGAATCGGCTCCAGCTCATCCCCCTGGCCTAAGTCAGCAGCGAAGGTAATGACATCCTCAACACCCCACTCCTGCTTCAAGTAGGGAATACAGACGCTGGTATCCACCCCGCCGGAGTAGGCGAGAACCACCTTGTTGGCGCGGCCCATCAACGGGTCTCCTGATCAGAATCGACTGATTCTCCCCCTTCACCGTCCCAGGACCATGCTGCGGACAGCAGCAGCCACCCCACCATCAGCAACGCCGGCAGCAACACGATGGCCAGAACAACAGCCCACGGCGCCTGCAGCGCCGCAGGATGCCGATCACCCCAGAAGCGCAGACCCGAGCTGATCAACAACGCCGAAACCCAGCTGATCAGCAGCACCACAACGTCACGCATGGGTGTAATCCAGGGCATGAACTATGTTGTTGTATTGGACTGTGTCCTCAACGATGAGCGCTCTCGACAGCATCAACCCCTCCCTGACGCGCTATGGACGCAGGGATCCGGCCCCGGTGCTGCCCCTGCGTGAGGAGCCTGATCTGCTGAGCTGGCTTGAAGCCAGTGGCAGGCTAGTAGCTGATGAGGAATCCGCTTCTCCCGAAGTGAGCACAGTTGAAGAAGAAGAACTCTCGGCACTGATGGGTGAGAAGGAGGATTACAACAACGCTGACGAGCAGAACGAGGAGCAGTGGGAGGACTGACGTCCGATCCTGTCCTGGTCCCTTTCGGACAGCTCCTCTAGGGTCCCAGCGCAGCGGCAGCTTTTGTTGTGACTGACGTCAGCAACCGTCCTCGCCCATTGTGGGAGAACGGCACCGCCAGTGCATCACTACTTACGATGGTTGTTCTGGCGGTCAGTCTGGCGTCAGACAAATGGGTGCCCAACAGTCAGCTGACGCTGCCTCTGCTCATCTCCACCGCAGTCTCTGCTCTAGTTGCTGCAGCCGGCATCCCCCGGCTTAAGGCCTTGAAGATGGGTCAGGTGATCCGGGAGGAGGGCCCCAAGGCCCATCAGTCCAAGTCAGGGACCCCCACGATGGGGGGGCTGTTGGTGGTGCCTGTGGGCACGATTATTGGAGGATTGATCAGCCTCGAGGGAACATCGGCAAAGCAGCTGCTGGCTGTTTCCAGCATCACCCTGGCCTACATGGTGGTCGGTGGTTTTGATGATTGGCGCAGCCTCACACGCCAAACCAACACCGGTCTCACACCCCGCGGCAAGTTACTGCTGCAAAGCCTGATGGGGGTTCTGTTCCTTGCGGCGGCAGCATGGCAGGGCTGGATCAGTAGCGCGGTGTCCCTTCCCTTCGGTTGGAGTCTTCCTATCGGTTTACTGATCTGGCCCCTGGGACTTTTTGTGTTCCTGGCCGAAAGCAACGCCACCAACCTCACCGATGGGCTGGATGGACTGGCAAGCGGTTGCGGCGCTCTGGTGTTCCTGGGAATGGCAGTGCAATTGATGCTGAGGGGGCATAACGGTGATCCAGCACTGGCGGGCTTCTGCATGGCCATGGCCGGCGCCTGGCTCGGATTCCTGATGCACAACCGCCATCCCGCACGGGCCTTTATGGGGGACACCGGCTCCCTCGCCATGGGAGCTGCCCTCAGTGGCGTGGCCCTGCTGTCAGACAGTCTCTGGCCTTTGCTGGTGATGGGTGGTGTCTTTCTGGCGGAGTCCCTGTCAGTGATCATCCAGGTGTGGGTGTTCAAAGCCACCAAGGGGCCGGATGGTCAAGGACGAAGGGTGTTCCGGATGGCGCCGCTGCACCATCACTTCGAGCTGGTCGGCACCAGCGAACGCACAGTAGTGCCATGCTTTTGGCTTGTCACAGCCGGCTTCGTGCTGCTGGGGATCGCGCTTCGCCCGACCATCTGAACCGATGACCTATTTCACCTGGAGGGAATCAGGACTCACTACGGACTGCACCAGCCTCGAAGCGATGGCGGCGCGGTTTGAAGAGTCCGCCAGCCTGATGCGTCGCATGGCGGAACAGGGCTTCCGACTCGAACGGCGCGGAGATCAACAACGCATCACCCATCCCGATCCTTCAGTGTTCGAGGCCTGGGGTTTTGTGAGTGAGGAATCCCCCGTGCGCCAACTCACTCTGATCCCCGACCTCGACACCTAATGGAGACGCTTCTTGATCGCACTGCCGATCTCCTGTCATCGGCAGCAGCGGACCCGGACCGAGTCCTTAAGTGGGTCTTGATTTATTTCGGAATCTCCTCACTGGGCTTCATGGGGGTCTGGTTGATCGGTGAAATCCGGAGACAAGGCCAGTCAGGATCGAACTGATAGATCAGCGGCTGGCCTGTAAGCGCCTGCAAGGTGCGATGAAGGTCTGCAATTCCAACCAGCAGGGCGACTTCCATCAGAACACTTCACTGCTCAGCTAGTACATGAACACTCCGGCCTGCACCCAGGCCTAAAGCGCCAAAGCCCCCGAAGCCGCATACTCCCCAGCTCCCGTTCAGAGACACTGGTGACTGAGCTGAACACGAAGATCACGCTGCAGCCCTGGTTGACATCAGGGCTTTATCGATGGGCGCTGTTCAGGGCAAGACGACCAACGGCGTGTCGAGGCGGACCAGATCAAAAACGGTGCGGATGTCCTCGTCATAAAGACGGACACATCCATGGGAGACCGCACGACCGGCGGTCCATGCAGACCTAAATGAGAACAACCCGTCACCTGAACCACTTTCTCCCCATCCCAACGTCCGGGGTTGGAACAGTCCTGGTGAAAAGCAATCCAGCGACTACCCAGGGGATTCCGACCACCGGGAGCCACCAGAGCACCCATGGACGGATGCTTCCAGGTCGAGTCAGCCGTTTTGAACAGAACGCTGTGTTCACCGATAGGTGTTTCCCAGCCGCCGGCACCCGCAGCCGCAAACGGCCGTGATCCAGAACAAGCAGCTGACGACTGCTGCGATGCAGAACCAGTTGCAGTCCCCGTCGCTGCAGCAGTGCATCCGGCAACAAAGCCAGTGCACTGGCATCATTCATCCAGACCGCCTGCGGTGGAATCGGGTCGGGTGCTCGGGCCAGCACCACTGCCGGATTGATGAAGCAGAGCAACGATGCATCAGCCACCAACAAGCATCGATTCACCTCCGGATTGGTCCTGTCTTTCTTCGAAGTAGCAAACCCAAGGTGCGACGAAACGACGCTTCAAAAAGACCGGAGTTACGCTGATCAATGATGGTGAAATCCCTTGCCGGACCGACCCATGGCCAGTTTTCCGCGCACAGTGATGCTTCTGGGCAGCGGTGAACTCGGCAAGGAGGTAGCTATCGCCGCGCAGCGGCTCGGCTGCAGGATCATCGCCTGCGATCGCTATGCGGAGGCACCCGCGATGCAGGTGGCTGATGTGGCAGAAGTCCTTCCGATGAATGATGCCACGGCTCTTCGCGACGTGGTGCGACGCCACCAACCGGACGTGGTGATTCCCGAGATCGAGGCTCTGGCGGTTTCAGCCCTGGCAGAGCTCGAACATGGTGGCATCACGATTATTCCGACGGCCCGGGCCACAGCCGTGACGATGAACCGGGACAGGATCCGAGAACTAGCGGCAGGAGAACTCGCTCTGCGAACGGCTCGCTTCGCCTTTGCCGCCAGTGCAGAGGAGCTGGCTGACGTGGCTCCCGCCCTGGGCTGGCCGGTGGTGGTGAAGCCGGTGATGAGCTCATCTGGTAAAGGGCAAAGCGTTGTTGAAGGACCGGATGGCCTGGACCAAGCCTGGGAAGCAGCGATGACCAGTGCCAGGGGAACCTCCCCCCGCGTGATTGTGGAGGAATATCTCCGCTTTGAACTCGAAATCACGCTGCTGACCATCCGCCAGCACAACGGCGAGACCCTGTTCTGCGCACCGATCGGCCACGAACAGGAACAAGGTGATTACCAGTGCAGCTGGCAGCCGGCAACGCTCACAGCCAATCAGCTGCAGCAGGCCCAGACCATGGCCCGGACCGTGACCCAAAACCTGGGAGGGACCGGCCTGTTCGGTGTGGAGTTTTTCCTCTGCGGTGATGAGGTGATCTTTTCGGAACTCTCCCCAAGACCCCACGACACCGGGCTGGTGACGTTGATCAGCCAGAACCTGAGTGAGTTCGAACTGCATCTCCGTGCGGTTCTGGGGTTGCCGATCCCATCGATCACAACGGCCGAGGCAGCGGCAAGCCGCGTCATCCTTGCCAAGGACAATATGGACGCTGTCAGCTACTCAGGTGTCGACGCTGCTCTGACGGAACCCGACACCCAACTGCTGCTGTTCGGTAAACCAACAGCTCGCCCGGGCCGTCGCATGGGGGTGGCGCTGGCAAAGGGTGAACATCTGGCGGATGCCCGTGCCAAGGCTGATCGAGCTGCAGCCTGCGTCCAGGTGAATCAGCGCTGACTGGGAAAGCGATAGTGGCTCAATTCATCCAGCACGGCCGCAAGGCTGGGATGACCTAACACCGATGCATCCGGCTGACGTTGGAGATAACTCAACTTCCAGGGCCCCTGATGCACCTTAGTCTGAGGCTCCAACAGGTCTTGGAGATCCTCCATCACTGCCTTGACGGAGGCGCGATCCCAGTCGGCACTGATGTGCTGCTCCCAGGTGTGATCGGGCTGCAGATCCCCCCCGAGATGAATCTCACTGCCAGCCCGGCTGATCCAGACCAGCGGCGATGGCAGATGAAGATCGCAGTAGCGCTGCTGGGCCGCCGCCAGCGATCGACCGGTCAGGATCCCAAAGCCATAGCGCTGACAATCGCGTTCCAATTGGCTGCGCAGTGCCGTCAGCGAAGGGCCGTCGGGCAGATCCAGGGTGCTGTCGAGATCCAGCAACAGCAGATGATCAGGTCGATGCACCGGGACCGGGGAACCCTGAGGCCTTGGGCGCGCTGATGGGAGCTGATTCAAATGGGCTTGCATCAGTCCCAGGTAGCGACAGACATGGGCATCCCAGCTGAAATGTCGTGACACTGCCTCCACACCGTTGTCACTCCAGCGCCGCCAGCGACTGGCATTCTTACCAGCCCGTTCCAGCGCCTCCTGCAACGCTCCGGCATCTGTCACATCCACCAACAGACCGTTCTCACAGTGGGCCTGAATATCGCGAGGACCACCGTCATCGGTAGCAACCATCGGCAGACCACAGGCCGCGGCCTCAAGCAGCGTGAGACCAAATGGCTCCGTAAGCGCAGGATTAACGAACAGACCTCCCCGTTGGGCAGCCCAGCGGTAGAAGGCCGGCACCTGGGAGCGGCAATGCTGCTTCGGATAGGCGACGGAACCGTAGAGGTCATAGCGATCAACCAGATCGAAGACCTGCTGGAACACATCCCGTTGCTGTTTCTCCAACTGTCGGGGATCCTCCCGACATCCCAGCACCAGCACGAGGTTGTGGCGTTGGCGCAACACCGATGACGATCCGAAGGCCTCCAGCAGGGCTGGAATATTCTTGCGGCGGACGGCACGGGAAATCGCCAACAACGGTGGCTTGTCGGGATCGCGAAGAAAAGGGCGGAGCAACTGATCCAAAGCATCCCCTTCCGCCGCCGATGCAAAGGGGTGAAAGCGCCCGGCATCAACGCCGGGAGGGATCACCTGGGCGCGATCATGACGGAACTGGGCGTATCGGGCGTACTGCAGGTCTGCTTCCTGCTGTGTACTGGTGATCACCAGATCCGCCTGGGTAAGTGCCTGCTCCTCCGCTTCGATGCGTCTGCTAATGGCATAGGCCTGTTCAATCTGTTGGCGATCACCGCCACTGGCCAGAAGACGACGTTGCTTTTCCCGTCCGAGGGAATGACCGGTGAAAACCAGGGGGAGACCAAGCCGTTGGCTCACCAGAGCCCCGACAAACCCCGCATCGGCGTAGTGGGCATGGATCCAATCCACCTCATGACCGGGCTGGCTGAGGTGATGCACGAGCTGGTCAGCAAGATCCTCCAGGTGCGGCCAAAGCTGCTCCTTACGCAAATAACACTTCGGACCAAAGGGAAAACGCAGAATGCGAGCGCCTGGAGCGATCATTTCCATAGGACGCTCATAGTCAGCAGCAACCCGACGGTCCTGCACAAGACGAGTCACCACATCGACCCGCTCAACCTCGGGACGCTGTACCAGGCTGCGGACCAGATCCAGGACGTACAACGTCTGACCGCCGGTATCCGCATCACGACCGAGCTCCAGATCCCTGGACCGGAACAGACCGTGCAAATGAAGATGAAGGACGCGAACACCCCTTCCCATTCCAGCGATCCCTCGAACAGCAGCGGAATCGATCGACTCCGTTGATTTGTATTTAGGGAGAAAAAACAAACTGAAAGTTGAAAAAAACGTTATAGATGAGCCGTTCGAAACACATTAATTCCGCCAAAACAGTTGTGAATACTGATGTTCAGCAACCCTGTCTCAACGCATCAATCAAGGATCGATTGTGAAGAACAGGCAATGTCGGAGCTTGACCCTGACATCCACCAGATCAACCTGATCATCACCCCAGCCGCCGCCACTGAAACTGACAGCCACCTTCACCCCCAGCTAATCGTTGATCCAGCCCAGTATCACCGGCCCCAACAGGGCTGGACGGACTTCCCCTTTAAACTGCGCAGGCTGAATTGATCAGCACCGCTCACGAGCACCAGCCAATGGCCCAGCTGAGCAGCTTGCGTGTCTTGCATGGGAGAGATCGCTTCCGGAACGGAGGGAACCACCCAGTCGCGTGTGCCACTTATCAACAGCACCTTGGCGCTGAGGGTGGTGAAGCTGGAGGGTTCAAACAGCAGACTAAGTGGAGGGTTAACCGCCACTACGGCCTTGACCAGTTGGTCCGCCACACCGGCTTTGTTGATGCCGCTCAACCAACTGCACTGAAGCAGCTAGCTCAGATTTCGCTCGGGATCCTTGAGATCACTGCATCGACCCTTGAGCTTGCGATCCGTGGGGACACCGCCCAAGAGCTGAAGGCTTTTGGGTGGCTCCCCAGGAGTGGCCCACCACAGCAACGGCCTCCGTGTTCAACGCACTACCCATTGACTGACTGCGGGACTCTACGGCATCCAGCAGAGCGGACACATCCAGAGGACGCAGGCATAATTCCTCCGGACCCGGAGGCGGACGATCACCGGCAAACATTGACCTTTGCTGACTGAAATCACTGCCGGGGTGATCCGGCAGGAGTACCGTTTAGCCCTGGGCCGCTAATTACCTCGCCCAACCCCTCTAACGACTCAGGGTTATCACAGAGGCCATGAGAAATCACAGCCAAGTACCGTTAGCGGAACCAGCTGGCACCTACGTCAACGACTTGAGCGGTTGCGGACGGTGTGTCACAGCAACGCGGACAATCTCACGCGTCCAAGACAGTTTAAGCGGAATCCGCATCGATGTGGTCACCGTTTCGGCAGGCCCGGCCTTGGCCAAGGCAACGCCTTGCTCTTGATTGGCTTTGAGTCGTTTTGCGGCAACAGCAACCTTCGACAGGTCAATTGACGCCTGCTCCAGCAACTGTTGACCGGTGGACGCCATCAGGAAGGCTTTGGTCTCCAACGGCAACGGCGCCAGAAACACCTTGCCGATCAGATCAAGCAGCTTGCCGCCACAAACTTCCTGAAGATCTGCAAGATCAGGGCTGGACTGCACCAGCTCAGCAGCGGAGCCAGCCTCTGCAAGATTGATGGTGACGCTCGTTTCCAGAATCGGCATCCTCAGCACCAGCCGTTCAAGCGCCTTGGCCGGTGAAGATAATCCTGTCAGGACCAAGCCACCGCAAACCACTGCGAGACGAATCATCAGGCTGCGATCGGAATCTCAGCAGGATGTTGCTCCAAAACTCGGGCGAGATACCGACCTGTATGACTACTCGGATGCTTGGCAACCTCCTCCGGTGTACCCGTCACCAGGATCTCGCCACCCCGGTCACCCCCTTCAGGCCCCAGATCAATGATCCAGTCGGAACACCGGATCACATCAAGGTTGTGCTCGATGCAGATGATCGAATTGCCTTTGTCGACGAGGCGTTGCATCACATCCATCAGCTTGTGCACGTCGTAGAAGCTCAGACCGGTGGTGGGTTCGTCGATCAAATAAAGGGTCTTACCCGTAGCCCGACGGGAGAGTTCCGTGGCCAGCTTCACCCTCTGGGCTTCACCACCGGAGAGGGTGGGAGCGGGCTGACCGAGCTTCACGTAGCCGAGGCCAACATCCACCAGGGTGCGTAGCCGATCAGCCGCCTGAGGAATCGCCTCGAACACCTCGGCGGCCTGTTCCACCGTCATTTCAAGGACATCAGCGATGGTGTAGCCCTTGTATTTCACCTGCAATGTCTCTCTGTTGAAACGAGCGCCCTTGCAAACGTCGCATTGGACATAGACATCTGGCAGGAAGTTCATTTCAATCACGTTCACGCCCTGGCCGCGGCAAGCTTCGCAGCGCCCGCCCTTCACGTTGAAACTGAATTGCCCAACCTGGTATCCACGGGCCTTGGCTTCCACTGTGGCAGCGAACACCTGCCGAATCGGATCAAAGGCACCGGTGTAAGTGGCGGGATTTGAGCGCGGTGTGCGACCGATCGGGCTCTGATCGATCACGATCACCTTGTCGATCGACTTCAGCCCTCGCAATTCGCCCAGGCCCTGCGGGAAGGGAACCTTCATCCCGAGTCCGTTCTCTAGAGCTGGGTGGAGAAGCTCATTCACCAGGGTGCTCTTGCCGCTGCCACTCACCCCCGTGACCGAAACCAACCGACCGAGCGGAAATTCGACGCTGACGTTTTTGAGGTTGTTGCGGTTGCAATCGAGCAACTTGAGCGAACGGGTCCCGCTCTGGCGTCGTTCTGCCGGCGTCGGGATCGAACGGCGACCGCTGAGGTAAGCGCCGGTCAGGGAGTCTTCAACGGCGATCAGATCCTTGAAGGAGCCCTCCGCCACAATGTGGCCGCCGTGATCGCCAGCACCGGGACCGATGTCCACCACATGGTCAGCTGCACGGATGGTGTCCTCGTCGTGCTCCACCACCACCAGGGTGTTTCCCAAATCTCGAAGCCTTACCAGGGTGTTGAGCAGCCGGTCGTTGTCTCGCTGATGAAGGCCGATGCTCGGCTCATCCAGCACATAGAGAACGCCGGTGAGACCCGCACCGATCTGGGTCGCCAGACGGATCCGCTGCGCCTCACCACCGGACAGGGTCATCGCGGGCCGATCCAGGCTCAGGTAATCGAGACCCACATCCAGCAGGAACTTCAAGCGCAGGCGGATTTCCCGGAGTACCAGATCTCCAATCTGGATCTGGCGGTCATTCAGCAACGGTTCAGCACCCTCATGGCTGCCAACCCCCATCAGTTGCTCGATCCGATCGAGGGTCTGACCGACGCTGACGGCCGTGAGCTCAGGGATGCAAAAGGGGCCAACCTTGACAGCCAGGGCCTCCGGTCGCAACCGCTGACCAGCACAGGCCTCGCAAGGCACCAATTCGAGGTACTTCTCCAGCTTCTGCCGCTGAGCCTCTCCACTCGCGTCACGCAGCTGACGCTCCAGGATCGGCAGGATTCCTTCAAAGGGCCGGTTGTAACCCCCTTTTCCCTTTCGATAGCGGCTGTCCGCCTGAATCAGGATCGGATCGCGACTGCCGTGCAACAACACATCCCGCTGCTCATCGGTCAGCCGATTCCAGGGGGTTTTGATCTCGAACCCGAAGGCTTCTCCGACGGAATAGAGCAGTGAGAAGTAATAGCTGTTGTCCTTTTCAGCCCAGGGAGCCACTGCGGAATACACCGGCTGGGTGGGGTCAGGGATAACCCGGTCCACGGTGAATTTTCTGAGATGTCCGATGCCATGGCAGACCTCACAGGCGCCGTAGGGACTGTTGAAAGAGAACAACCGTGGAGAGAGCTCTTCCATGACGGCACCATGGATCGGGCAAGCGAATTTCTCGGAGTAGAGACGCTCCCGCTCGACTCCTTCAGGAAGCTCCTCACCCTTCTTGGGCACCGCTTCCACCAGGGCAAGGCCGTCCCCACGTTTGAGAACGGTGCGCAATGAATCCGTGAGCCGTTCCTGGATTCCTTCGCGGGCCACCAGTCGATCCACCACCACTTCGATGTTGTGCGTATGGTTCTTATCCAATTCGATGTTGTCGGAGAGTTCGCGCACCTCACCGTTAATGCGCACTCGGGCAAAGCCCTCGGCCGCGAGGCCGCTGATCAATTTGGTGTGGGTACCTTTCTTGCCACGCACCACTGGAGCGAGCAGCTGATAGCGGGTGCCCTCTGGCAGCAACAGGATCTGATCGACCATCTCGTCGATGCTCTGCGGCTTGATCGACCGTCCACACTTGGGGCAGTGGGGCTCACCGGCACGACCGAACAGCAGCCTCAGGTAGTCCTGAATCTCCGTGACGGTGCCGACCGTCGAACGAGGGTTATGACTGGTGGATTTCTGATCGATCGAAATCGCCGGCGAGAGACCCTCGATCGCATCGACATCCGGCTTATCCACCTGACCCAGAAACTGCCTGGCGTAGGCGGAGAGACTTTCGACGTAGCGGCGCTGACCCTCAGCAAAGATCGTGTCGAAAGCAAGCGAACTCTTGCCGCTGCCACTCACCCCGGTGAACACCACCAGCTTGTTGCGGGGGATGGTGACGTCGACGTTCTTGAGGTTGTGCTGACGCGCACCCCGGACCCGGATCACATCCTCCTGCTTATCGGCAGGCAGCGGCAGCGATGCGGGCTTCGAATCAGTGCTCTTGGCAGCAGCTCGCCCCATGACGCCCCGATCGAAAGCACAGAATCTTAAGAACTCTCGACGATCTCAGGTCGAACGTTGTTCCAGCAAGCTCGCTGCATAGGCCTCAGCCTGCTCACCACCGGCCAGCTCCGCCAGCTCGTGACGCCGCGCCTCAGTGTCCCGCAGGTGGGACACTCGCGAGTAGGTCACATCGTCCTCCACGTGCTTGCTGACTCGGAAATGGTGATCAGCCACCGCTGCAATCAGAGGTTGATGGGTGACGCAGAACACCTGTCGATGCTGACCAAGGCTACGCAGCAAATCAGCCATCGCTCCACCAACGCGACCACTCACACCCGCGTCGATCTCATCAAACAGCAGCGTGCTGGAACCATCCACAGCAGCAAGGGTGGTTTTCAACGCCAAGAGGAAACGAGACATCTCGCCACCGGAAGCCACTTCCGTCAACGGAGCCAAAGGCTGACCGGGATTGGCGGAAAACAGAAAGCAAACCGCATCCGCTCCATGGTCCGCAGGATCAGCGGCACGCAGATTCACTTCAAAACGCACATTGGCCAGACCCATCGGTGGCAACTGCTTCAGCAAGGAGGCCTGTAGAGCTTTTGCAGCCTGAGAACGGGCATGACGCAGGGCAGTATTGGCCTGATCCCGTTGCTGACGCTGCTCCCGTTCACTTAACCGCAATTGCTGCAGTTCCGCTTCACCCCACCCCTCCCCAAGCCGCTGCCGCAATCCATCCCGACGCTCGATCAAACCGGCCAGATCCAGGCCATGGCGACGCTTCAGACGTTTCAGCTCCGCTAATCGCTCCTGGATCCGATCGAGATGCTCCGGGTCACTGTCCAGAGCTTGGCCGTAGTGATCAAGTGATCGCAGAAGTAACTCGACATTGGCCTCCAGATCGAGAGACTGATCCTTCAACTCCACCAATGAGCAATCCAGCTGGGCCATCGATTGCAGCTCCTGAATGGAGGCAGCTAGATGGTCCTGCAGCGATGGGGCCTGATCAGCACCATCCCGAAGACGACGGAACAACTGCGCCAGCCCCTCCTGGAGACGCACGCCATGGACCAATCGATCCTGCTCCTGTTCCAGCCGCTCGTGCTCCCTGGGATCCTCCAGACCGGCCGCCTCAAGCTGTTCAAGCAAGGCCTCCTGCTCAGCACGTTCCTCCTCGCAACGCTGCTGTTCTCGTTCCACCGCCTGAAGGGCCGCTGTTGATTCACACCACCCTTGCCAGGCCGCGGCCACATCAAACTTCAACGCCGCTAGGGAAGAGCCGCCGAGACGATCAAGCCATTGGCGCTGTTGACCGGGCTTGGCAAGCAACTGAGTCTGACCCTGCACCGTGAGATCAATCAACAGCGGTCGCAGGGACAGAAGCTGCTGACGGTTGACCAGAGTGCCGTTCAAGCGCGAACGGCTGGACCAACGATCACCGTCCTGATATTTCCACTCCCGGCTGATGAGCAATTCGTCCTCCGGCTCGAAGTCCGTCTGGGACAACCAATGCCTGAGTTGGGAAGTGAGCTGAAAACTGGCTTCAATCCGTGCCCGCTCCGATCCATCGCGAAGCAAACGCTGGCCGGCAACTCCCTGAGCGCCTCCAAGGACCGCATCAAGTGCGTCCAGAAGGATCGACTTACCAGCCCCTGTCTCCCCGGTGAGGACAGTGAAACCAGAGCCGAACTCCAGCTCGAGCCGATCGATCAGGGCGATGTTCTGCAGCTGCAGACCGGTGAGCACGCCATCCCAGGTGTTGATGCAAACCGTAGCGACGGCTCGCATCGTTTAGAAGGGGTCTACTAACCCCTGAAATGATGACAGCGGAGCTCGGGGATTTTATCGAAGCAGCTGGACTGCTCGAGTACGACCCCGCTGCCATCACCAGGATCTATGCCGGCCATCCCCAGCGTCTGATTCGACGTCTGTGGCAGACCCTTGTTCCGATAGGACTGCTGCTGCTGGGTGTGGCCTTCGACTGGATCTTCCAGTTGCTTAAGGATGAACATCGGGCACGAAGCCGTGCCAGCGAATGCGCTGAGCTGCTGGTGGAGCTTGGGCCGGCCTTCATCAAAGCCGGTCAGGCCCTGTCGACCCGTCCCGACATCGTGCCTCCTCTTCTGTTGGAGGAACTGTCACAACTACAGGATCAATTACCGGGGTTCGACAGCGATCTAGCCATGGCCTGCATCGAGGAGGACCTCGGTGCTCCGGTTGATGAGATTTACGAGCAACTCGATCGAGAACCCATCTCAGCAGCCTCACTCGGGCAGGTGCATCGCGGCACGCTCAGCAACGGCCAGAAGGTTGCAGTCAAAATTCAGCGCCCAGGCCTACGTGAACAGATCACTCTTGATCTTTACATCGTTCGCAATATCGCCGCCTGGTTGAACAGCAACATCGGCCTGATCCGCAGTGATCTGGTGGCCCTGATCGATGAGCTGGGCTGTCGGGTCTTCGAAGAGATGGACTATCTCAATGAGGCGGCCAACGCTGAAAAATTCGCAGAGCTCCACAGCCACAATCCCCGTATTGCTGTACCCGCCATCTTCCATAAGGCCACCAGTCGTCGCGTGCTGACGATGGAGTGGATCGATGGCGTGAAGCTCACCAATCTCGATGCAGTCCGCGAGCTGGGGATCGACCCCGACGACATGGTCGACGTCGGCGTGAACTGCAGCTTGCAGCAGTTGCTGGAACACGGCTTCTTTCATGCCGACCCCCACCCGGGCAACCTGCTGGCCCTCGCGGATGGCCGGCTCTGTTATCTGGATTTCGGAATGATGAGTGAAGTCAGCCGTGAATCCCGAACTGGATTAATTCAGGCGGTGGTGCACCTAGTGAACCGCAACTTCGGAAAACTCTCAAAGGACTTCGTCACCCTTGGTTTCCTGGCGGAGGACGTCAATCTCGAACCGATTGTCCCGGCATTCGAGTCGGTATTCAGTCAAGCACTGGAAGCAGGGGTCAACCGCATGGACTTCAAGGCTGTGACAGATGACATGTCCGGTGTGATGTACAAATTTCCCTTCCGGGTTCCTCCGTATTACGCCCTAATCATCCGCTCCTTGGTGACACTCGAGGGCATCGCCCTGAGTGTGGACCCGCAGTTCAAGATCCTCGGTGCGGCCTACCCCTACTTCGCCCGTCGATTGATGGAGGACCCTGACCCGCAGCTGCGTCAGAGCCTTAAGGAAATGCTTTTCGACGGTGATGCATTCCGCTGGACCCGTCTTGAAAATCTAGTCTCCAGTGCCGCTAGTCAGGCACAGCTGGATCTTGAGGATCTGCTGGATCAATTGTTGGATTTTTTGTTCTCCCCCAAAGCCGGCCTGCTAAGGGACCAAGTGGTAGTTGCCACGGTGGATCGCCTCGACGCCATCGGCTGGTCGACCATGCAACGACTGGGACGCCGCCTGCCCAAGCGCTTCCAACCCAGCGCCTTCCGCTCTCATGGACTACCCCCAGCCGATCCCCTACTGCAGCTGGAACCGATTCGTGAACTGATCAACGTTCTTCAGTCTCTACCGGGCTTCACTCCTGATCTTTTGCTGAAAAGAATGCCGAGATTGCTGAATGAAGCCGACACCCGTCGGATGGGTGTTCAAGTAGCACAGGGTCTGGCCGAACGGGGAGTTGTCCGCCTCGTGAGGGTCGCCGCTGGAGTCCCCACCTAAGTTCTGGGCAGTGCTCCAGGGTTGATGCCTACCATCCGAACAGTTCGGTGCCGAGTGATCGTCTTGGCAGCATGTTGTGGGATCGGGCTCACCGCCATGGCCAGCCCGATCCTTGCAGCTCAGGATGTTGCTCTGGTCAGCGGAGCGTTCCGGCGATCAATCCCAGTCAAGGACTTTGATCATCTCGCCAAAACTGGTGAAGCAAGGGGTTTGCTGAAACAGCTGCTATCTCTGTCCCAACAGAATCCGGACACCGTCGCCAAACTCCTCAACCAGAAACTTGATCTGCCACTGGTCCTCACCAGTCGTCTGATCAACACCCGGATTGGTGAGGCGATCATCCGGCGTGTTGGACAGATCATCTATCCGATCTATACCCCGCAGCCTGAAGTCAGCATCCCGGCCCTACGAGCTGGTGTCGTCAACGGCCTCCACAACAGCAGCGACGGGCTGACCGCCGTGGATTTCCTCAAGGCGTACCCCAATGAGGTGTTGGCGGTTAATCTGCCTGCCCTGTTTTCCGTGATTGCAAAAGCCCAGTCAATTTCTGGCCTGGTGCAGTTTTTCTCTGATTCGCCCCTAGACGGCCTGAAGGAAGCTAAGCCCTGAACCTCGTAGATTTCGCCCGACCCCTAGCAGCATCCGGTGTCCCTGTTCCAGAACCTCCGTCGGCGCTTAGCGGCCACGCCTGTGATGCAGGACTGGCCCGGTCTGATCGAGGCTTACAGAGCCTGGTTACCGGTGACCTCCACCACCCCGGTGATCACCCTCCGGGAAGGATCGACGCCACTAATCCCTGTACCTGCCGTTCAGGAGCGAATCGGCAAGGGAGTGAAGGTGTACGTCAAATACGACGGACTCAATCCAACCGGCTCCTTCAAGGATCGGGGGATGACCATGGCCATCAGCAAAGCCAAGGAAGCCGGCTGTGAAGCCGTGATCTGCGCCAGTACCGGCAACACCAGTGCCTCGGCAGCGGCCTACGCCCGTCGTGGCGGCATGCGGGCCTTCGTGCTGATTCCAGACGGTTACGTTGCCCAGGGAAAACTGGCCCAGGCCCTCGTCTACGGCGCTGAGGTTCTAGCAATTCGCGGCAATTTCGACCGCGCTCTGGACATCGTTCGGGAAGCAGCGGAGAACTATCCCGTGACGCTGGTCAACTCAGTGAACCCTTACCGACTTCAGGGCCAAAAAACAGCTGCCTTTGAAATCATCGATGCTCTCGGTGATGCTCCGGACTGGCTCTGCATTCCCATGGGCAATGCAGGGAACATCACCGCCTACTGGATGGGATTCCAGGAATACCAACAGGCTGGTCACAGCAGCACCCTGCCGCGCATGATGGGGTTCCAGGCCAGCGGTTCGGCCCCACTGGTCAACGACACCACGGTCAGCGATCCGGACACCATCGCAACGGCGATCCGTATCGGTAATCCAGTTAACCGGGGCAAAGCCATCGCCGCTCGTCAGGCCAGCAACGGCGCTTTCTTGGATGTGAGCGATGCAGAAATCATTGAGGCTTACAAGCTTCTAGGTTGCCAGGAAGGCATCTTCTGTGAACCCGCCAGCGCAGCCTCCGTCGCGGGTCTCTTGAAGCGCAAAGATGAGATCCCGGCTGAGGCGACCGTGGTCTGCGTACTCACAGGCAATGGCCTGAAGGATCCGGATTGCGCGATCAACAACAACGATGCCTCCTTCCACACGGATTTGAACCCCGATCTCGCCACAGTTGCTGGCGTCATGGGGTTCTGAATCAGCAGCTCCACCCCCTCGATGGACCCCCTCAAGGAGTCTTGTTTTGCGCCTGAACCGCGGGCCAACGCACAAACTGACTGGGGAGCACCGCCGAAAGACTGTTCAACAACCTGGGGAAACAACGACCAAATTGAAAGCTAGAAACCACGCTCACCTTTCCACAGGCGGTGGAGAAGTGGAGAACGCACTGCCCCTCCACAACAGTTCATCCGTCCTCCCCAGCCAAGTGCTGCTCTTAGCTTTGGCCACAACTGAGATTAGAGCCTGTTTTCCCCGTTTCCCCAGGTCCTACTACGACGGTTTTGGTTTTAATTCTTTAAGAGAACTAGAACTAAACAGCCGAACGACGGGTGTGAAAAACCAGCCATTGCACTTCTTTGTCAGCTGTGAAACCGTGGGGCACCGACACCCAGCGACAAGGTCTGCAGCACGATGAAGGTGGTGTGCTCCCAGTCCGAACTCAACGCCGCTCTGCAGCTCGTGAGCCGCGCCGTGGCGACACGTCCCACCCACCCGGTTCTGGCCAATGTGCTGCTCACGGCCGATGCCGGAACTGGCCGTCTCAGCCTGACGGGATTTGATCTCAACCTCGGCATCCAGACGTCGCTCGCTGCCAGCGTTGAAACCAGTGGAGCCATCACGCTGCCTGCCCGACTGCTCGGTGAGATCGTCTCGCGACTAGCGAGTGATTCACCGCTCACACTCTCCACGGAGGAGTCTGGTGAGCAGGTTCAACTCACTAGCCTGAGCGGTAGCTACAAGATGCGGGGCATGCCAGCCGAGGACTACCCCGATCTGCCAATGGTGGAAAGCGGCATGACCCTCCAGTTGCAGGCTTCCGGGTTGGTTCAGGCGCTCAAAGGAACCCTGTTCGCCAGCAGCGGTGATGAAGCCAAGCAGTTGTTGACAGGCGTACATCTCAGCTTCACCGATAAAAATCTTGAGGCCGCCGCCACCGATGGTCATCGATTGGCCGTGCTGCAGGTTGAGGATGCCCTCCTGGCTGCGGCTAATGGCTCGCAGGCTGACGAATCTGTCTTTGCCGTGACCCTGCCGGCACGATCTCTGCGCGAGGTAGAACGCCTTATGGCTGGTTGGCGCTCAGAAAATCCGATCAGTCTTTTCTGTGACCGCGGGCAGGTGGTATTCCTGGCGGCTGATCAGATGGTCACCAGTCGGACGCTGGAGGGGACTTATCCAAACTACCGCCAGCTGATTCCTGATGGGTTCAGCCGCACGTTGACCATGGATCGCCGTGCCCTGGTGGGAGCGCTCGAACGTATTGCCGTGCTAGCGGATCAGCACAACAACGTCGTCAAATTCAGTAGTCAGCCTGAATCCAGTGTGGTGCTGATCAGTGCTGACGCACAGGATGTGGGCAGTGGCTCCGAGTCTCTGGCCGCTGAGCTCAGCGGCGATGCGATTCAGATCGCGTTCAATGTCCGCTACATGCTGGATGGTCTGAAAGCCATGGCCGGAGATCGGGTGGTTCTTCACTGCAATGCTCCCACCACTCCGGCGGTGCTGCGTCCTGTGGAGGACAGTGATGGATTCACTTACCTCGTGATGCCGGTTCAGATCCGCTCCTGAGTTGGCGCTTCCCGACCAGCTTCTGCTGAGTGATTTGTTGCAGCACACCGTGCGCTGCGATCTGGGCCTTGACCATGGCCCTGGTGTGATGGGTTGGATTCATCCACCGGTGCATCGTCTGTTGGGTTGGGTGAGTCGTCCCTCGGCTTTGCGTATGACCCGTGAGGTCTGGCGCCTTGATCAATGCTGTGGTTTCACTGATCAGCAGGTCTATGTACGAGGCGAGCCTGCGGTCACGGATCCGGTCACCTTGGAGCGGTTGCCAACCCTGTTGGAGTCGGATCTGTGTGCACGTGATGGGGAGCGCCTGGGTGCAGTGGTGGACCTCGTGTTCGACCCCTCGACCGGAGCTATTGCCCATTACCTCGTGGCCCGCAGCGATCCACGTCTTCCGGGCAGCTCCCGCTGGCGGCTGACGCCGGATCGCATCGTGGACAACCAACCCGGCCAGGTGATCACCGCATTGACCGAGCTTGATGATCTGCCTTTGACCCGCGCCAGCGTTCGGCAGGATCTGTTGCGCCGCACCCAGCGGTGGCGAGAACAGTTGCTTGACATGGGCGATCGGGCTGGTGATCGACTGGAGGGTTGGCTGGACGCCCCCCCTTGGGATGAAACGGAGCGTTCTGAACCGCCACAACCACCCTCCCAAGACGGGCCTGAGATCTGGGACGAGGAAGGCTGGCGGGATGGTCGACGTCAGCGGGACGAGGATCCCTGGGTCTGATCCCGCCGTCGGCAACACTGGGGACAGCTGCTGGTCAGTCCCGCGTGTCATCCCCTGCCTACGACGTCAGTGCGGCTCTGAAACAGGAAGGTCTCAAACCGTCGGATTGGCAGGAGATCTGTCGACGGCTTCGACGGGAGCCCAACCGTGCCGAGTTGGGAATGTTCGGAGTGATGTGGTCTGAACACTGCTGTTACCGCAACTCAAGGCCGTTGTTGGGTGGGTTTCCAACGGAAGGACCGAGGATCCTGGTGGGTCCAGGCGAGAACGCTGGCGTGGTTGATCTGGGGGATGGCCATCGGCTGGCCTTCAAGATTGAAAGCCACAACCACCCATCAGCGGTGGAGCCCTTTCAAGGGGCCGCCACCGGGGTTGGCGGGATCTTGCGCGACATCTTCACCATGGGAGCCCGCCCGATCGCGTTGCTCAACGCGTTGCGTTTCGGACCCCTTGAGGATCCCGTCAACGTCGGCTTGATCGAGGGCGTTGTGGCCGGCATTGCCCATTACGGCAATTGCGTTGGGGTGCCCACCGTGGGCGGTGAAGTGGCTTTTGATCCCTCCTATGGGGGCAATCCCCTGGTGAATGCCATGGCGCTGGGTCTGATGGAGACCGAGGAGATCGTCAAGTCCGGCGCTCAGGGGGTGGGCAATCCTGTGGTCTATGTGGGCAGCACCACCGGCCGGGATGGTATGGGCGGCGCCAGCTTCGCCAGTGCTGAACTAAGTGCTGATTCCCTGGATGACCGTCCTGCGGTTCAGGTGGGTGATCCTTTCCTGGAGAAGGGGTTGATCGAGGCCTGTCTGGAGGCATTTGCAAGTGGTGATGTGGTTGCAGCTCAGGACATGGGGGCTGCCGGACTTACCTGCAGCTGTTCGGAGATGGCGGCGAAGGGTGGCCTGGGGGTTGAGCTTGATCTCGATCGGGTGCCGGCTCGCGAAGACGGCATGACGGCTTACGAGTTCCTCCTTTCGGAGTCTCAGGAGCGGATGTTGTTTGTCGTGAAGGCTGGTCGCGAGGACACACTGATGCAGCGCTTCCGACGCTGGGGTCTGCAGGCCGCCGTGGTGGGTCAGGTGTTGCAGGAACCTGTGGTGCGCGTGCTGCATCACGGCGACGTCGCTGCCGAGGTGCCGGCCACTGCCCTGGCGGATGACACGCCGATCGAGCAGCACGAGCTGTTGAAGGAGCCCCCTGCGGATCTTCAGGAGCTCTGGCAATGGAAGGAGAGTCAGCTGCCTGCATTGGAGGACCCGGCGGCTGTTCTGCTGAAGCTTCTGGATGATCCGACCATCGCTAGCAAGCGCTGGGTGCATCGCCAGTACGACCAGCAGGTTCTCGCAAACACCGTGGTGTCTTCCGGTGTAGCGGATGCAGCTGTGGTGCGTTTGCGGCCGCAGCAGGGAGAGGGATCTATGGCAACCGTGCAGAGGGGGGTGGCCGTCACGGTGGATTGCCCGAACCGTTGGGTAGCTTTGGACCCGGAGCGTGGTGCGCAGGCCGCTGTTGCCGAAGCTGCCCGCAACCTGAGCTGCGTGGGTGCCGAACCGCTGGCGATCACCGACAACCTCAACTTTCCTTCACCGGAAACTCCGAAGGGCTACTGGCAGCTCGCTATGGCGTGCCGGGGGATTGCGGACGCCTGCCGTGCTCTCGACACACCGGTCACAGGTGGCAATGTCTCTCTCTACAACGAGACCCGTCGCGACGATGGCACCCTGCAACCGATCCATCCAACCCCGGTGATCGGGATGGTCGGGTTGGTGGAGAACATTGAGCGGGTGGTTGGTCTGGGTTGGCGCCAACCCGGTGATGCGGTGCTGTTGCTGGGGGTGGCACCGTATGAACAGAACGATGATCGTCTGGGCCTTGCTGGCAGCAGTTATCAGATGCAGGTCAGCGGGGTGTTGGCGGGTCGCCCACCGCGGGTCGACTTCGCGTTGGAACGTGCGGTTCAGGAGTTGTTGCGGCGGGCCATTACGGTTGGGGTATTAGCTTCTGCCCACGACAGCAGTGATGGTGGTCTTGCTGTGGCCCTGGCGGAAAGCAGCATTGCTTCTGGGTTTGGCGTGGCGTTGTGGCTTGATGTGTCCATCGAATGTCTGACACGGGCTCTCTTTGCTGAAGGTGGTGCTCGGGTGGCGATCTCCGTGAAGGCTGAATGTCGGCAGCAGTGGGATCAGCTTGCGGCTGAATCGACGGTTCCCATCACCGAACTCGGTGTCGTAACGGATGGCGAAGCATTCCGGATCCAAGGCGGCGACAGGCATCTACAGCTGTCCGTGACTGAGCTGAAGCGTGCCCACCAGAAGGGATTGCCGCGCCGGATCGGGGGTGAGGCAGAATCCTGAAGTAAGACTGAAGTTGAGGCGCTCAGTGCATGTGCTGGAGGCGGAGCGTCCCGATCGGATGGAAGAGGCCTGTGGTGTCTTCGCCGTTCTGGCCGGGGAACAACCGGTGGCGAACCTGGCTTATTTCGGTCTTTACGCGTTGCAGCACCGTGGCCAGGAATCGGCAGGGATCGCGGTGTTCAACGAGGGCAAAGTGCGCCTCCATAAAGACATGGGACTGGTCAGCCAGGTGTTTGACCAGGACGTGCTGGCCAGGATGCCGGGGGACCTGGCTATCGGCCACAACCGCTACTCCACTACCGGCAGCAGTCGGGTTTGCAATGCCCAGCCCGTCGTTTTGATGACCCGGCTGGGGGCCTTTGCCCTCGCTCACAACGGCAATCTGGTGAATGCCCGCGAATTGCGGCAGCTGTTGGATGACGGGCAGGCCGAGTTCACGTCAACCACGGATTCGGAACTGATCGCCTTTGCTGTGCAGCAGGCGGTGGATCGTGGCCTCGACTGGACAGCCGCTATTGAGGCTGCCCTCAAGCTTTGTCTCGGTGCGTTCAGCCTTGTGATCGGGACGCCGGATGGTCTGTTTGCTGTGCGGGATGGTCATGGCATTCGTCCCCTGGTATTCGGCACCCTTGGGGATCCAGCTTTCGGTCACTGGGTGGTGAGCAGTGAGACCTGTGGATTGGAGATCATCGGTGCCCGTTATGTGGACGATGTCCAGCCCGGTGAATTGGTGCGCTTTGAGCTCGGTTCCCCTGAGCCAGAGCGTCAGCGCTGGAGTGAAGAGCCGAATCGGCTGTGTGTGTTCGAGATGATCTATTTCGCCAGGCCCGACAGCCAGTTCTTCGGTGAGTCGCTGTACAGCTACCGCCAGCGCATCGGTCGCACCCTTGCCCGTGAGTCCTGTGTGGATGCTGATCTGGTGATCGGTGTTCCTGATTCGGGCATCCCTGCCGCTATCGGTTTTTCCCAAGAATGCGGCATCCCCTACGGCGATGGTCTGATCAAGAACCGTTACGTCGGTCGTACCTTCATCCAGCCCACCCAGGCGATGCGGGAAGCGGGCATTCGTGTGAAGCTCAATCCTCTGCCGGATGTTCTGGCGGGCAAACGCTTGATCGTGATCGACGATTCGATTGTTCGTGGCACCACAAGTCGCAAATTGGTGATCGCTCTTCGTGATGCCGGTGCCACCGAGGTGCACATGCGTATCAGTTCTCCTCCGGTCACTCATCCCTGCTTTTACGGGATCGACACCGACACTCAGGACCAGCTGATTGCGGCACAGATGACCCTTGAGGAGATCAAGGATCACCTTAAGGTGGACTCGCTTGCCTATCTCAGCAAGGAGGGAATGCTTGAAGCGGCGAAGGCTGAATCAGGCCATTTCTGCAGTGCATGTTTTGACGGTGAGTACCCTATTTCTATGGATCAAAAGCTCCTGTCCAGTAAATTGATGATGGAGCCAGCGGGGATTGCAGCTCGTTCCTGATCAGGGGTTTTGCAGGGCAACCACGGAAACAACCTGCTCTCCGCTATCTAGTTTCAGTTGACCTATCCAGGTCTTGCTGGCAGCAGCAAGGTCCACCGCACCGGCGTCCACCCGTCCATGACGATTTCGATCGGTCACGATCCCTGCCAGAGCTGCTCCGGAACTGAGACCAATCACAGCATCTTCATCCGAACTGAGGACCACCGCCATAATTCCCAGATCTCCGCGTTGGCAACGCCGTAGGGGAGTGAGGTCGATTCGCGTCATCTGACCCTGACGGCTCACGAGCAGAAGGGTTGGATCCGTTTCAGCGACGTTGATGGACAGGCTTCCCACCAGCTCTTCCCCTGGAAGGAGACGCATGGTCATCGGTCCCTGGGCCAGGCGTCCCATTTTGGGCAGTACGGAATCATTCACCGGCAGCCTCAGCAAACGCCCCATGCTGCTGACCAGCACTAGGTCGCTGTGTTCACGACAAATTACAGCCGAACAAAGTCGTACTCCTTCCTTCAGTTTCACCATGCTGGTGGCTCGGCCGGAAAGATCCAGAACCTCCGTCAGGGGAAGTCGCTTGAAACGTCCATCATTGCTGAGCAGGCCAAGGCTCAGCTCCGAGCAGTCTCCGGCCGGGAGTTGTGTGATGGCGATCACGGGATCACCGTCCAGTCCACTGGGTAGAAATTTCTCCAGAGATCCAGGCTGTTGTCCGGCGAATTCCCAACGGATCAAAGCGACTCGACCACTGGCACTCACCCCGAGAAGCCGCGGTGATGGTTCGATCGGAAGAATGAGCTGTGCCGGTGAGGGATGGTCGCCCACGGGACAGGCCTCAGACAAGTGCATGCGGCCCAGCACCTGGGGGCTCACCACCTTCACCTGTCCATCAGCCTGGATCAGCAGGCGGGCATCGGCGGGCAGTGCTGCCAGGGCCTGCTGACGCAGCAGTTCGGTGTTGGGTCGCTGGCTGGCAGCCCGTTCAGCGATGAGGGCATCGCCGCCCTCCACCAGGCGTGTCCGACGAGGTGTGCTGAAGCGTTTTTTCAACGTCTTCAGTTCATCGACCATGGCATCGAGCAACTGATCGCGGTTGTCCAGCAACAGTCGCAGACGCTCCCGCTCTGCTCGTAACTCGTCCAGTTCCTGACGCAGGCTTTCCTGTTCGAGACCCGTCAAGCGGCGCAGTGGCATCGCCAGAACGGCGTCGGCCTGCCGTTCACTGAGATCGAGGCGCACCATGAGGCTGGCTCGCGCAGAGGCAGCATCCCTTGCTTCCTGAATCATGCTGATCACAGCTTGAAGGTTGTTCAGTGCGGTGATCAAGCCGTCGACCACCTCGAGTCGATCCTCTGTTTTGCGCAGGGCATGGCTGGTGCGCCGGATCAGGGTCAGTTCCCTGTAATCAAGGAATGTCTGAAGTAGCTGACGCAACGAGAGCTGGCGTGGTTGTCCATCCACAAGGGCCAGCAGGATGGCTCCGAAGTTGCTCTGCAGTGCTGTGCGCCGCTGCAGGTCTCTCAGCACTTTGGCTGGATCGGCATCACGGCGCAGCTCCACCACCACCCGCATTCCATCGCGATCGCTTTCATCGCGGATGTCGGCGATGCCTCCGATCTTGCCGTCGTTGACCGATTCCGCCAGTTTTTCAATCCAGCCGGCTTTGCTCAGCTGATAAGGAAGTTCTGTTACCACAACAGCATTGCGTTTATGACGGCCTTTCCCCGGTTGCACTTCTTCGATGTGAGCAACACCTCGCATCGGGATGCTGCCGCGTCCGACCAGGTAAGTGTCGCGTAATCCACTGCTCAGAAGCACCTCCCCACCAGTGGGAAAATCTGGCCCTGGAATGAGTTCCAGCAGTTTTTTGTCCCCCAGTTCCGGCTGACGAATCAAGGCCACCAGGCCATCCACCACTTCACCGAGGTTGTGGGGAGGGATGCTGGTGGCCATTCCGACAGCAATGCCGGAACATCCGTTCAGCAAAAGAAAGGGCAATTGCGCCGGCAGAACCGTGGGTTCCTGTTGAGACCCATCGAAATTCGGCGCGAAATCAACCGTGTCATCACCGATCTCCTCCAGCAAAGCCTGGTGCGCGATCGGAGCCAGGCGCGTTTCGGTGTAACGCATGGCTGCCGGCGGATCATCGTCGACGGATCCGAAGTTTCCGTGGCCATCCAGGAGTGGGTGACGACTTGCAAAGGTCTGAACGAGCCGGACCAAGGCGTCGTACACCGCTTGATCGCCATGGGGGTGGTACTTACCGAGTACATCCCCGACGACGCGAGCGCACTTGCGGTAAGGCCGATCTGGGGTCAACCCCAGTTCCTGCATGGCATAAAGAATCCGTCTTTGAACTGGTTTCAGGCCATCGCGGGCATCGGGCAGGGCCCGGCCCACGATCACACTCATGGCGTATTCGAGATAAGAGCGCTGCATCTCCTGATGCAGGGCAATCGATTCAACGCGCTCCTCAGCCATGTCGTCCGCCGTACCACTCGCGGAAGGCGCTTAGCCTACAGATGTTCACTGGCGTTTTTTCCAGGTTGCGTTCGCCCGGGCGCGTTCAACACTGCTGTCCATCTCCGGCGAAGCCAAAAGCTCGGCTGCGGCCTGGCGGATCTTGATGCCCCATAGTTGTTCAATTTGATGAGGGGTCAAAACGTAATTGGGTTCTTTGTTGAGGGCCTCACGAGCCATCTCTATGGAAACCTCCGAAACGTGTCCTTGTTGGTGGAGTGCTGCTGCGAGAGCAAGTAATGGTTCAGCGTTTTCTTCGATCTTGAGCACATCTCGCCAGCGCCGGATTGCTTCATCGGCTTTTCCCATTTCGTACAATACGAGGGCTTGATTGTTGAGCGCTTCCCAAAAGTCTGGCTTCAGGCTTGTAGCTTGTTCAAAGGATCTCAGGGCGCTGGACAGATCATCCATCATGACTCGGGCATTGCCGAGATCGAAATAAGCAGCAGGGTTTTTGGGATCAAGCTCCAGCCCCCGTTGAATGAGAGGAACGGCCTCTTCTGGTCGCTCGTCTCTGAGAGCAAGAGCACCTTGAGCAAACCAGAGGCCGGCCTTGTCTGGTTTGAGCTCCTTGGCACGGGCCAGGGATTGGCCTGCTTGATCAAGGTCGTTACTTCGTAGTTGCGCTTCAGCGAGGATCGACCAAAGCCGTTCATCCTGCGGATCCAGACGCACGGCCAGGGCCGCCAATTTTGCCGCTTGCTCCGGTTGACCCATTTGAAGCAGCTGGGCTGCCGTACGTCCAATTCCGAGGGCCGATCCCTTAAGTTCTTCTGAACTCGGGACGTAGACATAAGGAGTGATGGCTTGAGCAGCCGGCCCTCCGGCCACGACTGCAATGCTAAATAATGCAGCCAGGAAGCGTTCACGAATCCTGTTGATCGGCACGCGTTGAGCTCAGTAATTTTCAAAGGCTAGAGGGAGCATCCGGTTGTGCTGCCGCAGCGTTGCGTCGCCACATCCAAGGTTTGATTCGGCGCAGCGCCGAACCCTGCAAGTTGGTGTTCCAGGTTGAGTCGTTCCAGCTGTCCAGGGTTTCCTTGTGGAGATTGAGAAGCCAGGGGCTTGGTTGCAACTCGGGGTCGTCACTACTCGGCAATTGCTTGTGGTTCCAAGGACAGACCTCCTGGCAGATGTCGCAGCCGGCGACCCAGGGGCCAAGGGCATCAGCAATCCGACCTGGAAGCTCGGCATCACGATTTTCGATCGTGTGATATGCGATGCATCGGCGGGAATTAACGACGAACGGTTCCGTGATGGCGTCTGTCGGACAGGCATCAATACAGGCCCTGCATCGACCGCAGAGACTTCGGGCCGGCTCATCCGCTTCAAGATCCAGGCTGGTGAGCAGGTGGCCGATCACCAGCCACGATCCACGTTGGCTGGTGATGAGGTTGCTGTGTTTTCCTATCCAGCCCAGACCGGCTTCCTCCGCCCAGGCTTTGTCCAGCAATGGAGCGGAATCAACGCACGCTTTCCATGTGCAGTCCGGCCGCTGGTCTGATAACCAACGGCCTACCCGGCGGAGCCGCTGATCCACCACTCGGTGGTAGTCCCTTCCCCACCCATAACGCGCAACGCGGAGTGAACCTGGTGTCGCTTGCACGTCCACGTAGTAGTTGAGTCCCACGGCCAGAAGGCTGCGGGCGCCATTCAGAAGGGTTGTCGGATCCTTTCTGCGGGGTGCGGCCATCCAACCCATGTCCGCTTGATGACCGGCTTCCAGCCAACGCTGTAACGCAGCCGTTCTGAGCTGGAGTCTCGTACTTCCGGGAACCCGCGCGATTCCAACTGGCGAAAATCCCTCGGCTTGTGCCCGTTGCTTCAGCGCTTTACTCAGCTGCTGATCGGAATTGGTGGGCGGCTCCGACATCGTACCTAGGATCGCCGGACACACGCATTGTCACGTGGCTGCAACGGACATGGGCGCAGTTAATAGCCGTCTGGCACCACTGCTGCGTTGGCTCGGCCTCACCATGGTGGTGATTCTGTTGTTGCAGTTAGCCGCCGTTCTGGTGGGGATCGACTGGTCTGACGACACAACGCTTCCCCTTCTCACCGGCCCGCTGGTGGCTCTGGGTCCTCTGGGTTTTTTGGGACTGCTAGTTGCCTTGATGGGTTCACGTTTGGAGACTCCCCATCGTCGCCAAACTCCATTGCGGTGGGTGATCTGCTGCCTTTCAACCCTGTTGGCCCTGGGGATGTTGGTGGCGATTCCGTTCTCCCTCGATCGAGGAGCCGGCGACCCATTACAGGTTGAGAACCTAGAGTTGGGCCGTCAGGCTCTCAAGGAAGCTAGACAGTTCCGGGACGACGCTCAACAGGTCAAAGCGGTTGGTGAACAGCTGGCGCAGGCTGGTCAGCTGGCAGCGGATGCCAGCGACGATGACAAGATCAAGGCTGCTGAAACCATGATTGATGAGCAGATAGCTCAAATGGATCAGCAGCTGAAACGAGTTGAGGGCCAACAGAAGCGCCAGAGCCAGCAACGATTGATCGGTGGCACAGGCAGCGCCGCGGTCATGGCCGTGGCATTTGTCCTGCTGGCGCTCACGGCGGTGCTCTGATCGCTGGTTAGGTTGGTCTGACTTCACCGATCCCAGGCGCAGAGGCTTCTTGGTCCAGACCAACCCCAGGCCTGATCTGCCGTTGTCCTCCAGGCTTCGGCAGGATCTCAAAAATGATCTGATCGCTGGACTTCTGGTGGTCATCCCACTGGCAACCACCATCTGGCTCTCCACGGTGGTGAGTCGCTTTGTGCTGGCATTTCTCACTTCTGTTCCCAAACAGCTCAACCCGTTCATCACCCTGAACCCGTTGCTTCAGGATCTGATCAATCTGGCGCTGGGTCTCACTGTTCCCCTGATGGGGATCCTGTTAATCGGACTGATGGCCCGCAACATCGTCGGTCGTTGGCTGCTGGAGTTTGGAGAGGGCACCCTCAGCCGTATTCCTTTCGCTGGTTCGGTTTACAAAACGCTTAAGCAGTTGCTTGAAACGTTTTTGAGGGATAACTCGACTCGTTTCCGCAGGGTGGTCTTGGTCGAATATCCGCGGGAGGGATTGTTCAGTGTCGGGTTTGTAACCGGAGAAGTCGGTCCGTCTCTGCGCTCGGATCTCGATCAGCCGATGTTGAGCGTGTTCATTCCGACTGCTCCCAATCCCACAACCGGCTGGTACACGCTTGTGCCGGAACAAGGGGTGCGTGAGCTCAACATCAGTGTTGAGGAAGCGTTCCGCACCATCATTTCCGCCGGCATCGTCAATCCCGATGATCGGGAAGCACCTGTGAACCGCAGTTTCTCCAGCCTGATTGCCCAGTTGCGAGCCTCTGCCTCTCCTTCCAACTGATTCATGGCCACTCGATCCCTTGCTCGTGAGCTGGCTTTGCTTGTGCTCGGTCAGGTCTCTGATCAAAAACCCACTGCGGCGGCAGACCTGGCCATGGATTCCGTTCTGGAACAGGCTCTGGAAAGCCTGATGCAGCATTGGCGAGAGTCGCTTGATTCGAGTGCTGATGAGCTGGAGCAGGCTCAGCAGACTCTTCTCGACAGCGAACTCCAGGTTGATGGTCCAGCTGCGATGCCCAAAAGTCGGGAACACCTGCGCAGTTGTTTGTCCATGGCGGAACAAGTGCTTAATGGTTTATCTGCCAGCCTTGAGTTGCCCCGATTACTGATGCTGGGGGATCAGGAACAGATTCGTCGTGGGGCGATGGAGCGCGTCTCATGTGTTCTCGACAAGCGGGATCGCATCGATTCCGAACTCGATTCCGTGATGGAGGGATGGCGGCTCAGCCGACTACCGCGTCTCGATCGCGACATCCTGCGACTGGCCATTGTTGATCTGCGCGATCTGGCAACTCCGGCACCCGTGGCCTTCAGTGAGGCCGTTGAGCTCGCCAACCGCTACAGCGATGAACAGGGCCGTCGGATGATCAACGGTGTCCTGAGACGATTTCACGACGCAGCATCCAGGGCGGTGGGCTGATGGTGTTCGATTGGTTCAAACGGGATGGTCTCGAACAGTCGGCGCCAACGCCTTCACCTGAATCCACACTGGAACCGTCTCAGGACTCTCCGATCTCCCCTGACCCTGATCAGACACCAGAACCAACGGCCGAATCAGTCGCGGCATCGCCTGAGGACGAAGCCATGGTTTGGGCCCGTGAGGCCTATGCCCGCCTTAAAGCGCAACAGGCTCAGGACTCAACACCTCTCCCGACACCTGAACCGGAGCCAGAGCCTGCAACGGTTGAACAGGAATCCGTTGTTCCCGATCCACCTTTATCAACGAGTCCACCAGAGCCGGTTCCAACGCCGACTCCAAGTCAGGGCCTTTCTCTGCTTGCAGAGGCTGCGGCTCAGCGGCAGCAACGGCAGCAGGCTCAGGACGCCAGAGCACTTGAACCCGAGCCGAAACCGACATCGCCTCCGGTTGAGACAGCTGATGTCTCGGATGAACCCACCCTTGGCGATTTTGATGAGGACTTCACCTGGTCAGCAGAGGTGCTCGCTGCCCAGGGACGTCGCGTTGATGACATCTCATTGGAGGAGATCGATTGGCTGGGTCGACTCCGCCGTGGCCTGGAGAAAACCCGTCAGGGATTTGTCAGCGGTCTGCTGGAGAACCTGGGTGACGACCCCCTCACTCCCGAGGTCCTCGATGATCTCGAAACGCTGCTGCTGCGCGCCGATGCCGGCGTTCAGGCCACGGATCAAGTGCTTGATGCCCTGCGGCAGCGCATGAACGTGGAGGTTGTGGATCCTGCTGAAGGCATTCGCTTCCTCAAAGAGCAGCTTCGCGGCTTGTTGGATGCACCGATTGAAGCCAGCGGTGCCCAGCTGCTGGCCCCTGAACGGGATCAGCTCAATATTTGGTTGATGGTTGGTGTGAATGGGGTGGGCAAGACCACGACCCTTGGCAAATTGGCCAACCTTGCGGTGCGGAGTGGCTATTCGGCTCTGATCGCTGCAGCAGACACGTTTCGCGCTGCTGCTGTGCAGCAGGTTCAGGTCTGGGGAGAGCGCAGCGATGTGCCGGTGGTTTCGAACCCCAGCAACAACGCAGACCCTGCGGCGGTCGTGTTCGATGCCATTGGTGCTGCCCGTTCACGTGGAACCGACTTGCTTCTTGTGGATACGGCCGGTCGCTTGCAGACGAAGCACAACCTGATGGAGGAATTGCAGAAGGTTCGCAAGATCATTGACCGCCTTGCGCCGGAGGCCAAGGTGGAATCCCTTTTGATTCTTGATGCCAGTCAGGGGCAGAACGGTCTGCGTCAGGCGATGGCCTTTTCCGAAGCAGCCGGTCTAACGGGGGTTGTGATTACCAAGCTCGACGGAACGGCCCGTGGCGGCGTTGCCTTGGCGGTGTCTTCGGAAGCCGATCTCCCGATTCGGTTCATTGGGGCGGGCGAAGGCATCCTGGATCTTCGACCCTTCAACAGCTACGAATTCGTTGAAGCATTGCTGGCAGGACGCTGAGGCGTTGCTACGTTTCGGCTCGTGAGGGGCTGAGCCGTGAGCAGCAAGCCGCCTCGTCGGCATTCCACTCCCCCCCTGCGTGGTGTCAAACCGCCAACGCAGGCGATGGCTTCGCTGCGGCAGTTGTTCGACAGTCTCAGCCGTGAGCAACGGCGCAATCAGGATCTGTTGGTGTCGCTGGCTTTTGCTCAGCGCAGTTTTACCAACCTGAATCGTTTTCTGGAGTTGGTGCCTGTTGTTGCAGCCCGTCTCGTTGGGGTGGAAGGGGCACTTCTGGTGCCGTTTCAGCCCGATGGTCGACTCTGGAGAGAGCAGTTGCAGGCCGTTCCCGCGGCAAACAGTCAAGACTTGCTGCAACGTCTGGCGGCTTTTGAGCCGAGTCTTGATACAGGGTTTGGCACTGATGACGATCAGCTTCTGGCGATGGATCGTCTGGTACAGCGGCTGTGTCCGGGGTCTGGATTGTTTGCCACCTCCGTTGTCGCACGGGGACGATGCCGAGGGCGGTTGTACGTCTTTGAACCTTCAGGAGATTTCGTTTGGACCGATGTCCATCGCCGCCATGTTCAGTTGGTGGCAGATCTTGTTGGTGTCGCTATTGAAAACGACCAGATGTTGCGAGAGGTACGCCGTCATGAGCGGGTGGATCGTCAGCTCAGCATCGGTGCCGAGATCCAGGCCCAATTGCTGCCTGATCATTGCCCGGTGATTGAGGGCGTTGAGCTGGCGGCTCGCTGCCGGCCTGCCTTTCAGGTAGGTGGTGATTACTACGATTTCATTCCGACCCGACCGGAGTTGATCGGTCGCCGTCGGGAACGAGGCCGTTGGGGCCTTGTGATGGGTGATGTGATGGGTAAGGGTGTTCCCGCTGGTCTGTTGATGACCATGCTGCGAGGCATGCTCCGTGCCGAGGTACTCAGTGGTCTACCGCCGGATCGGATTCTGCACGACCTGAATCAATTGGCTCAGGAGGACCTGGCCCAGTCCCACCGTTTCGTGACGCTGTTTTATTCGGATTTTGATCCCCGCAGTCGTCGGTTGCGGTACGCCAATGCAGCCCATAATCCCCCTCTGCTGTGGCGGGCTGAACGTCGCAGCATCAGCCGTTTAGATGCTGCTGGACTACTGATCGGATTGCAGCCCGAAGCTGACTACGGCCTTGGAGAGGTTCGACTCGATCCCGGTGATGTCCTGCTGTACTACACCGACGGTGTCACCGAGGCTCCCGGCATGACGGGTGACCGATTTGATGAGGTTCGCCTGATCCGAACTCTGGACGGTGCCTGTCGCAGTGGTCATGGAGCGCAAGGTATTTTGGACCATCTGTTCGATCGTCTAGACCGGTTCGTCGGTGCCGATAACCATCTGGAGGACGATGCATCGATGGTGGTTTTGAAGGTTCCTGAGGCCGTCAGCCTGCCGAGTGTGTCGCTATCCAACAGTCGCCTGACAAGCTGAGGGGATTGACAGGGCAATCCATGGCGGGTGGTGTGACCGGTGGTGCTGCAGGCGCGTGGAGTGATCGTTTCGAACAGGGTCTTCATCCCTTCATCGAGGCGTTCAACGCGTCCATCGGATTTGATCTGATGCTGCTTCAGGAGGACTTGGATGGCTCCATTGCCCATGCCCGGATGCTCGCGAGCTGTGGGGTGATTGCAGAGGAGGAGGCTGTTCAGCTGGTGGATGGTCTGGAAACCATTCGCTTGGAGGCAGCTGAGGGTCGCTTCAATCCAGGCATTGCTGATGAGGATGTTCACTTCGCTGTGGAGCGGCGGCTGATCGCCTTGGTGGGGTCTGTTGGGAAAAAGCTCCACACAGGTCGCAGCCGCAATGATCAGGTGGGCACGGACATGCGCCTGTGGTTACGGCGCAGGCTTGATGAGATCGATCACTACCTGCAGCGTCTCCAGAGGGCTCTGCTGGATCAGGCGGATCGACACCAGACCACGATGATCCCTGGTTACACCCATCTTCAGCGGGCCCAGCCGCTGTGTCTAGCGCACCATCTGCTGGCCTATATCGAGATGCTGCAACGGGATCGTGAGCGTCTTGAGGATGTCCGTCGTCGCGTCAACATATGTCCTCTCGGGGCTGCAGCGCTGGCAGGCACGCCCGTGCCGATCGATCGCCGCCGGACTGCGGAAAACTTGGGTTTTGACGCGATCTATGCCAATAGTCTCGACGCCGTGAGTGATCGGGATTTCTGCGTCGAATTTTCAGCAGCAGCATCCTTGGTCATGGCCCATCTGAGCCGCCTGGCCGAGGAGGTGATCGCCTGGGCTTCGGAGGAGTTCGGGTTTGTGCAGTTGAGTGACCGTTGTGCCACGGGCAGCAGCCTGATGCCGCAGAAAAAGAACCCCGATGTGCCGGAGTTGGTGCGGGGGAAATGCGGCCGTGTCTTTGGCCATCTGCAGGGTCTGCTGACGATGATTAAAGGTCTTCCCTTGGCTTACAACAAGGATTTTCAGGAAGACAAGGAAGCGCTGTTTGATGCTTATCGAACCACGCGCGACTGTGTTGAAGCGATGGCGATTCTGTTTGAGGAAGGATTGGAGTTCCGGATCGAGCGACTCAATCAGGCGGTGGAAAGCGATTTTTCCAATTCCACAGATGTGGCCGATTATCTGGTGGCCCGTGGTGTTCCCTTTCGCGAGGCTTATCAATTGGTCGGAGCTGTTGTTCGCCGCTGTCTCGATCAAGGCTGTCTGTTGCGGGAACTCAGCCTGGAGCAATGGAAGGAACTTCACCCTGCCTTTGAGGCCGATCTGCATGACGCACTTGCTCCAAGGGCGGTGGTCTCGGCCCGTCGCAGTGAAGGTGGAACCGGGTTCGATCGCGTTCAAGAGCAGATCATGCTTTGGCAAAAACGTTTGAAAGATTCTGCAGTTGGTCGATGACTGCATCGCTCAACCGGGTCTACGCTTGTCCTGTCAGTAGGAAGTCGTGTCTTGTACAAGTCATGCTCCTCTGGTGATGGCACAAGCCTCTTCGGTTCTCTTTTCGTACCCGGTCCACTCAGAACGTGAGCATTTTTGTCGGCAACCTTCCCTTCCGCGCTGAGCAGGAGGATGTAATTGAACTGTTTGCCCAGTTCGGCGAAGTCTCTAACTGTGCCCTTCCCCTTGAGCGGGACAGCGGCCGTAAGCGTGGTTTTGCTTTTGTAGAGATGGCTGATGAAGCCCTTGAAGACGCCGCGATAGAAGGGCTTCAGGGAGCTGAGCTGATGGGCCGCCCCCTTCGCATCAACAAAGCTGAACCTCGTGGCAGCGCACCCCGCCGCGGCGGTGGCGGGTACGGCGGCGGCGGCGGTGGCGGTTACGGTGGTGGCGGTGGCGGTGGCGGTGGCGGTTACGGCGGCGGCGGTTACGGCGGCGGCGGTGGGTACCGCGGTGGTGGTGGAGATGGGGGTTATGGCGGCGGCGGTTACCGCGGCGGCGGTGGTGGAGATTCTGGAGAGCGTCGATCCGGTGCCCGTGGCTGGGAAGACCGTAGTTATGGCGCCCGCGACGGAGGAGGTGAAGCTGGTAGCGGCTACGACGACGGCCGCAGCCGTCGCCGTCGTGGCTCCTCCGGGGGTGGCGGAGGCGGAGATGACTATTCCGGTTACGGAGGTGCTGAGGGCTGATGCCCTCAGAGGCCGGCGTCGCGCAATTGCCGGCCGGCCTCTTCCAGGACTGTGAGATTGGCTCCGGGCTGTTGAGCGCGTGTTCCCAGCTCCCGCCGCCAGTGTCTGGCTCCCCGCACTCCTTCCACCAGTTGCACCAGGTGGCGACAGAGATCCCAGAGTCGACCGCCTCGGCTGAGATGTGCGGAGGCATGGGGGACGAGGCCAGTCACCACATCTGAAGCCAGAACGCTTCGGGGTGGTTCGCCGAATACGAGGTTGTCCATCGGCGCCCATCGCAGGGGATGGGCATAGGCAGCCCGGCCCACCATGGCTCCATCGCAGTGCAAAAGAGCCTCCAAGCAGTCTTCGGGAGACTCCAGTCCTCCGTTCAGCTCGATGGTGAGATGGGGTCGTCTCTGTTTCAGCGCCTGCACGCGGTTGTGTTGGAGTGGTGGGATAGTCCGGTTCTGCTTCGGGTCCAGACCCTCCAGCCAGGCCTTGCGGGCATGAACCGAAAAACGGTTTGCTCCGGCGCTCGCAACCCGATCCACGAAGGCGGTCAGATGTTCATCGCTGTCAAGATCATTGATCCCGATTCGGTGTTTGACCGTCACAGGCAGCGAACTGGCGTTCGCCATGGCTTCAACGCAGCGAGCCACTAGGTCTGGCTCCGCCATCAGACAGGCTCCGAAGTTGCCGGCTTGCACCTTCTGACTGGGGCAGCCGACGTTGAGGTTGATCTCGTCGTAGTTCCAGTCGCTGGCAAGGCGCGCGGCATCAGCCAGCAGAGCTGGATCGTCTCCACCCACCTGCAAAGCGATTGGATGCTCGACAGCATCAAAATCCAGCAGCTTGTTGCGGCGGTTGGTGTGGTGCAGAGCCTGGGCCACCACCATTTCGGAGTAGAGCAGGGCACTTCGGCTGATCTGACGCATCAGCACGCGAAAGTGTCGGTCCGTGCAATCCAGCATCGGCGCCACGCTGAAGCGGTAGGCAGCGGTTTCGGCGTCGGTCATGGATCTATTAGAACCTTCAGCGTCGACCTATTGAGGTTGCAATGGCGCTCAACACTTTGTTTCTGTCCCGTCGTTCCCTGTTGTTGGGCTCCATCGCCGGCGCCTTCGGCAGCAGCTGGTGGCCACGGCCTGTGCTGGCTGCGTCGAAGGCTGCCGATGCCACCTGGGATCTCAATGCAGAGCAGTGGAGTCAGCGGTTGTCACCCGAGGCTTACGACGTGCTCCGCAACGAAGGCACCGAGCGGCCTTTTACTAGTCCACTGAACGGCGAGAAGCGCAGCGGCACCTACCACTGCGCTGGTTGCGACCAGCCGTTGTTCTCGTCTGCCGCGAAGTTCGACAGCGGCACCGGTTGGCCCAGCTTCTGGCAGCCCTTGCAGGGTGCGATTGCGACCAAAGTAGATTTCAAATTAATTATTCCCCGTACGGAATACCACTGCAGCCGCTGCGGTGGTCACCAGGGCCACGTTTTCAATGACGGACCCCGACCTACGGGCAAGCGCTACTGCAACAACGGCGTCGCCCTTGTCTTTAGACCCGCTGGTTGAGTTCGACCTTTTGGTGGTCGGTGGCGGTGCTGCCGGCTTCATGGCGGCGATCACTGCCGCAGAACAAGGCGTACAACGCGTCCTGATGCTGGAAGCGACGCCGGAGCCGCTGTCCAAGGTTCGTTTGAGTGGCGGCGGTCGTTGCAACGTGACCAATGCCTGTTGGGATCCAGCCGAGTTGGTGGGCCATTACCCCAGGGGTCAGCGGCCTCTGCGGGGTCCGTTCAGTCGCTTTGCCAGTGGTGATGCCGTTGCATGGTTCGCCGATCGCGGCCTGGATCTGGTTGAAGAGGACGATGGCCGGATGTTTCCTCAGGCCAATCGCTCATCTGCGGTGGTGGATTGCCTGCGGCAGGCCGCTAAAAGGTCTGGGGTTCGGCTGATCACCAGTTCCCCTGTTCAGTCATTAGCTGGTGATCTAAGCAGTGGATTTGTGGCGTCCTGCCGCAGTAGTGAACGGTTTCATGCCCATCGTGTGCTGTTGGCCACAGGAGGTCATCCCAGCGGGCGCCGGTTGGCGTCGCAGTTGGGCCATCGGCTGATCCCCCCAGTCCCCTCCCTGTTTTCACTGACGTTGGATGCTCCCCAGTTGCGGGGTTGCGCTGGTACGGCCCTTGACGACGTGGCGCTCACGCTTGTTGTGGGAGACGAGCGCTTTCACCAGGTTGGTCGGGTGCTGATCACCCATTGGGGTCTGAGTGGACCGGCGACGCTGCGGCTCACAGCCTTTGCCGCCAGGGCCCTTCAGGCATCGCGTTATCGCGCGGTGTTGACCGTGAGCTGGTGCAGTGGTTGGTCCCAGGCGGATCTCCTCGCAGCGTTGCGAGGCCAACGAATCCAGGCTGCCCGCCGCACCCTGAGTGCATCACGACCACTGACTGCTCATCTGCCACGACGACTCTGGGTCTCGATGTTGGAGGTGGTTGGCGTTGCTGCTGATCAGCGTTGGGCGGACTGTCCAGCCAAAATTGAGAAGGGCCTGTTAGATCAGCTGCAGCAATGTCGTTATCCCGTGAAAGGTCGCGGTCCCTTTGGAGAGGAATTCGTGACTGCGGGTGGTGTGGATCTGGGTGAAATCAATTTGGCCACCATGGAGAGTCGCCGCTGCCCCGGTTTGCATCTGGCGGGTGAGCTGATGGATGTGGATGGAGTCACAGGGGGCTTCAACTTCCAGCACTGCTGGACCAGTGGCTGGCTCGCCGGCCAGTCCATTGCCAGGCAGCTCGCTGAATCTGATCGAACACCGTGAACATCGGCAAATATTTGGCCAAGAGTATTGACCTGACAACGACCACCACCTCCGCGATCATCGGGGGCTGCACTTTGGAGGTGAGCGCATTCACCATCGCGCCGACTTTGTCTTCGTAGAAATCGGCAACCTTGCTGAGCATCTTGTCCATCTCGCCGCTTTTTTCGCCGATGACCAACACGTTCAAGGCCACATCGGCGAGCACTTGCTGACGAATCAAGGCGGTTCTCAGTAGCACGCCCTCCTGCACCATGACTCTTGAGGCCAGGATCGTGTCGAAATGATCGCATTGCCTGCGGTCTGAATGGAGATTTCCATCGATATCAGGATCGGCACACCGGCGCGGGTCAGGGAGTTGAAGATCCGACAGAACTCGGCGTGGCGGTCATAAGAATCAGCTCACTGAACAGCGGCAGCTTGAGGATCAGTCGGTCTATCACTTGACGACCGTTGTGAGTCGCGTAGTACCAAGCGAAGAGCCAGATGATCAGCAGCAGGGCTCCAAAGATGTAGAGAGCAATGGCTGATCGCAAGAGTTAGCTGAGATTGACCAGCAACCGAGTGAAAGTAGGGAGTTCAGCCCCCAGATCCCGGACCAGTTAGAGGGTGGTTGGATTGAAGATCAGCTTGTCCAGGCCAAGTTGTGTGGCGCTGCTGTCCAGCAGCCGCAGACACACCTTTTCGCCGAAGTGGCTCGGCAGGGTGTTGACCTTGAAATCGACCACCCGGTCCCTGTAGCGGCGGCGGTTCCTGCCATCTTGAGCCTGGCGTCGCTCGGCGATCTCAAGGTTCGCCAGGATCTTGAAGCGGGAGGTCACCTCTGGGATAAGCCGACTGGGGAGCGGCTCCTAGTTTTGCTGGAGCACGCAGTCCTGGCGGTAGCGCAGTCGAAGACCCTTCTGCTGCGGTTCCACATGGATGACTGAGGCTCTCAAAGACATAGCCTGCAGCAGGATGCGATCCACCAGGTCCACCACCGGTGACGCTTCAGCGTCCCGAAGGCTGGATTCCAGATCAACAGCATTGGCGGAGAGGGCTGCTTCCTCGTTTTCCGCGGTCTCCAGCACCCCGGTCGGCGTTGGGAATGATGAGGCTTCTTCTTCGAGGGAAGCGTGGTCGTCTGTCTAGAGCTTGCTCTTGGTCGGGTGCGGGCGGTTTTTGTTGTTCCGATGGTTCAGGCGCTAAGGCATGGATCAAATCGTCATGGATTGTTGGATGCAGACAGATCGTTTGGCCGTTCGGCGGCAGTTGATCGATCAGGGTCTCCCGTTGCATTTCACCCCATTGACTGTGGATCGCGATGTCAAATTGCTGCTCATCAACCGCGATCGGCAGGGCCAGCAGGTCAGGGCTGATCTCATACAGGGCGTTGAGCAGCGGCAGGGATCGCTTTAGCTTTTCGGGATCCGGCACCGGCTGTTTGAGCAGAAGCTCAAGTTCCAGCCGCTGCTGGACGGCATCGTTCTGGCAGGAATGGGCCGGCCCGGGGTAACCGCTGGGTCAACGTCCGATCGAGGTGCGGGCTTCCGCAGCTTGTGTGAGGTGCGCGTCGCCCTTCAACATGACTAAGCAGCAATTTCCCAGCGGTCAGCATGAGCGGCGAGGCTTCCACCCCAGCGCAGGATCCAAGCGTTGAGCCGTTGGATGCGGCACCCGCTGCCGAAGAGCCCGAGGCGGTGTCCACTGATACGCCTTCTGATGTTTTGGTGACCGATCCAGCTGAACGTCTGCAGCAGCTGGAGCAGGAATTGCACAGCCTCAAGCAGGAGCACGAAACGCTGCAGAGTCAATACATGCGCATCGCAGCGGATTTCGACAACTTTCGCAAGCGTCAGAGCAGGGATCAGGACGACATCCGTCAGCAGCTGATCTGCTCTACCATCAGCGAAATTTTGCCTGTGGTAGACAACTTCGAGCGGGCACGACAGCAGCTGAATCCTGAGGGTGAAGAGGCTCAGGCATTGCATCGCAGCTATCAGGGCCTCTACAAGCAGCTGGTTGATGTGCTTAAGCAGCAGGGAGTTGCTCGCATGGAGGTTGTTGGTCAGTTGTTCGATCCGACACTCCACGAAGCGGTGCTTCGCGAAAAGAGCACAGAGCAGCCGGAAGATGTGGTGCTCGAAGAGCTCCAGCGCGGGTACCACCTCAATGGCAAGGTGCTGCGGCATGCGCTGGTCAAGGTTTCCATGGGTCCCGGTCCATCGACGGAGGCTGACGCTGCTGCCCTTGATGAAGCGGAGGAATCCTGATGGCGGATTTCTACGACCTGCTGGGGGTCGGACGGGATGTGGATGCCGACACGTTGAAGCGGGCTTACCGCAGCAAGGCGCGTAAGTTCCATCCGGACATCAATAAGGAACCCGGAGCGGAAGACCGCTTCAAGGAGATTGGTCGGGCCTATGAGGTGCTGAGTGATCCTCAAACCCGTGCCCGCTACGACCAGTTCGGAGAAGCCGGCCTGGGAGGTGCGGCCGGTGCTCCGGATATGGGGGACGTGGGTGGCTTTGCCGACTTGTTTGAGACTTTCTTCCAGGGCTTCGGAGGACCTGGTGGTGCTGCCGGCGGTCGCTCCGGCCGTCGCGGACCCCAGCAGGGAGATGACCTCCGCTACGACCTCACCATCGATTTTGAGCAGGCGGTCTTCGGTGAGGAGCAGGAGATCAAGATCCCCCATCTCGAAACCTGTGATGTGTGCGGCGGCAGCGGAGCCAAGCCGGGCAGCGGTCCCACCACCTGCGGTACCTGTGGTGGAGCCGGACAGGTGCGGCGGGCGACCCGGACCCCCTTCGGCAGTTTCACGCAGGTGGCGGAATGCCCCAATTGCGGCGGAACCGGTCAGGTGATCGCTGATCCTTGCAATGCCTGCGGCGGCCAGGGTGTACATCAGGTGCGCAAGAAACTGCGGATCAACATTCCGGCTGGGGTGGACACCGGAACACGGCTGCGGGTTTCGGGTGAGGGCAATGCCGGTCCGCGGGGAGGCCCTTCCGGTGATCTTTACGTCTTCCTGACAATCAAGTCACACCCCCGCCTGCGCAGGGATGGTCTCACCATCCTCTCCACGGTCAACGTCAGTTACCTGCAAGCGATCCTCGGGGACACTATCGAGGTGGAAACCGTTGATGGCGATACAGCCCTGGAGATTCCACCGGGCACGCAGCCCGGCACCGTCCTGACCCTGGCAAACAGAGGCATTCCCAAACTGGGGAACCCGGTAGCCCGCGGTGATCAAAAGGTGCAGGTGAAGGTACAGCTCCCAACGCGTCTGTTGGATGCAGAACGCACCCTGCTAGAAGAGTTGGTGGGGCATTATTCGGCCCGCGGCAAGCAGCATCACCACCACAACAGTGGTCTGTTTGCCCGGTTGTTCGGTCAGAAGTGATGGCGACGGCCCGCTCCCTGGACCTGCGCGGCACCCCCTGCCCGGTGAATTTCATCCGTTGCAAACTGGCGCTTGAGTCCCTGCAGGCTGGGGATCAGCTGCAGTTGCAGCTGGATCGGGGCGAACCGGAAGCGATGGTGATCCCTGGTCTCAAGGAAGCCGGTCACCGGGTGGAGGTCACTTCTGAGCATGCGGCCTGGGTTGCTTTGGAGATCACCTGTGCCGGTTGAGCTGTCGTGACCGAAGCAGCCGGCATCGTGGTGGCGCTGCAGGCGAACTATTTGGAGGTGGAGCTGGACCAGACGCCTGAGCAGGGTCCCTCGCGCTTGCTCTGCACCCGTCGAACACGCCTCAGCCACCGGGGAAAGGCGGTTCATGTCGGCGATCGTGTGCATGTCGAGGCCATTGATCCAGTTCAAGCCCGTGCCGTGGTGTCAGGGGTTGCGCCCCGCAGCAGCTGGCTCACCCGCCCCCAGGTGGCCAACGTCTCGTTGGTATTGGTGGCGCTCGCCGTCGACCAGCCGGCATTTGATCCGGATCAGGCCAGCCGCTTTCTGTTGACCGCTGAACGCACGGGATCACCTGTTCAATTGTTGCTGACAAAGGGTGATCTGCTGGGGGAGGAGCAGCGCTCAGCACTGGTTCAGCGACTGCAGGGCTGGGGGTATGAAGCCTTGGTGATCTCCAGCCAAACCGGAGAAGGCATTGAGGCCCTGCGCCAGCTTCTGCAGACCACGGAATTGGCCGTGGTCTGTGGTCCTTCAGGGGTGGGAAAGAGCAGTGTGCTTAACCGTCTGATGCCCCACTTGGCGCTAAGGGTCGGTGCCGTGTCGGGGCGTCTTCAGCGCGGCCGCCACACCACCCGCCATGTGGAACTGTTCTCGATTGCTCCTGGTGCTCGGGTAGCCGATACCCCTGGATTCAACCGACCTGAGCTGCCTGCTGATCTCTCGGAACTGGGATTGCTTTTTCCTGAACTGAGAACCCAGTTGGATCCCTGGCCCTGTCGATTCCGCGACTGCCTGCATCTTCAGGAGCCTGGCTGCGGGATCAATAGGGATTGGGAGCGCTTTGCGTTGTATCAGGACGCCCTGATGGAATGTGCCGACCTCAGCCGCCCATCCCGGGCAGGTTGAGATTCAGCCCACCGGTGAGCTCCTCCATCCGACCCTTCATCGTGGCGGTGGATTGCTCATAGGCCGCCCGAAGGGCTTCCAGCGTGGCGGCTTCACAGGTCTCCTGATCCGAGCTCAGCAACTCCGGATCCAACCGTACGCGCAGCGGTTGCTGATTGCCGGACAGCCAGACGCTGGCTCGCCCGTCAACGCTTTTGCCCTCGATTTCCATGCCGTCCAGCTCATCCTGCAGGGCCTGGGCGTTCTGCTGGATTTCCTGAGCCTTCTTGAAGGCTTCAGTGAGTTGGCCGAAATTGGGTAGTCCGAACCCTGCCATTGCGCTGTCGACGGAGCCGGCAGGTTAAGCGGCTTCGGTGAATCCGAGGCGTTTCACTTCCGGATGGAGTCGCACGGCATGGGCGGCTTCCACCTGTTGCTGGACGCGTTGAATCAGTTCATCGATGTTGGCTGCTGTGGCAGCACCGGTATTGACGATGAAGTTGGCGTGCAGGGTGGAGACTTCCGCACCGCCGATGCGACTGCCTTTGAGGCCGAGGTCTTCGATTAGCCGGCCTGCTTTAAGGGGTTCCGGATTGCGAAACACGCTGCCACAGCTGGGTTGTGTATATGGCTGGGTGCTGGTGCGATGGCTGAGGTTGCCGCTGGTAATGCGGATAATCTCCGCAGGGTCATAGCCCGGGTCAAGGCGGAATCGGGCGGACAGCACCACAAGCTCGTCCTCCTGCAGAAGGCTGTGGCGGTAACCAAATGCCAGTTGCTCGCTGCTGAGTTCGAAGCTTTCGCCCCCTTGAAGGGGGGTCACACGCACCGACTCCAGCCACTCCGCCGTGCAGCCACCCTGTGCCCCCGCATTCATCACGGCGGCCCCGCCGACGGTGCCTGGAATTCCAACGGACCAGGCCAGTCCATTCAGTCCTGCTCGGGCGGCACGACGCGCCAGGGTAGGGAGTGGTTCCCCTGCAAGGGCTTCCACCACGCCGCTGTCGGCGTCGATCGTTGCCCCCTGCAGTTTGCGCAGGCCGAGGGTGAGCCCGGGCAGTCCATCGTCATGAATCAGCAGGTTGGAGCCGGCGCCGATCACACGGCAAGGGAGGTGCTCCTGCTGGGCCCACTGCAGTGCTTCAAGGGTCTCGTTCACCGACGTTGGCTCCAACAACCACTGGGCTGGTCCGCCCACCCGCCAGGTGGTGAAGTCCTCCAGGGGGACGTTGGAACGCATTAGGCCGACAGCCGTGGCCATAGACCGTTGACATCCCCAGCGCCCATAGCCAGCACCAGATCTTCACGCCGGCTGCGGTTTCTGACCAGGTCGGTGAGGTGGTCGAGGTTGTCAGCTACGGCGACCTCTAGATCCGGCTTGAGTAAATGGATCCGGTCGGCCAGGGTCTGACTGCAGGCCCCGTTCAACGGTTCTTCGCCGGCGCCATAGACCGGAGCCAGCAGCAGGGAATCACAGTTTTGCAGTGCACTCGCAAAGGACTCGAGGAATTCCTGGGTGCGGCTGTAGCGATGGGGCTGAAACACGGCCAACAACCGTTGGGGTGGGGTTGGCAATGGGCTGCAACCACTGCTCACCATCAGTTGGGCCATGGCCAGGGTGGCTTTCACTTCACTGGGATGGTGGGCGTAGTCGTCGACGATGTGGCGCCCTTCCCAGGTGCCCCGCCAATCAAACCGGCGGCCGGGGGGTTTCAAAGCCGTGAGTCCGCTCACCAGCCTCTTGAAGGGAATTCCCTCCATCCGGCATGCCGCCAGGGCGCCGGTCGCGTTGCTGAGGTTGTGCAATCCGGGCAGGGGCAGAACGAAGTCCCCGACAGGTTCGCCTCGTTCGAAGAAACGGGCGTGGCAGCGATCGCCATCGAGTTGCAGTGGTAGAGCGGCGTAGTCGACGCCGTTGGCTTCCGTGACGGACCACCAGGTATCCGCTTGAAGTTGCTCCTGAAGGATTGGGCAATCCCTGTTGGCCAGGACCCGGTCGCAGCCGTTGGCAAAGCGACGCATCGTGCTGATCAGGTCTTTGAGGCCGTTGTAGTGATCGGTGTGATCGAGTTCAAGGTTGGTGATTAGACCGAGGCGGGCTCGGAATTTCACCAACGACCCGTCCGATTCATCGGCTTCGGCCACCAGCAATCGGCCATGGCCTGCATGACCATTGCTCCCAAGGCATGGAACGATGCCGCCGATGATGGCGGTGGGATCTTCGCCGACCTCCATCAGCAGGGTGGTGATCAGGGTGCTGGTGGTGGTTTTCCCATGGCTGCCGGCTACCGCGATCGACGGTTGCTGATCGATCAGGGCAGCCAGCAGGTCAGAGCGATGCCAAATATCAAGTTCGGCCTCACGGGCATGGTTCAGTTCGGGATTGCTGGCTGGAATCGCCGTTGAGATCACTACAATTGGCCTCTGGCCGTCGTTCAGAAGTGTTTCGATCGTGGCTGCGGTCTGCTGCTGAAAGACCCTGACGCCGAGCTGCGTAAGCTTCCGCGAGGTTGGTGTATCTCGTGGATCGGATCCGCTCACTGGATGCCCACGATCCACCAGAATCCTGGCCAAGGCTGACATTCCGATCCCACCGACGCCAATGAAGTGCACTGGGTGCTGGCCTTCGAACGGACGGGACAAGGATCGGGATCAGAGGAATGAAAGATAAGTCAGTTCAACTCTTCCGTCCCCTCTGGATTGAGAAGGATCGAATCGGGTTTGTGGTTCGGCTGCCGTTGGAAAACTTAGATTTTTGGCCCATTTCTGTATGATCGGCGGCCAAAACCCTTACGCGGCAACCCCGCTCCTGCTATGACCTTGCGCGTTGCGATCAATGGATTCGGCCGAATTGGTCGCAATGTGATGCGGGGTTGGATCAGCCGTGGTGCTGATACGGGCCTGGAGATCGTCGGGATGAACTCCACCTCCGATCCCAAGACCAGTGCTCACCTACTGACCTACGACTCGATTTTGGGCAAGCTTGATCCCAGCGTCAAGATCGAAACCACCGACGAAACCATGGTGGTTAACGGCAAGGAGATCAAATTCTTTGCTGACCGCAATCCTCTTAACTGCCCCTGGAAAGACTGGGGAGTCGACCTGGTGATCGAGTCCACCGGAGTGTTCAACACCGATGAGAAAGCTAGCTTGCATATCGAGGCTGGTGCCAGCAAAGTGATTCTCACCGCCCCTGGCAAGGGTGATGGCGTTGGCACCTTTGTGGTCGGCGTCAACGAAGATCAGTACCGCCATGAGGATTGGAACATCCTTTCCAACGCCAGCTGCACCACCAACTGCCTGGCCCCCATCGTCAAGGTGTTGGACCAGAACTTCGGTCTCGACTGGGGTCTTATGACCACCATCCACAGCTACACCGGTGACCAGCGAATCCTTGACAACAGCCACCGAGACTTGCGCCGCGCTCGTGCTGCTGCTTTGAACATGGTTCCTACTACCACAGGTGCCGCTAAGGCCGTGGCTCTGGTCTACCCCGAGGTGAAGGGCAAGCTCACCGGTTTCGCCATGCGCGTTCCAACCCCGAACGTGTCCGCTGTTGACCTGACCTTCGGCCCCTCCCGCGCCACCAGCGTCGATGAGGTGAAGGCAGTTATCAAGGCTGCCTCGGAGAACGGCATGAAGGGCATCATCAAGTACAGCGACCTGCCCCTTGTCTCCACCGATTACGCCGGCACCAACGAATCCACCATTTTTGATGCCGACCTCACCTACGCCATGGGTGAGAAGGCTGTGAAGATCCTGGCCTGGTACGACAACGAGTGGGGTTACAGCCAGCGCGTCGTCGATCTGGCAGAAGTGGTGGCCCGCAACTGGAAGTGATCCGGTTCCATTGATGGATCGTCCCTTCCCTCGGGGAGGGATTTCTTTGGGTCGTCAGTCAGGACGACGCGAAATGATCAAAGCCCCCGTCCAAGACAGGTTTTTTGTCGTCACTCCAGACAATCGAACCTGTCTTGTCAGTGATTTGGCCGAAGCGTCGACAGCCGGCCAAGGTCGTTTCCAGGGCATCGGCCCAGGCCGGGGGGATGCTGAACACCAGCTCGAAGTCTTCTCCCCCTGCCAGGCACCAGCGGTCCCAGAGGTCTCCGTGAGGCCATTCCTGAGGCCTGGGTAAGTGGCTGCGGTCCAGTTGCGCCCCGGTGCCGCTGCTGCTGCAGAGCCCCTGAACAGCCGCAAGAAGTCCATCGCTGCTGTCGGTGCCGCCGGCCCGCCACGACAGTTCAGCGGGTTTGCAGGCCAGCAGGCCGTTGAGGGCATCCAGGCGCGGTCGGGGACGTTGGTGCTGGCTGATCGCCTGGTCTTGCAGTTCTGCACTGAGGCTGTTGGTTTGCACTAGAGGCTCCTTCTGGAGCAACGCCAGACCGAGGCGGCTAAGGCCATGGGGCCCGCTGCTGATTAGCACGTCGCCAGGTTGGGCGGCATTGCGCAGCAGCCGCAGGGGTCCGAGACGTCCCAGGGCAGTGACCGACAGCAGGCGGCTTGACCCGGAGGAGCAGTCCCCCCCCAGCAGCGTCCCGCCATGTTTTTCAAGGGCAGCATTGATGCCGTCGTACACCCCCTCCACCCAGCTCCAGGGAGTGGTGCCGGGTGCTACCAGGGCCACAGTGATGCCGTCGATGCTCACTGCACCGCTGGCGGCCAGATCGGACAGGTTGGCGGCGACGGCGCGCCAGCCCACATCCACGGCTGCGGTGGTGGTATCGCTGAAATGGATGCCGTCCACCAGTACATCGGTGTTCACCAGCAGCGGTCGGGCATCTGATCCAAGGCAGGCGGTGTCGTCATCGAGTTGTCCCGGCGGAGCAAACCGGGCCAGGCGCTTTAGCAGCTCCTCTTCCCCCAGTTCCGCCAGGGTGGGAGTCATGCGTGGCTCAACAGTCTGTCGGCACCGTCGGTCACCGTGATCGAAACGATGGAGTCATCCACCCCAAGCTCCTCGAGCACGTCAAAGCCATCCACCACGTAGCCGAAGGCTGCGTTGCGGCCGTCCACCAGATTGAGTCCAGCTGGGGTCAGCTCGGCCTCGTAGAGAAACATGAAGAACTGGGAGGAGCCATCGTCCAGAGCCTTATCCGAATGGGCCCAGCCCAGGGTTCCGAGGGTGGCGAAGGGAAGGGTTGGGGTGGCCTTGAATAGACCGACATCCTCAAAGGTTTCGTTGTAGATCGTGTCGTCTTCCCCGGGAACACGGATTTCCAGGGGCACGTGCCGTTCCTGTTTGGTGCTGGGGTCGATGTACCCGATCTCCGGACCCTCCGGGTCACCGCTCTGGAGCACGTAGAAGTCCTCAGCACGGATGAAGGGAAGCCCGTCGTAGAAACCTCTTTGGGCCAGATCCACAAAGGCACCGGCTGTGAGGGGCGCGTTGTAACCATCCACCACGGTGGTCAGATCCCCTTGCGTAGTGCTGATGGTGAGGGTGGCGCGGCCCTGGAGCCGCGGAAGGGCATCGAATTCCGAAGGGATCTCTCTCTGGAAGCCGTCCTCCACAAGCAGAGCTTCCACATCACCGATGTGACGGAGGGTCTGGCGGCGATCGCGGATGAAGCCAGGCTTATCAACGGCGTTGACCTGAATCTGCATTGCCTGCAGGTCCTGATCAACCTGCTTCAGGTAAGCCTCGGCACGATCGCGCCGTGACGCGGGAACCGCCTCGAGGATTGAATTCCGCCTGGTGCTGAGCAGCGCTTCACTGCGGGACACGGTTTTTCCAAGGGCACCCCAGCGCTTGGCCCGCAGATCGTCGCTGGTGAGTTCCAGCCGATGTTGCAGTTCGCGGATGTCCTCCTGCTGGAAGGGCAGGGAATCCCGCAGGATCGCCGCCGGATCCTTCACCGCGTTGCCCTGGGGCAGTGCGGCCCAAGCTGGGGCTGCCAGGTTGATCAGGGCGAAGCCGAGCAAGGCGACCAGAACGGCCTTGAAACGCGGATGGGCCAAGGGTGAACCCCAGTGCTGACGGGACTTTGGCACAGCCGTATAGTCCGTTGAACCGTTCGGCCGGAATGATCTCCAGCAACGACTTCCGAACCGGCACCACGATTGAGATCGATGGTGCCGTCTGGCGTGTGGTGGAGTTCCTTCATGTCAAGCCGGGTAAGGGATCTGCCTTCGTGCGCTCTAAGCTCAAAGCGGTGAAGACCGGCAACGTGGTGGAGAAGACCTTCCGCGCCGGTGAAATGCTTCCCCAGGCCTTGCTTGAGAAATCGTCGCTCCAGCACACCTATATGGAGGGAGAGGACTACGTCTTCATGGACATGTCGTCCTATGAGGAGACCCGTCTCACGGCCGATCAGATCGGGTTGAGCCGCAAATATCTGAAAGAGGGGATGGAGGTGAACGTGGTGTCTTGGAACGGCAGTCCTCTTGAAGTGGAACTGCCCAATTCCGTGGTGCTGGAGATCACCGAAACCGATCCTGGCGTCAAAGGCGACACCGCCACCGGTGGAACCAAGCCCGCCATCCTCGAAACCGGTGCTCAGGTGATGGTGCCTCTGTTCCTCTCCGTCGGCGAGAAGATCAAAGTGGACACTCGCAGCGACAGCTACCTGGGTCGTGAGAACGGATGACTATGCAGCTGGATCACGAACAACTGCACCGCCTGCTCGAGGTTCTGGGCGAGAGCGACATCCAGGAATTTCGGCTGGAGGGGGATGACTTCCGTCTGGAGATCCGCCGCAACCTGCCTGGACAGGCGGTCATGGCCCCAGTGATGCCGTCACCCGCTGCTGTCGCGGCAGCGCCGGCCGCTGCCACGCCAGCCTCCCCACCACCTGCCGCCACAGCAACCCGCAGTGATCTGCTGGAGATCACTGCTCCGATGGTGGGGACGTTTTACCGTGCTCCTGCACCGGGAGAGGCACCCTTCATCGAAGTTGGTAATCGCATAGATGTTGGCCAGACGGTGTGCATCCTTGAGGCGATGAAGTTGATGAACGAGCTAGAAGCCGAAGTCAGCGGAGACGTTGTGGAGATCTTGGTGGACAATGGCACTCCCGTGGAATTTGGTCAGGTGCTGATGCGCGTTCGGCCGGCCTGAGCCCCTGTGAGATGCCAGGCCGCCTGCAGGGCAGCAACCATGCTGTCCGAGCGGGCGATTCCCCGGCCCGCGATGTCAAATCCGGTGCCGTGATCCGGTGAGGTGCGTAGGAACGGCAGCTCTAGGGTGGTGTTCACGGCGGCGTCAAACGCCAGCAGCTTCACCGGGATCAGCCCCTGATCGTGGTACAGAGCTAGATAGCCATCTGGGCCGGAGCAGTGCGGCTGGTTCCAGGCCCGCGCAGCGTTCAGCCAACAGGTGTCGGGAGGGACGGGGCCATCCAGTTGCACGGATGGGTGTTGCTGGCGCCAGCGTTCCAGCAATGGTGTCAGCCAAGTTGATTCTTCATCGCCCAGCCGACCCGCTTCGCCGGCATGGGGGTTCAGCCCTGCCACCACCAGATGGGGGTCGGGACGGAACCGCTTGCAGAAGTCCAGCAGCACGTTCAGCTTGTGTTCCACCAGGTCCGGTGTCAGCGTTGCGGCGATCTGGCTGAAGGGAAGGTGCGTCGTGGCTAGCAGTGTGTTCAGCCGCCAGGTTCCATGGGGTGCGATGGCCGTGAACAGCATTGAGCATCGCGGAGAACCGGCCAGTTCAGCCAGCCGTTCAGTCTGACCGGGGTAGTGATGGCCGGCTGCATGCCAGAGGTACTTGGCTATTGGTGCAGTGACTAGGGCGCGGCCCTGCCCTTGCTGCACACGCTCAACGGCGCGGGTCAGCCAGCGAAACCCCGCGGCAGCTCCGGCCGTTGTCGGCTTTCCGGGTTGAACAGTCATCTCTAGCGGCTGATCGTCAACGATAAGGCGACTGGGATCGGCGACAGTTGAGTGGCCCTGCTGTATTAGGCGGGCATGGGTGGTGATCAGGCTGCGACGGCAGCCGACCAGAATCGGCTGGAGCGACGCTGGAAGCTTGCTGCTGGCCAGCGCTTTGAGTGTCACCTCCATGCCGATACCAGCGGGATCACCCAGGGCGATCAGGAGCTGTTGGCTAGCGTTGTTCTCCAACGGTGAAGGCATAGTTTGTGCTGATGCTGTTGCTCCTGGGCTAGATGCTGGTTGGCCTTGCTACCGGATTGCATCGGCAGTGGTTGATCGTGGACTGGGTCAAGCTGACAGACCACTTGGGTCTTCCGGCTCCAGATGATTCAGAACCCCTGGACTTCAATCGGTTGTTCATCGGCGATCAGTATGGGGATTGAGTCTCCTGACGAAAACAGTCCTGCAACCCGGCTTTGAAATCCGGGTGGAGGAGTGAGTAGCCGAGCTGGCGGCACAGCAGGGTGTTGCGAACCCGGCGGTTTTCGCTCCAGAACGACCGTGCCATGGCCGACATCGAAGGGCTGGCCTGTTCGAAGGGTTCCTCGTCGGGAAGCTCACAGTTCAGCAGACCTGCGCCGTACTGGATTAGGTCCTGAGGAGCTGCAGGGCAGTTATCGCTGACATTGACGATGGTCGGTCCAGGTCCATCAGCGGCCCGATGCATCAGATGCAGGCAGGCACCGGCGATGTCATCCACATGGATGCGGCAGAACACCTGATTGTTCTTCAGAATCCGGCGTGCCTTCCCAGCCCGCAGGCTGTTCAGCACGGAGCGGCCCGGTCCATAGATGCCAGGCAGCCTCAAGATCTGCACTGGGAGGCCAGAGTCCAGCCAGTCCTGTTCACAGGCGTACCGCCGTTGACTGCGCGGCTGACTTGGATGGGCTGGGTCGTCCTCCGACACCCAGCGCCCCTGCCGGTCGCCGTAGACCCCGGTGGTGGAGAGATAGCCAATCCAGGTGAGTGATTGTCCTCGCAGCTGTGATCCGAGCTGGGTGAGTACCGGGTCTTGGCCCTCAGTGGTCGGGGGAATAGTGGAGAGCACGTGCGTAATGCCATCCAGGTCGTTCAGCATCGGGATCTGCCCTGTTGTGCTGTCGAAAACCAGATCGGCGTCCGGCACGTTCAGGCTGCGACGACTGCAGCGCACCGCGGTGCCAAGGGTCCTGAGCAGTCGTGCCACATGGCCGCCGCTGTAACCACCGCCGAGCACCAGCACCCGTGCATCGGGTTTCAGCGGCTTGGATTGGTTGACAAGTTCGGAGAGCATCAGTACATTTGTATTAAATTTGCCGCTTCTGTTATGAAAGCGAGTTGTCAGCCGACCGCACCCGCCCAACGACGTCTGGTCGCGGCACGGGCCATTGTCGCCATGGTTCTTCTGGCCGGAGCGCTGACCTTGGCACCTGAGGACCCTCGCCTTCAGGGGTCCATTTGCCAGCGTCATCATTCCATTGACGCCTGTCGCGTCTGGTGATCTTCAGGCCGGTTGATAGTTCAGTCCGAGTACTCCATCCGGGTTCGGCAATGGTGCGTCCTGGGGTTGAGCCCACTGCAGTAATCGCAGCGCGAGGCGCAGGTCGCCATCCATCCAGGCCCGAATGGCCATGGCGCGTCGGGGGTCGTAGAACCGCTGACGGCGATACCAGTCAAAAACGTCGGCATCGGATTTATGGCCGTTGCAGGACAGGCAGGCTGGTACGCAGTTTTCTGTGACACTCAGTCCACCACGGGCACGAGGAAGAATGTGATCAATGGATTCAGAAGGTTTGCCGCAATAAATACAACTTTTACCAGTGTATGTATGTAGCGATTGTCTCCAACGTCGGACGCGTAATTTGGGGCAGAGTTCGTCGAGAAAAACTGCGTCCCTGTTATGCATCCGAATGTTTTCGGTTAAACAAATTTTGCCTTGAAAACACCGGGCGTCAATGTGTCGACGGCTGCATTTTCGGAGATCCTCAGGCAAAAAATTGAGGTTGTTGAATAGCTATTGTTTTCAACCCTAGCCAATTTAAAATGATGGTTTGTGGGGGATTTCATTTCTGACTCCGGATTGTCCTCCTGCAGGCTTGACCTTTCTACGGCTGGACTCATCCGCGTGGACTGTCCGTTCGACGCCGTCACGCAGTCACAACTGCGGCGGATCCGACCTCGTGGTCGTTGGGTGGGGCCATCGCGGGGCTGGGAGTTCCCCATGGCCGCAGCGGAAGCGTTGCTCCAGGCTTTTGGCTCGCGTTTCCTTGTCACCCCCCAGTTGCAGCAATGGTTGGATTGGTACTACCAGCCGTTGCCACCGTTGCCACCCCACCGTGATCTGGTGGCTGCTGCTGATCTGAAGAAGGCGTTGAGGGACGGCCGTCGCCCTTTGCCCCATCAACGCAGCGGGGCCCGTTGGCTGCTGGCCAGACGTGGTGCCGTTCTTGCAGATGAGATGGGGCTGGGGAAAACGTTGACGGCGCTCCTAGCGGCGCGAGCCATGATCCGTTGCGCTGAGCTGAGGTTGATGGTGGTGGCGCCGGCGGGACTGCATGCCCATTGGCTTCGTGAAGCAGATGTGGTGGATCTCCAGCCTGCCCTGTTCAGCTGGGCCCGTCTGCCTGCAGAGCTTCCACCGGCGGGAACGCTGCTGGTGGTGGATGAGGCGCATTTCGCTCAATCCCTGCAGGCGAACCGCACGGCGGCTCTGTTGCGGTTGGCGCGTCACCCCCGGCTGCGGGCGATCTGGATGCTCACAGGCACGCCGATGAAAAACGGTCGACCGGCCCAGCTTTTTCCCCTGCTGGCAGCGATGGACCATCCAATTGCCCGGGATCAGCGTCAATTTGAGGAGCGCTACTGCCAGGGATCTTGGCGTGAGAAAAGGGGTCAACAGCGATGGCAGGCCACTGGCGCCACCCAGCTCAACGAGTTGCGCCGCATCACACGACCGTTGATCCTGCATCGCCGCAAGGCTCAGGTGCTGGAGCTACCGCCCAAGCAACGCCGGGAGCACCCCATCACCCTCTCGGATGCCGAATCCCTCGGATTTGACCATCGCATCGATCTGGTGGTGGAGGATTTTCGGCGCCGAGCCCGCAACGGTGAGGTGCGCTCTGATGCGGAACCGCTGGCGGTGCTCACAGCACTCCGCCGGATCGCAGCGGAGTTCAAACTTTCTGCGGCGGAACGGTTGGTACGAACGCTGTTGGATGCGGGTGAGGTTGTGGTGCTGTTCAGCGGCTTTGTTGAGCCGTTGCAGTTGTTGCAGCAGCACCTCGGAGGCGTCCTGCTCACTGGTCATCAACGTCCGCCGCAGCGGCAGCAGGCAGTAGATCGCTTCCAGAAGGGGGAAGTGGATCTGCTGCTGGCGACCTTCGGCACTGGGGCTCTGGGATTCACCCTGCATCGGGCCAGGCACGTGGTGCTGTTGGAGCGACCCTGGACCCCCGGTGACGTGGCGCAGGCGGAAGATCGATGCCATCGCTTGGGTATGCCAGATGCGGTGCTCACCTGCCATTGGTTGCAGTTGGGACCGGCGGATCAGCTCGTCGATGGCTTGGTTGCCAGCAAGGCGGAACGGATTGAGGTCCTGCTGGGTCCCCGTCGAATGACGCTGGATCGTCAGTCTTTGCCGTTGATGCTACGGCGCTGTTTGCAGGTGGCCTGACGCACGTTGAGTTCATGGCGGAGCATCGGATCCGCGTTGTCATACATGCGAGTGATGGCTTGTCCCACATCCCGGCAAGCCTGGTCGTGATTGCCGATCAGGGTGTGCACCAGGGATCTGTCCCGCCAGGGTTCTGGTTGATTCGGGAAGGCTTCAACGCTGGCATTGCATCGCTCCAGGGAGGAGACCAACTGGTTGTAGGAAAGGCTTTCCAAGCAGCTGCTGCTGGATACCTTTAAGTCCGCCTCCGGCGGGGTTGCACCCTGACAGCCGCTGATAAACAGCACAGCAAGGACTAGGGCGAGTCGAGACGGCCAGCTGTGATCAGTAGCTGTAACGCTCGTCTCCGCCGGCAGCGTAACTATCGCTGCTGAAGTCGTTGTCTGTCCGGGTTGCGGTTGAAGTGCTGCCAAGGCTTGCTGCAGTTGCGGTGGTTGCCCCGCCGAACAGATCGCCGAGGAATTGACCGCAGTCAGGGAAGGTGCCGGGGTCGTTGACCACAGCTTCAGTGATCATCACAGAGGCATGTTCCGGTGATGTTTTGAACAGTCCTTGGCTCTGCCGCTTGATCAGGGCGTAGGCAGCGTTCCAGCTCACCTCATGGGCATTACCGCTGCTGCGCATGAAGCAATACACCCGTGCACCTTTCTGCTCGGTATCGCTGCTTGACCATGCCGCGCTGGATCCACCGAGCAAGCCGACGATCACGCCGACCCCGCAGAGAAGCCGATGGACAGTGGAGCGAGGCATGAAAGAACACCATGGAAAAACCTGCACTCACGGTATCGATGGCATAGTCACTGTCCAGGGCTGATCAGCCGAACGACCAGTGGCAAGACTAGGAGAACCGTGATCAGGCGCACCGCATGCAGTGCGGCCACGGCGGCGCCGACGCCGAATTCCGCGCCCACCAGGCTCATGCCGCTGATGCCACCGGGGGCGGCCCCCAGCAGAGCAACGACGGGATCAATCCCTAGCAGACGGCTGCTCCAGAGACCCACCACGATGCCGGTAAGCACCAGGCTGAGGGTGATCAGCAACGCGGGTTTCCACAGCGTTTGCAGCTGATCAAGGGAGGTTCGACTGAGGCCGGTGCCGATCACGGTGCCGATCCCGATTTCCAGCGCGGTTCGTGTTCCCGATGGCCAGGAGGCCTGTTCCAGCATTCCGCTCATGCTCAGTAGCCCTGCGCCCAGAAGTGCACCGGCCAGTGGAGCGGCGGGAATGCCGCTCAGCAGCGCCAGCAGCCCCACCGTCGTGCCGGCAAGTGTATATATCAGCAGCGTTGCCAGAGGGGGCATCGGATGCAGTGGCGTGGGGTTCCTTGATCTTGAGCCACCGACGTTCCTGTGTTGTCATCAGCGCAGTGTTGTTCCGGCTATGAGTTCCTCCGTGTCGTTCAGGATCACGCGTACCGCTGAAGACCTGGCGCAGACCATCACGGCCTTAACCCAGCGGTTGGTGAAGCTGGAGCAACGGCAGGAGGCAATGGAGCTTCAGGTGCGTCAGCAGCTGCAGTCAGTCCATGACGTTCCCGATGAGGAGCTGGCCACATTGGATGGAATCGAGCAGATGTTGCAGGAGACCCGTCAGCTGCTGCACGCCACGAACGTGTCGGATGTCTCAGAGTCCAGCGATCAGGAGCGTGACCACAATGGCCATGCCCACTACGGTCAGGGCATGGCCGCATAGGGTGGCGAGAGGTGCCAAAATAAAAAGAAAGGTAGCTATGGCCACCACTATCCCTGCCTCAGGTGCTTGCACCGTGACCCAATCAACCTCCTCATTGCACAACTTGGCCATCCGGACCCGTTCCGGATACATCGAGGGGGGTCATCAGCTTGAGAAGCTCGAGTTTGCTCTGGCCATCGCCGAAGCAAGGGGTGATCTATCTCGCTGTTCGACTCTTCGAGATCGGATTGCTGATCTTGGTGGTAATGCTGAAGAGCCAGGAACTTGATTAAGGATCAACTGGAAAGTTGAATGATGACTAGTAAGATCCAACTAAGTCTGATCGCAATCAATATTGATGCTCTCCCCTTCGAAGAATAATTCTGCGGCTAATCAGCGAGATTTTCACTGTCAAGCAGCCAAAAGCCTGTTTGATCAGGCCAAATTGGTTGCAGAGGACGGTCAGTTTTCAAAGGCTGGCCCATTGATTCTCAGGGCTTTGGATCAGGAGCGCCGTGCACAAATCAGTGGCCCACAAGTTTTGCAGCTGATCAAACCCAGGACTTAAACCAGTTACTAGAAAGCGGGTGACCGGACTCGAACCGGCGACGTTCAGCTTGGGAAGCTGACATTCTACCACTGAATTACACCCGCAGGATGGCGAGAACCCTCTCACCGAATGCTGTTTCAGCTGAGTGCTGCAGCTGCTGCTGAAACGCCCGTCCCCATACTGCCGCGGTGCGAGCCCAACGTTTGAAGAGTAGCTTCGATGGCTGATACGGCGGTCAGGACATCACGGTCACAGACATAGCCAAGGTGCCCGATGCGGAACACCTTGCCCTTGAGGTGATCCTGACCGCCGGCCAAAAGGATGTCGAAGCGATCCTTCACGGCTTTGCGCAGTTGCTCAGCATCGATCCCATCGGGAGCCACTGCGGTGATGGCTGGGCTGCCGTGACCTTCGGCTGCAAACAAAGGTAGTCCTATTGCCTTCATCCCCGCCTGGGCGGCTGAGCGGTGACGTGCATGGCGGGCGAAAATTGCTTCAAGGCCTTCCTTCTGCATCATTGCAAGTGCAGCTTCCAGTCCGAAATAGAGATTGACCGCTGGTGTGAAGGGATTGCTGTTCTTGGCGGCGGTTTTTCGGTAAGTCCCAAGATCCAGATAGAACTTCGGCAGATCTGAGCGTTCGTAGGCCTGCCAGGCCCGTTCACTCATGGCGACAAAGCTCAACCCGGGGGCAAGCATGTAGCCCTTCTGGGATCCGGAAGCCACCACATCCACGCCCCAGGCGTCCATGGGCACATTCGTTGCCCCAAGGCTGGTGACGCAGTCAGCGATGGTAAGGGCGGTGCCGTGGACTTTCACATGGCGGGCGACGGTCTCCAGGTCATTGATGACGCCGGTGGAAGTCTCTGAATGGGTGAGGATCACCCCTTTGATCGCCTTGACGCTGTCGGCTTCAAGGGCCATGCGGAAGGCTTCGGTGTCGAGGGGTTGGCCCCACTCGGCTTTGATCACCTCCACCTCCAGGCCGTAGGCGCGGGCCACCCTCACCCAGCGCTCGCCGAATTTGCCATTGTCACCGCAGAGCACCCTGTCGCCGCGGCTCAGGGTGTTAATGATTCCGGCCTCCATTGCGGCGGTGCCGCTGCCGGTGATCACCAGCACATCACTCTGGGTCTGGTGCAGCCACTTCAACTGTTCCGTGGTGCGATGAACGACGGCCTGAAACTCACCACTGCGGTGGCCGATTGGATGGCGGCCCATGGCCTTGAGCACTGATTCGGGCACCGGGGTCGGACCCGGGATCATCAGAGTGAGCTTGTCCTGCACGGCGTGAAGGGTGCCAATCGGCGAGTCTAGAAAACAGCGTCTCTTTCCCCATCGCACTCTCTGCTTCAGGTAGCACTTCCAGTGGCCTTACCCTGCCTGTGTGGGTGGCTTCAGCGGCGCGGGCAGCCCTGATGGCGCTGTTGGAGAACCCGTTTGAGCCGCACCAGCTGGTGGAGCGGCCCGATGGCGATGAGCCCCTGCTGGTGCCGGTGCGTTCCGCGGCCCGGTTGAGCGAAGACCAGGCCCTGGCCATCAGCCGTTGTGATCCAGGTCCAGGATTGGACCTCACCCGCGATCTGGAGATCTGGGTCCGTGTCGCCTGGTCCACTGGTGCGGTTCAAGGTCTGGACCTTCGACCGGGCGAGGGGGTTGGACGGTTTGCTGCCAGCGGTGACGCCTGTGTTTCGACCTATGCCCGTCAGCTGTTGGAGTGCACGTTGGTGCCGTTGCTGCCTGCGGGGCGCGGCCTGGTGGTGGAACCGGTGTTGCCTCGCGGACGCAGCCTGGCGGAGCGCACTAGCAATGCCGCCTTCGGGGTGGTGGACGGTCTGGCTCTGATCGGAACCCAGGCGGAGGTGCAGCAGAGCGCGGCACCGGAGCAGCTGCAGCAGGTTCTCGCTGAGCTCCAGACCCTGGCAGCCTATTCGAAGTTCGGCGGATCCCTGACGTTGGTGATCGGTGAAAACGGTCTTGATCTGGCGAGGCGGGTGGGGCTGTCGCCTCTGCTCAAAGTGGGCAACTGGCTGGGACCGGTGCTGGTGGCTGCGGCTGAAGCCGGTGTGAAGGATCTGTTGCTGCTGGGTTACCACGGCAAGTTGATTAAACCGGCCGGGGGCATTTTTCACACCCACCACCATCTTGCGGACGGACGGTTGGAGGTGCTGACGGCCCTGGGACTCGATGCAGGTCTCAGCCTGGAGGAGCTGCGACAACTGCGTTCTGCGCCATCGGTGGAGGACGCGTTTCAACGGCTGACTCCCACCACGGCGATGGATCTGGGGCGCTTGCTGGCGGCGACGGTGGAACGGCGCAGCCAGGCCTACATCGCCCGTTATGGCGATTGGCCCATGCGCGTTGCAGCAGCTCTGTTTGATCGGAGTAGGGAGCTGCACTGGCACGGGCCGGTGGCGGAGAAGCACTTCTTTACGCTGAAGGATTGACGCTCGTCCGCGAGCAACAGATACCTATCAGGAGCGATGTCCCAGCCTTCGTCCGACGGTCAGCGTCAGCCGGCCATCGTCATCCTTGATTTCGGTTCCCAGTACTCGGAGCTGATCGCTCGGCGCGTGCGCGAAACCGAGGTGTTCTCGGTGGTGCTTGGGTACAGCACCTCAGCGGAGGAGCTGAGGGCGATGCAGCCGAAGGGAATCATCCTCAGCGGTGGCCCGAGTTCCGTGTACGCCGAGCACGCACCTCTCAGTGATCACGCGATCTGGGATCTGGGTATCCCGGTGCTGGGGGTCTGCTACGGCATGCAGCTGATGGTGCAGCAGCTGGGGGGTGTGGTGGAAGCCGCCACCGGCAAGGCCGAATATGGCAAGGCACCTCTGGAGGTGGACGATCCCACCGATCTGCTAACCAA